>JAQSWN010000133.1 GCA_029266615.1 Polyangiaceae bacterium
TCATTGATCGGGCAAGCACGAGGGAGAACAATGTCGAACTGGAGCAAAATACTGGTTTACGCGGACGGGCGCCCCGAGAGCAAACTAGCTATTCGAGAGGCCATTAGGTTGGCGGAGCACGTCGGTGGCAAGGCAACCGCGCTCGACGTGCTTCATTACTTTCCCGCGAGGCTTCCTCCGAGTCTCGCAGACCTGAATCAGTTGGAGCTGCTGCGGTTGATGAAAGAGCAGCGTAGAGAGCAGCTGTTGGAGGAGATCGGCTCCCTCGGCGCCGAGAGCATCGTGGACGTGATGGTCACGCAAGGTCAGCCCGCGTTCGAGCTGATCTCGCTCGCCATGCGCGGCAATCACGGGCTTATCGTGAAGGCTGCGCGGGGGCGGGACGTGAACCACGTCACGAGCTTCGGCTCCACCGCCCTTCACCTCGTTCGGAAGAGCCCGATGCCTGTGCTCTTGGTCAGTCCGCGTCCCGTTCTGCTCGAGGTGCCGAAGGTGCTGTGCGCTCTGGAGCTCGACGAAGCGGACGGTCGAGATGGCTTCAACCGCAAGCTGCTAGCGTCCAGCCGACAGCTCGCGGAAGTTCATGGTGCGGACCTCCACGTGCTGCACGTGGTCGATTCCCAGCGGACCGCGGCTTATCGGACTTTTCTATCCGCCGACACCTTCGACCGATTCGCCACGGACCGCCGGCGCCTCCTGCGCGATGACATGGAAAATCTGCTCGCGAGCGAGCTGGACGCAACGCGTTCCGTGCACGCTCACCTGCTAGAGGGTGACCCGGCGGACCACATCGTGAAAATGCTCAACGTCCACCGCTTTTCACACCTCGTCATGGGCAGCGTCGCTCGGTGCCGCGCGGGGCACTTCGTCGGGCGCTTGGCGGAGGACGTGCTGACGCGTGTGGACTGCTCGGTGTTGATGGTGAAGCCAGGAGGCTTCGAGTCGCCGATTGGAGCGGGCGTGCTCTCAGCCGCATGATGCGGCGCGTCCTCGGGCGGCGCGCCTCTTCATCGCATCTTGGACTGGGCAGCGCAGACGCACGCGCCCGGTTGGCGGCGCGGAGCCACCAAACCTCCACCGCTCGCAACGCGAGGCCCACCGACGCGGCAGTCGGCTTTCTCGTGCCGCTCGACACCTGAAAATTTTAACGAATCGTAGAGCGGGAGAAGGGATTTGAACCCTCGACGTCCACCTTGGCAAGGTGGCACTCTACCGCTGAGTTACTCCCGCGGAAGACGGCGCGCTTCTTACGAAGTTCGTGCGGGGTCTGTCAAGGGCTGAAGCTCAGCGGGCCTTAGACTTCTTCTCTGGCTTGGCCGACCGGTCGGCGGTGGGCCCGGACGGATAGAGGGCCAGCGCACCGGTAAGCTCGGCCCGGATGCGCTCGATGAGCTCCGGCGGCTCGACGACTTTGGCGCGCGCGCCCCACTCGAGGATCCAGCTCGTCACCTGAGTCAGATTTCCGACCGTCATGGTCAAGCGCACTCCCCCGCCGGCGATGGTAGCGAGGCGTTGGCTCGAATGGACGCGGCGGGCGCGGATGTATTCGGCCGCATGAGCGTCGAACTCGATGACGACCTTTTGCTGATTGGGGTCGCGCCAGATGCCGAACTCGCCTTGGAAGTATTGGTCGATGTGAAAGTCCGCCGGGAGCTCGAAGCGCTCGTTGAAGAGGCACTCCGTGTCCCGCATCCGATCCAGCACGAACGTGCGGATCTCCTGGCGCCCGGTGTGGAAGCCGACGCAGTAAATGCTGTCACGGTGCAACACGAGCGCATACGGGTGGATGGTGATGCGCTCTTCGTCGGCGCGGGTCGCGCTCTTGTACAGCAGTGAGAGCGGACGCAAATCCGACACGGCCTGGAAGAGGTCGTCCAGCTCCTCCGTGCGTTCGGCGTAGTTCTTGGGCGCGTGGGGCAGATAGAGAAAGCGTTCTTCGAGCCGCGCGTCCGCGAGCCCGGCGTTGGGTCCGCGGCCGGGGCGCTGCGCGAGCGCGAGGAGCTTCATCACCGCGTGGTCAATCTCATCGAAGAGCGCGGAGCCGCGCATGGGCTCGAACAGGCGCCGCGCGGCGAGCAGGGCGTACGTTTGCGTGCGGCGCAGCTCCACCTTGCGCGGCGTCTCGTTGGAGCGGAGCCGCCACATCAGCGCGGCGCCGCCTTTGGTCGGCACGGACTCGAGCTCCGAGTCGCGCTCGATCTCCTTCATGTAGCGGCGCATCGAGCGCACCGTTACGCCGAGCGCTCCTGCCATATCGTAGAGGGTGAGCCCGCGAGGATGCCGCTCGAGCAACTCGCGCAGCTTGTCGAGCCGGCGGTGCTGAGTGAACTTGCCCTTGGGACGGCCGCGCGGCTTGTCCATTTTCGGCTGTGAATCTAGCCTCGGTCGGGTCAGGATTGGCAAGCCTTGCCCGCCGCGCGCCACTTTAGTCCTGTCGAATTCCTGCGCGCCAAGCGCGACGGCCGTGAGCACGCCCCGGGGGACGTGCAGGCGTTCGTCGCCGCGTTCCTCGCGGAGGAAGTGACCGACTACCAGGCGAGCGCCTGGCTGATGGCGGCGTTCCTCAACGGCTTGTCTCCGGGCGAAACCCTGGCCCTGACGAACGCCATGCTCCACTCCGGCCGCGTGCTCACGCTGCCGAGCGTGAAGGGCGCGCGCGTGGACAAGCATTCCACCGGCGGGGTCGGCGACAAAATCAGCATTTGCCTCGCGCCGCTCGTCGCCGCGTGCGGCGTCCACGTGCCGATGATCTCGGGGCGCGGCCTCGGCCACACCGGCGGTACCCTGGACAAACTGGAGGCGATCCCGGGCTTTCGTGTCGATCTGAACGCCAAGCGCTTCGAGACCATCGTGCGAGAAGTAGGCACTTGCCTGATTGGGCAAACCGCGGAGCTCGCGCCGGCTGACCGTCGCCTCTACGCGCTCCGGGACGTGACCGCGACGGTCGAGTGCATTCCGCTCATCGTCGCCAGCATTTTATCGAAGAAGCTAGCCGAAGGCATCGACGGGTTGGTGTTGGACGTGAAGTGCGGCGGCGGCGCCTTCATGAAAGACCTGAAGAGCGCGCGGGCGCTCGCGCGAGAGCTGGTTCTGGTTGGAAAGGGCGCCGGTAAGCGCGTTTCGGCGCTGATCACGGACATGTCCGCGCCGATTGGAGGGACCATCGGCAACGCGCTGGAGACGCGCGAGGCGATCGAAGTGCTGAAGAACGGCGGCCCCGCGGATACGCGCGAGCTGACGTTGGAGCTCGGTGCGGAAATGCTGGTCGTGGGCAAGCGCTGCAAAACGCGAAGGCAAGCGCTGGTCCTACTCGAGCGCGCGCTGGAGGACGGGTCGGCCCTGGCCGTGTTTCGAAAGCTGGTCGAGCTGCAAGGTGGTGACCCACGCGTCGTCGACGACCCGAAGCGGCTACCGACGGCCAAGGTTCGCCATGTGCTGCGCGCCTCACGTGGCGGCTATGTTTCGAGCATCGACGCGCGCGCTCTCGGTCTCTTGGCGATCGAGCTCGGTGCAGGGCGAACCCGCGCGGACCAGCGTATCGACGCCGCCGCCGGATTCGAGCTCGTGGCACACATTGTACACGAGCCTCGTTAGGAGGCACTCGTTGACGTCGTGGGATCGCGCTCGAGAGTTGGCTCGAACGATGGGCTGGAAATGGGACAGTGTCACGCTGGGCGCGATTGCGCTCGCGCTACTGGCGTGGCTCACGATCGCGCTTGCAGAGCCCCACAACTCGCCCACCTGCGACGAGTACAAGCACGTCACTCGCGGGATGGCCGCGCTGCGGGCTCCGGACACGCGCCTCAATTACCCGCACCCTCCCCTCGCGCAAGCACTCGCCATGCTGCCCGTAGCGCTCACTACCAATCCGCGCTTCGAGGAGCGGGCGGGTTGGTCGCGCGGCGCGTTGGCGCGCGCCACGAGCACTTATATCGCGCCCGACTACGAGAAGGGTCGCGGCTACCTACGCCAAGGGCGGCTCATGAATGCCGCCTGGAGCAGCGCGCTCCTCATATTTTTGGTCGCGTGGCTGCGCCGGCAATTCGACGACATCACGGCCCTCGCCGCGGGAGCGCTGTACGCGACGTGTCCGATCGTCCTGGCGCACGCCGGGCTCGTAACGAACGATTTCGCGGTCGCAGCATTCACGATTTTGTCGCTCGCGGCCGTGCTCGCGTACTTGGAGCACGGGACGATCTGGCGCTTGCTCCTCGCTGCGCTGAGCGTCGCCGCGCTTCCCATCGCCAAAGTGAGCGGCCTGGTGGTGGTGATGATTCTGCTGCCGCTACCGATCTGGTACTTGGTGCGCCGGCGCGGCGTTTACGCGGACGGCTCGAGGGCTCGCGCCGCGCTCCGGCTGCTTCGCGACTACGCGTTCATCGCGTTCATGGTGCTGCTCGCGGCGAACGCCATCTACCGCTTTCATCACAGTTTCCTCACCCCTCGAGAGCTCGCGTCCGTAGACTACGCAAACCCAGGCGCGGTCGCGGATCACGACTACGCCGTCCCGTTCCTCGAGCACTGGCCGAGCTCCTGGCGCGTGCCCCTCCCGCGGAACTTCTTACGAAGCGTGGAGGCAATTCGCGTCAAGAGCGAGAAGGGGCACGCCGGGCCGTGGTTCGGGACACGGTCGAGCGCGGGCAACATGCTCTACTTTCCGTTCATGTTGCTCGGTAAGCCGCAAGCTCTGTTGCTGCCATTGCTGCTCGTCGGCTTCGCACTGGGCCCACGAAAAATGCTGAGGGGCCCAGGCAAGTGGCTGCTGCTGATGGCGTTGGGCTTCCTGGCCATCGCCATGAGGAGCAGCATCAACATCGGCGTACGGCACGTGCTGCCGACAGTCATGTGCCTGCTGGTGCTCGGGGGGCGCGCAACCTCCGTGATCGTGGAGTTCGCCGAACGTCACATCCGGCGCTGGCGACCGGTGGTTGCGGGCCTCGGGGCCCTCGCCGGTGTGTCGCTTCTTGCCGGAGTCGCGCTGGCGTTTCCCGCGTTCGTGGGGGACTTCAACGTGCTGGTCGGTAACGATTGGGGGCGGCAAGCGGGCGCCGTGGCCGAAGACTGGGGACAAGACGGCGCGGCCCTCGCCGCCGCACTGAAGCAGCGCAGCATTCGGAAAATCGCGTACGTACCGCGCCATTCATTCAGCAGAGCGGAGCTACAGAGGCACGGCATTGCCGTGAGAGGCCTGAGCTGCCGCGGCAAACTCGGCAAAACCGCCATCGCCATCCACTTGGCGCAGTGGCAACGCTCGAGAAGCTGCTATCGCGCGCTGCGCAAGCTCGAGCCGGACCTCGTCATCAATAGCAACGTGCTCGTTTTTCTGCCCGTCAGCAGCAAAGCCGACGCACGAGCGAAGCCTCGACTGCGCCGTCATAAAAAGGAGCGCGCACGACACACGCCGGTCTCACCGGAGCCGTCCGCGGGGGGAGCGAAGGCGGAAGACGGCGGCGACGCGACCGATGACAGCGACAAGGATGACTAAGAGTCGCGGCGCGGCTCAGTGAACGCGGTGACCAGGCTTGGCGCCGCTGTCCGGCGATAGGACGTACACCTCTTTGCCACCCGCGCCGGCGGCGACCACCATGCCCTCCGAGACGCCGAACTTCATCTTCCGCGGGGCCAAGTTCGCAACGACGACCACGAGGCGCCCGATCAGCTGCTCGGGCGCATACGCCGCCTTGATACCGGCGAAGATCGTGCGCGTGGTGTCCCCGCCGAGCGACACCGTGAGCTTGAGCAGTTTGTTCGCGTCCGGGATGTGCTCGGCGTTGATGACGCGCGCGACCCGCAGGTCCACCTTCGTGAAGTCGTCGATGCTGCACTCGGCCGCGAGGGGCTCGGCGGCCAGCGCCGCGCCGTCGTCGGCGAGAGCAGGAGCTGCACCCTCGGTGGCGGCGGCAGGAGCTTCGGGCAGGGCTTCGGGCTTGCTTTCTTCGATCATGGCTTGGAGCTTCTTCGGGTCGACACGCTGCATCAGGTGGGAAAACTCGCCGAGCTTGACGGACAAAAGCGGCGTCTTCGCTTCTTCCCAGCTTTGGAGCGGCGCGCCGAGCAGGGCCCGGCTCTGTTCTGCGAGCTGCGGCAACACCGGCGTCAGGTAGACGACGATCTGCCGATAGAGATTGAGGATGATCGTGCACACGTCACGCAGCTCGTCCAGCTTCTCGGGCGACTTCTTGAGCGCCCAGGGCTGCTTCTGGTCGACGAGCTCGTTGGCGCGGTCGGCGAGCGCCATGATGGTGCGCATCGCTCGCGCGAAGTCGCAGCTCTCGTACGCGTCGGCAATCTCGTCCCCCGCGGCCGCGGCCGCGGCGAACAGACCGCCGTCGTCCGGGTAGGCGGCGGACAGCTCGGTCACGAAGCGCGCCGTACGGCTAGCGAGGTTGACGACCTTGCCAACCAGATCGGAGTTCACCTTCGCGACCAGCTCCTCCACGTTGAGGTCCAGGTCCTCCACGCGCGAGCCGAGCTTCGCCATGTAGTAGTAGCGGAGGTAGGCAGGGTCCAGGTGCTTCAAGTACGTGGACGCGAGCACGAACGTGCCGCGCGACTTGCTCATCTTCTCGCCGTTGACGGTGAGCATGCCGTGCACCTGCACGCGCTTCGGCAGCGGGAAGCCGGAAGCCTTGAGCATGGCCGGCCAGAACAGCGTGTGGAAGTAGACGATGTCCTTACCGATGAAATGGTGAATTTCGACCTTGTCGTTCTGCCAAAGGTCCTCGAAGCGCTCCCCGTTTCCTTGTTTTTCGCACCATTCTGCGGTCGAGCCCATGTAACCGATGGGCGCGTCGAACCACACGTACCAAAAGTGCCCGGGCGCGTCCGGGATCTCGAAGCCGAAGTATGGGGCCGGACGCGACACGTCCCAATCCCGCAGCTCCTCGGCCAGGAAGTGCCCCTTGAGGTAGTTGGCGATTTCGGGTTGGAGGCGCCCGGGCTCTTGCGTCCACTCCGTGAGGAAGGGGCGCAGCTTTTCGATCTCGACGAACAAGTGCGACGAGCTTCGAACCTCCGGCTTGCTGCCGCTGAGGGTGCTGACCGGGTCGATGAGCTCCTGCGCGGAGTAGGTGCTACTGCACTTCTCGCACGAGTCACCGTACTGATCGGGGGTGCCGCACTTGGGACACGTGCCCTTCACGAACCGGTCGGCGAGGAACACCTGCGCCTGCGCGTCGTACAGCTGCGTCACCTCGCGCTCTTTGATCAAATCCGCGGCTCGAAGCGCGGACCAGATACGCTCGCAAAGCTTTCGGCTGTGGTCCGAGTCGGTCGAGCCGTAATGGTCGAAGCGGATCTGGAAGCCTGCGAAATCTCGTTGGTGCGCCTCGCTCATCGCGGCGATGAGCTCCTTTTCGGGGCGGCCCTCCTGCCGCGCGCGCATCATGATCGCGGTTCCGTGGGTGTCGTCCGCGCAGATGTAGGTGGCGCGGTGGCCGCGCAGGTTCTGGAAGCGCACCCAGACGTCCGTCTGGATGTACTCGACCAAGTGCCCGAGGTGGATGTGGCCGTTGGCGTAGGGCAGCGCGCTGGTGACGAGCAGGCGTCGGGTCGAACCGGTCATTGAGGGGGGCGCAGCATAGCCGGAGCCCGGGCGCGGGGCGAGCCGCGCTTGTCATTCATTCGGGCTAGAAGTACATCGACCGGCCATGAGTCTCCTCGACGGCAAAGTCGCGATCGTCACGGGCGCCGGCGGCGGAATCGGTCGCGCCACCGCGCTCGCGCTGGCTCGAGAAGGCGCAAGCGTGCTGGTGAACGACCACGGCGGAGCGCGCGACGGCGTCGGCGCAAGCCGCGACGCCGCGGACGCGGTGGTCGCGGAGATTCGGGCCGCCGGTGGCAAAGCCGAGCCGAGCTACGACAGCGTGAGCGACGAAGCCTCCGCGGAGCGCATCGTGCAGAGCGCGAGCGACGCGTTCGGGCGGTTGGACGTGCTCATCAACAACGCCGGCATCTTGCGGGACAAGACCCTGCTCAAGCTCACGCTCGCGGACTTTCAAGCCGTGGTCGACGTGCACCTAACCGGCACCTTCCTGTGCTTGCGCGCGGCGGCCGCCAAGCTCAAAGATCAGGGTCAGGGAGGCTCGATCGTGAACACGACGAGCGTCTCGGGCCTGGTCGGCAACTTCGGTCAGTCCAATTACTCCGCGGCGAAGGCCGGCATCTACGGGCTCACTCGCACCGCGTCGATCGAGCTGCAACGGTTCGGCATCCGCGTGAACGCGGTCGCGCCGCTCGCGAAGACGCGCCTCACGGACGACCTGCCCTTGTTCGAAAAGATCGGCGACTCGCTCTCGCCGGAGCACGTCGCGCCGGTCCATGTCTTCCTAGCGAGCGACCTCAGCCGCGAGGTCACGGGGGTCACGCTCTCGGTGGCAGGAGCTCGTATCAGCCAATTCAAGCTCGTGGAGAGCGCCGGTCGTCACAAAGACGAAGAACCGGGGATTTGGACGCCGGCGGAGATTGCCGAACAATTCGCCGGTATTACGAAAGCGTGAGACGACATGGTCGAGGCCTTTCTGTGCGTTGCTGCTACCCGTCGCGGGTGATAGCTTTGTCGTCATGAGCCGGCCGTTCGCCCGGCGATCCGTGTCCCCCCCATAGCCCATGCGCCGTGAAGCGAGCATCCCGCTCTTTCTCTGGGCCGCCTCCGCGGTGCTCGCGCACCTCATGTGGGGCGGTGGCGCCGACCAAGCTGCGCGCTTGATCGAAGAGCGACTGGACGTCGGGCGCTTCGCGGCTGGCATCCGAAGTCACGTGAAGGGATCCATCGCGCCGCCGGTAGAGATCGTGATCGACGACGGCGAGACGGACGAAGAAGAGGCGAAGGCGGAGGACAAAGAGCCGGACGACTCCGCCGCCGAGGACACGAAGGACGACGTCGAAGAAGCGCCCGACAAGATCGACGAACAGAAGAAGCCGCCGAAGAAGGCGGACGTAAAGCCGGAAGAGGAAAAGAAGAAGCCCGATCCGGAAGAGAAAGAAGAAGAGAAGAACGACGCAAAGAAGCCGGACGAGACCAAGCCCGCGCAGCCCGCTGATCCGGCAAAGCCGATCCCGCAGTTGGTGATGCCCAACAAGATTGCGGTAAAGCAGCACGTCGAGGACGAGAAGCAGAAGGACAATCCGGACGCTAATTACATCTCGGACAAAGCGAACCGGGTCGAGCAAGAGACGCGCGCGCAGATCACGTCCACGGACCAGAACGACAAGCAGCCGACCCCCGGGACCGCGCCGAGCGGGCCGAAGGAAGATCCCGGCAACGCGGAAGAGACGCGCGTGCGGCAGGACATGGACCTGCCCGGCTCGAAGGACCTCGCGCCCGGCGGTTCGCACGCCACGGAAGCAGAGCGCGCCACTGCCGCCACGCCCGCGCCGAAACAAGGCGCTGCGGCCGCCGCCGCACCGGGAGCGCCGGGCTCGCAAGTGGAAAAGGCGCCCGCCAAGGCCACGACCGAATCTCAAGACCGCAATCAAGTCGCAAAGTCGGCGACGCACGAGCACACGGGCTCCCCCGAGACCGTCGCCAGCAACGACGGCTCGTTCACGGTGGCCAAACCTCAAGCCGCGACGCCCGAGCAGCGCGCTCAGAAAGCGAAGAAGCGGCTCCCGCCGCGACGGCCGCGCTCGCTCCTGGAGTCGCTGGGGCTGGGCGCTTCGGGGCGTACTGCCAACGGCGTCGCGCTCAACCTCACGCCGAACATGGCGACGGAGGCGGTTGGCTCCGACGAAATGTCTCGGCTACGCCGCGCGGACGGCGAGCGGCGACGCAGCGCGCACCGCGGCAGCTGGGCGACTCCCAGCCTCGAACGCTACCGAAGCGCGATCGAAAACTACGTGCCGAGCGTAAAGCCCGGCAATCAAACCGCGCTCAATACCGCCGCCGTGCCGTTCGCGGCGTACCTCACGCAGATCCACAACCGGATCCACCCCATCTTCGCGGACACCTTTCTGAGCTCCCTGGACCGCCTCCCCTCGTCCCACCCGATGAACGACCGCAACCTGATCACGGCGCTCGAAATCGTCGTCGAGCGGGAAGAGGGACGACTGGTGCGGCGGGGCGTGACCCGCACCAGTGGGATCACGGCCTTCGACATCAGCGCCATCGCGGCCGTGGACCGCGCCGCGCCGTTCGGTACCCCGCCGTCCGAAATCGTCTCGCCGGACGGCAACGTCTACCTTCACTGGGAGTTCCGAAGGGACGACATGGCGTGCTCGACCATGTTCGCCCACCCGTTCATCCTGAACGTGCAGCCCAAGCCGGCGCCAGCTCCGACCACGCCGCCGCTCCCGCCGTTCCGAGGGCCGGACGAGACCGCGCCGCCGGCGGGTGAACGGCACGGGCGCGTCGAGCCGCCTCCTCGGGTCGTCCCCGCTCCGCCCGGCTGATCGATCGACCTGGGCTCGCTCCTGGTCGCGGTTTGGTGGTAGCAAAGCCCTGGTGACCGATAGGCCGATCGACAACGGCGTACCGCTGCGAGTGGTCGTAGCGCTCGGCCTCGCCGCGAGCGTGATGGCACGCTGCCTCGCTCCGGCCCTCCCGGGCCTCATGGTCGGCATCGAGAGCACCATCGTTTGGACCGGGAGGCTAACCGCGTTGCTCACCATGCTCGCGGCGACTGGCCTCGTCGCAGGCTTGGCGCGACTGGGAACGCTGCTCGTCGCGGCGCCGCGCGCGCCTTTAGTGGCACGGGTCGTGGTCGTGCCCGCAGTGGCGCTCGGCTGTTTGCTGCTGCTGCTCGCCAGCTTCCGCCCCCTGCAGCCGTTCCTCGCGCTGCTGCTCGGCATCACGTCGGCTGTGGTCGGCGCGTTGTCAGCCCGGCACAGCCTCGTAGATCGCAGCAAGCGCGCGGGCGCGTTGGTGCTGGGCCTGGTCTCGATCGCCGGCCTCGTGCACGTCTTGTCGCGCAAGCTCACGCAGGACGCGTCGGACGCGCTGGACATCTTCGCTTTCCGGACCGCGCAATGGATCGAGACGCTCGGCGTCGCGCTGGATTTGGTCGCGCTCGCGCTCGCGCTCGTGTGGCTGCGCCTACGCACGAAGCACGGGCGCATCGTCGTGCCGGCCTTGCTCGGCGTGGCGGCGCTCCTGGTCGTGTCGTCGCTGCGCGCCTCCGCGCCGGGCGCCAGCACCGTTTCCGTGCTGCTCGGTCGCGGATTGGAGCGCCTCTCGCGAGAGCAGAGCTCGATTTTGCCGCTCGCGTTCTCGCACTTGCTCAACGCAGGCGCGCTCCTCACGGCCGCGGCAGCGCTCGCCACCGGTGGCGAGCTCGGGCTGATCTTGGCCGCGTGTCTGGCCGCGCGCGGCGCGTTGGACATCCCCGTCCCCTCCTTGATGCTAGAGCTGGCTGCCCTTTACCTCCCGTTCGTACGCCCAGTCTCCGCCGCGAACGCAGCCGTTTCGAGCTCGACGACGGGCGCGCCGAGCGAGCAAATGGCGATCGCCGACACGTCCCCACCTTCACCTCCTGCATGAATGTCTGGGTGTAGACCGCCGAATCTTTTGCAATTTCGGCGCATTCCACCGGACATATGTTCAGCTCCGCTGAAAGCTGATAGCCTTTCGCGCGTTCGAACTAGCGGTCGCGTGATGCCCTTCTCCGAGCCAACCCGAGCTTTGATTGTCGAAGACGACCCGGTCGTCGCGCGGTCAATCGCTCGCCGGTTACTTCGGGAGGGCTACACGGTGAGCTTGGCCCAGACGTGTCGCGCCGCGCGCGCTTCCGGGCCCGGCTTTCAAGTCGCGGTGTTGGATCTGGATTTGCCGGACGGCAACGGGGCGGACTTGGCGGACGAGCTGCTGCGGTTGGGCGCCGTACGCAACGTGGTGTTTTACACGGGCTCGCTGGACCGCGCCCAGCGCGAGCGAGCCGAGCGCTTCGGAGTCGTGCTGGACAAAGCGCAGGCCCTCGAGGAAGTGGTGGCCGCGCTGGAGCCGTTCCCCACCGCCCCCCCCGTCAGCCAGATGGCTCCCGCGCCCCGCGGTCGCTCCAGCGGCTCCGGTGCCCGCCTCAACCGAGTCACACCGGAAGAAGAAGCGGTCGGGGACAGCGTCGCCTCGAAGAGCTCTTCCCGGCGCTGAGCCGGGTTGTCTCAGAGCAGGCCCGCTTCTTCCAAAAACCGGCGCTCTACCGCTGCATAGTCGACGCGCACGTCTAGCCGAGCGAGCACGGAGTAAAAGCCGAACTGCAGCCGGTTCATGAACAGCATGCCCGCGGGCAGCGGCACGAAGCTTTTATCCTTCGCGAACAGCTGATCCTTCACGGTCTTGATCTCGCTCACGAGCGACGTCGCAAACTCGGACGTGATGTGAAACGGGGAGCCGAATACCGGCTCGAAGCAGCGCCGAGAGTAGGCGGTAGCGGCGGCTTCGTAGCTGCCGCCTTTGGACTCGAGGATGACGGCGGCGGCGCGCCGGAACGCGGCGTCGTCCCGACGGAGCGCGGCGCGGTGTAGCTCCCGCGCGTCCTCCAGGCGATGCCCGACGATCGGCTGAATGCAGCCAAAATCCAGGAACGTGACGGTGCCGTCGGGCTGAAACAGGTAGTTGCCAGGGTGAGGGTCGGCGTTGAACATGCCGCCCACCAGGTTGCCCTTGAACACGAAGCGCCACAGCGTTTGCGCGTAGCGCGTGCGTAGCTCCGGCGTCGCGAGGGCGGCTTCCTCCAAAGTCGCGCCCGACACCAGCTCCATCGTGAGCACGCGACGAGCGGAGCGCTCGCGGACCACGCGCGGAATCGCAATGGTCGAGTCCCCAGCGTGCAACTGGCGGAACTGCTCTTGTCGCTCCGCTTCGAGTCGGTAGTCGAGCTCTTCTCGGAAGCGCGTCTTCACTTCCTCCAAAACCGCGCCCGAGTTCAACGCCCGGGGCCCCAGCGCGCCGATGAAGCCTTCGAGCAGGCCCACGTTGGAGAGATCGCTCTCGATGGCGTCGTCGATACCCGGGTGCTGCACTTTGACGGCGACGACCTCACCGTTCGGCAACACCGCGCGGTGCACTTGGCCGATAGAGGCGCTGGCGAACGGCGACTCTTCGAAGCGCTCGAAAAGCTTATCGAGCGGCGCGCCCAGCTCGGCCTCCACGACCGCGCGGACGGCTTCTGGCGCCGAGCGCGGAGCGGCCGTTCGTAGCGCGCCGAGCGCCTTTTCGTAAACGGCGCGGTGCGTCTCCGGCACGAAGCCGTCCACGTAGCTCGCAGTTTGGCCGAGCTTGGCCGCGAGACCACGCAGGTTTCCGAGCACCTCCGCGGTGCGCTCGGCGACCTTCTCCGACCCTTTGCGCGCCAGCATGTCCACCGAGGCGCGAGCCCCTACCCCCGCCAGCTTGACGAAGCGCCCCAAACGACCGGTGGGAACGCCGCTGTCTTTACTCATGCCGGCTCAGACACGGCTCGCGACGAACGCGGCGAACACCACGACCAGGTAGGGCATGGACGCGATGAAGAGGCGCCGAGCCCAACGGTGCGGGTCCAGACGGCCGCGACCGTGCAGCGCTACGCCCAGGAAGGCGAGCGACGCGAGCAGCGCCACGATGCCGTAGCCGATGCCAGCCATGCCGAGCGCCCACGGCACGAGCGCCACCAAGCCGAGCAGCACGCTGTAGCCGATGATGGCTCGCTCCGTGGCGCGCACGCCATTCACGTTAGGCATCACCTTCAACCCCGCGCGCTCGTACTCCGCCGCCCGAAAGGAAGCGATGGCGAGGAAATGCGGCAATTGCCAGACGAACATGATGGCGAACAGCGCAAAGGCTTCGCGCGAGAGGGAGCCGGTGACGCTGGCCCAGCCGATGAGCGGCGGGATGGCGCCCGGAACCGCGCCCACGTGGAGCGACCACGGGGTGACGCGCTTCAACGGGGTGTAAGCGAGCACGTAAGACGACATCGCCACCCAGCCGAGCAGCGCGGCCAGAGAGCTCACGAACGTCGCCAGGAGCGTGAGCCCGACGACGGCCAGGACGGAGCCAAAACCGAGAACCACCTCAGGGGTGAGGCGACCGGTGGGGAGCGGACGCTTGCGCGTGCGCGACATGAACGCGTCCGAATCCCGCTCCATCCACATGTTGAACGCGTTGGCGGCGCCGACGACGCACGCGGTCGCGAACATGGAGAGCGCGAGGTCCGCCCCGATGATGGGCTGGGACGCCGACAACGCGCCGGACACCATGGTCACCATCACCAAGGTGGTGATGCTCGGCTTGGTCAGCTCCAACAGCGCGGAGAGCTGAGCGCGCGACGCGAAGGGCGCCAGCCGCGCGGAGTGAGACTCGGTTTGCGTGAGCGCGCCTGCGTCGGGCGGGGTCACGACTCGCCTCCGGACGACGCGCTCGACTCGCCCTTGGCAGGTAAAAGCTTCGGCTCTTTGCTCTCGGACGATTCGATCATGGCCGGCGGAGGAGTTTTCGGAACGGCGTTTCGTGTCTCTTCCTCGTCCGCGAGCGCTCGCTTCACATGACGAGCGGCTTGGCCGAGGCCCTTGCCCGCGGCGCCGATACGGCTACCGCCGAAGAGCAAGAACAGCAGCAGAGCTAAGAGGATGAGGGACACGAAACGTGGGGACGGGCTCAGCTGGTACCACCAGCCAAGCAGCCCAGCAAACCGAATCAGAAGATACGGAAAGAATTGAAGATTTGGGGCACGCGCGGCACCAGCACCCCCACCACGAGGGCCAGCGCGAGCGCTCCGGCGAGCGCCGCCCCGAGGTACATGACCGGCGCGGCGCGGTCCTGGTCGAGCGAGATGAAGATCCCCGCCGTGAGCGCTCCGGGCAAGGCGAGGAGCGCCCGCGAAAGCCAGCGGAGCGCAAGCGCTGTGCGCCGCGAAGGGGGCGAGCTGGACGGCGGTGGTCGCACGAGCAGGACGCCTGCCAGCCACAACGCGCCACCGAGAGCGAGCAAGATCCCGAACCTTCCCACCGCAGAGAAGCGAGGCGAGCGCGACCACGGCGCCAGCCCAGCGACGCGTGCGGTGCCCGCGCGCAGCGTGACCTTGAGCGCCCGCGCCGCGCGTAGCTCCAGCGCACCGATCTGCACGCTCCGCAGATCGTCCGAGAAAGCGAGCTCGTTCATCGCGACCTGCACGGAGGAAACCCCCGGCATCGGCCCTTCTATGCGCTGGGGCTCCCCGCAGCGCACGCTGAGGCCGAGCAGCGGCACCGGGACGACCGCGCCATCGGTGCAGCTTCCGCGTGCGCTCGCCAGGAGCTCGTTCGCGAACGCACCGGGGTGCTCGGTGCCACGAGGTATGGCTTCCGCCACCAAGAGCACGGCGGCGAGCGACAGCAGCGCCGGGAAGGCGGCGCGAGCGCGCGACGTCGCGTTCGGCCGCGGCGCGCCGAGCGAGCTTCCGAGCTGCGCGTAGGTCAGTGCCACCAGCCCGCCGGCCTCGAGGGCGAGACCCGCCACGGGTAGCAAAAATGGCACGAGAAGGCCGGGGCTACCCCCCGCCCCTGGAAATTGGTGTCGGAGCCGCAGCACGCCCAAAAGCGCCACGGCGAGCGCGCAGAGCGGCAAGCAGATAAAAAATCTGCCGAGCTGCGGCCGGTACTCCTTCATGCCAGGGCTTTGTAGCGAAATACCCGCGCTTGCTCCAGAAACGAGCCACGCCTATGCTCGGGCCTCGCTTTCGCAGCCAGAACGGTCGATGAACCTTCGTCCGACTGGTGCATCGAAGCTACTTGGAGATTGGGACTATGAAGACGCGCACGCTGACCTCGCTTCTCGCCCTCGCCGCCGCGACGCTCACTCCTCTCGCTGCGCACGCTACGGGTGAAGCGGAGGTATCGCCCACCGGCAAGGGTATCGTCGGCGGCGCGCTCATGGGCGCGGAGCTCGTCATGGTGACCGAGGCGGCTTTCGGAGTGAAGCCGACCTGGGCCTACTTCGTCGGCGGATTGGCCGGCGGCGCGGCGGGCGGCGTCGGCGGTTACTTCGTGGAGCAGCAGGACAGCCCCCGCGCTTCCATGCTTCTGCTGGCGGGCGGTCTGGTGTTTGCCATTCCCACCGTGGTCGCCGTGCTCAACGCGACGGCTTACGAGCCGCCCCAGGCGTACCTGCAAGACCAACCCCCGGTAGACGAGCCCGTTGCGGAGCCGCCCGCGCCGACGGACGCGGCGCCGCCGCCCGCCGCCGCGCCGCCTCGTTCAGAGCCGCCCGTCGTGGCTCCGCCTCCAGCTGACGCTGCACCGGCAGCGCCTCCGCCCACCACTCGCCGTTACTTGCGCTCGGAGCGGCGCTTGTCGTTGCAGCTCCCACCCCCTGCGCTCTTCGGAGTCAAAGACGCGCGGTTGGCGCTCGGCGTTCCGAACATCGAGGTGCGGCAAGCCTACACTCGCACGGAGCGGCTCGTCTTCGGCGCGCCGGACGCGACCGAAGTGCGCATCCCCGTCATCGACGTCGCGTTCTGAGCGGGTCCGGCCGGGCGCGCCACGCGCCATGTGGCCGAAACGCGCGCGAGCGTAAAGAAGCCCTGTGGTAATCCGGGGGTGTTGTGGCTAAGCTTGGCGGTCAGGCTTTTCACCACCCCAGGTTTGGAACGGACACATGGCACAACCAGCGCCCCCAAGGGCTGGGACTTCTCGTAAGCGGGCGGACGATCCCGCGCTTGGCAAGGTCATCGCCGGCCGCTATCGGCTCGAGGCGCGCATCGGCGAGGGCGGGATGGGCATCGTGTACCGAGCCCGCCACGTGCTCATCGACCGCGTCGTAGCCGTCAAGCTCATCCGGCCCGACCTCCGCGGGGAGACTCACCTCCGCGCGTGGATGTTGCGCGAAGCGCGCGCCGCCAATCGCGTCGACCACGCCCACATCATCGACATCCACGACATCGGGGAGACGGACGACAGCGAGCTGTACCTGGTCATGGAGTACCTGGTCGGCACGCCGCTCTCGTCCGAGCTCGCGCGCGGCCCACTGCCGCTCTCCCGCGCGGTGGACATCTTGGAGCAGATGGGCGCCGCGCTGTCTCGCGCGCACGACTTGGGTGTCGTGCACCGCGATCTGAAGAGCGACAACATCCTGCTCACCGCGCGCGGTGGCCGTAAGGACTTCGTCAAGATCTTGGATTTCGGTCTCGCGGCGCTCGCGCACGACCCACGCCTCGCGCCAAAGGGCGCCGTGTTCGGTACGCCCGAGTACATGTCGCCGGAGCAAGCGCGCGGCGAACAAGCAGGTCCGCAGTCGGACCTCTACGCGCTCGGCGTGCTCTTCTTCGAGATGCTCACCGGGCAGCTGCCGTTCCGCGCGGGCGATCGCGAGACGCTACTGGAGATGCAGCGCACCGCGCCCGCGCCGCGCCCGACCAGCGTCAAGAAGGACTGTCACCCTGTCGCAGAGCGCATCGTGCTCCGCCTTCTTGAAAAGGATCCGCGCAAGCGCTACCGCGACGGCCACCATCTGCTCGAAGAGCTCAAGCAGCTCCAGCGCTCGCTACCCAGCACGTCGTGGGACAAAGAAGGCGGCACCAACGCGGGCGGGGAATCCACTCCTGTTGCCGCGCCGCCGCCGCCGCCGCCGCCGAAGACGCTCCCGGTCGCAGAGTGGGCAACGCGCGCCGGCCTGTTCTCTCGGATGGTCGCTCGCGCCTACCCGTCCGCCAACGCTCCGGGAGAGATCTCGCAGTCAATGACGGCGGTGTGGGACGTCGCGGCCAAGGCCAACGGCTTGGAGGGCGAGGTCGCCAGCCACACCCGCAAGCTAGAAGCCTTGGAGCGGCGTGGTCGCGCCCTCCGCGCCGAAATCGGCCGTAAGGTGGAAGAGCTCGCGCACGAAGAGTCTCGCTCTTTGCGGGAAGCCGCCGCCTACGGCGAAGAAGAAGAATCCGCGCGGCGAGAGCTGTCGCGCGCCCAACAAATCGCCGAAGAGAAGGTGGGCGTGGCGGATCGCGCGGATCGGGCCGGCCAAGGCACGCGCGCGATCTTCGAAGCCGCCGGCGCCGCCGCCGCGATGGTGGAAGCGCAGCGCCAGTGGCTGAAAACGCGAGAAACGCGGCGCATGGCCCGCGAAGCCAGCGCGGCTGATCTTCGTCGTCAAATCGAAGAGCTGCGCGGTCAGCTCGCTCGCTACGCCGAAGCGCTGGAAGAGGACCTCGCATCCGGCCGAGAAAAGGTCGCCGCGCGCGCGCGCGAAGGCCTCAAGTTCGAGAAAATCTTCTTGGACGCGTCGGCGGTGCTCATCGCGCACCTCAAAGGCCGCCCCGAGTGCCGCGACCTGATGAACGAGATCATGGCGCCCCCGCCCGCGGAAGGTGAAGGGCCGAACACCACGACGCCCGCGCGCATCGAAGGCGTGTGACGCGCGAAACAGAAAGCGCCGGGGCTCCTCTCTCAGTCGTGGTCCCCGGCGCGGTTCGCCTTCAAAACGGCGAGACGACGCGCTTCCCCTTTCAGCGGGGGAAGATGCCGGAAGAAGGCTTCGTGCTCCGCCACGCCGAAGAGCTCTACGCGTTCGCCAACTCCTGCCCCCACTGGAGCGTGGATCTGGACTACGGCATGGGGGACTTCTACGACGTCTCCCTCGACCGCATCGTGTGCAAAAATCACGGCGCGCTGTTCCACCCTCGGACCGGCTTCTGCGAGTGGGGTCCCTGCTCCGGCCATTCGCTGGAACGCTTCGAGATCGCCGTCCGAGGAGAAGACGTCGTCGTCACGATTCGCTGAGGGCCGCACGTGGCATGTCGTTTGCTGTGCTTTGCCAAGCCGCGCGTCGATCGGCCATCCACACCGTCGAACGCGCAGCGCGAGGAAGGCTGAGCACATGGGGTCGAATTTTCACAGGGTAGAATTTGCGTCGCGCGTGTCTGGTTTTCGTACACTTCGGACGCTCTTCGTCGTGCTGCCCGCGCTCGCGCTCGCGGCGGGCACGGCTTGCAGGAGCGAGTCGGAAGACGCGAGCCTGACTCCGGAGGGCTTCTGTCGGCGCTCCGCGGAAGCTAGCTGCGGCAACCTGGCCGCGTGTTGCTCATTGAGCGAAGCGGACTGCGTCGTGAAGTACGAAGCCGGCTGCTTGGAGAGCACGTACAACGCGCTCAACCGCGGCATGGTCTTCGAGAAAGAGGCCGCCGCACGCTGCGTCCAGTCGAGCCAGGGCGCGTACGAAGGCTGCCTCGTGCCGACCGCGGACGGCACGACGCGAGCCGGCCCGTGCGGGCTCGTCCTCGAGGGCTCGGTGCAGTCGGGCTTCGGCTGTACCTTCGACGGCGCTTGCCGCAGTGGAAGTGGGCTCACGGGCGTGTGCCGGAACGACGTTTGCGCCCAAGTGCCGTCGCTTTCTCTCGGCGCGGCATGCGGCGCGCCCGAAGACGGCGTGTGTCCCCCCGACAGCTATTGCGAGACCACGTGCCAGCCGGTGAAGGCATCCGGGGACAGCTGCACCACGGCCGTGGAATGCGGCTCGGGCCGGTGTGAGAGCGGGGGGTGCACGGCTATCCCTCTGGCGGATGTCTGCGCCGCCCTCACCGACGTCAAGTGAGGTTTCGCGGCTCTGGGTTGGGCGGGGCCGCCCCGACGCCGCTCCGACCTCAGAGGGCGGGAAGACGGGTTGCGAGGAATGACTTGAGCTTGACGAGGCTGCGCGTGTCGCGCGTGAAGCTGGGCGGAGCGTAGCCGGCGGCCCACTGTTGCACCTCACGCACCAGGTCCGCGCGCACGCTGTCGTCCTCTAGAATTTGCGCGACGGTGCGGCCACGCGCAGCGGTGGCGCCGAGCTTCTCCACGTAGGCCACGAGACGCTCGTAGTCCGGGCCGAGGAATTCGCTGATGAGCGCGGCTTCGTCCGCGAGCCTACCGAGCACGCCGTCGCGATCGCGCTCGCTGGGTTCTACGAGGGCGGCCGCGACGCGCACCACGAACGCGTCATCGATGAACCCTAGGTCCTCCAACCCGTCCGGGATGAGGTCGAGCGACTTGAAGAGGTAGTTCAGGGAGCTGGCGGCAGAGCGAAGCGCCGCGGGAGATGCCTCCCCCAGATCCAGCACGGTCGCGACCTTCAGCGCGTCCTCCGCGAGAGTCTTGAGCCAGCCGGGGAATGCTTCCAGACAGCGAGAATCGAGCGTCGACATGGGGGCTTTGTTCCGGCAAAAAACGAGGGAATCGTCAATTACCGGAGCCGCACAGCACACGCAAGGCGTTTTCCGAGAAGAGCCGTCTCACCTGGCGGTCCGACAACCCGGCGCGGGACAGCGCACGCGCGAGGTCCGGGAAATGTGAGGCGTCGGAAAGGCCCCGAGCGGGGCGGATGCCGCCTTCGAAGTCCGCGCCGATGGCGACGTGGTCTTCGCCCGCGACTCGGACGAGGTGCTGGGCTTGACGCACGACGTCCGCGAGCTCTGCGGCGCGGCCGCGAACCACGAACGGCGCGTGAAAGTTGATGCCAACGACCCCGCCTGTCGCCGCGATGGCGCGGAGCTGAGAGTCGGTGAGGTTCCGTGGGTGGTCGCACAGCGCGCGTGCGTTGGAGTGCGTGGCGACGACGACGCCGGAGGTATCGCGCGCGACGGCGAGCACGTCCGCGACGGCGCGGTCGGAGGCGTGCGATACGTCCACCGCGACGCCGAGCGAGTGCGCGCGGCGGACGAGCCCCTTGCCCGCTTCGGTCAAGCCGTAGCTCACGGCGCGGGCGTCCCCCGAAGAGCTGGCGAGCGCGTTGTGCTCGGTGTGAACGAGCCCCACCACCCGCACGCCGCGGGCTACCCACGCTTCCAGCGATTCCGGCGCGTCCGCGAGCGGCCCGGCGCCTTCGAACGACAGCCACGTGCGCACTCCTTTCGTCTCGCCACAGCCCGGTAGGGCAAGCTCCCGCCCCTGCTGTAGCTCCGCCAAGACGCGCAGGTACGAGGCCTCCAGATCCATGAGACGGGGCCCCGTCGGCGACACGTTGCGCGGCACGAACAGCGGCAGCACGACGCCGCGCACGTTGCCCGCGCGCAGCGATTCGACGTCGGCCTGACCGGTGCCGCTTCGCAGCGCCTTGCCCCGATAACCCACCTGGTAGGGCAGATCGACGTGGAGGTCCACCACGTCGAAGCGGGTTTCGGCCTGCGCACCGGTCGCGAGGACCGCCCATAAGAGCAGCGGCGCGGTGGCGGGCTTGAGCATCGGCGCGACGCTAGCCAGAAACACGGAGCGCTGCCAGACAGTGCGCGAGTGTAGGCGCAAAGTTCGCGTTGGCGTGCGATAGGCGCTCAAGTAGGTCGGCGCACGGCCGTTGGGAGTCGAGTCACTTCGGGCAACCATGACCTCGATCGCAGTACCGCCCGCCTCCCAGCGCCGACCGGCGCCCGTCCTCTCCGCACGCCGTATCCTCTTCGTCGACGACGACGAGCTCATCTTGCGCAGCATGGAGCGCGTCCTCCGACGCCCCGCGCAGGAAGCGGGGTGGGAGCTGTGCTTCGCCTCGAGTGGTGAGGCCGCGCTAGCCGAGATGGCGCGGGAGCCGGTGGAGGTACTGCTCGCGGACTCCAACATGGCGAAGATGAGCGGCGCCGCCCTGCTGCGCAAAGTCCAAGAGCGCGATCCGGGCGTCGTGCGCATCCTACTGTCCGGCCACACCGGCCTCGACTTGCTGCGCAGCGCCCTGCCCTACGCGCACCAATTCTTACCCAAGCCGTGCGACGGCCAGTTGCTGCGCTCCACTCTGGAGAGCGCCTGCAATCTGCGCGGTCTCCTGGCCAAACCGGAGCTGCGACAGCTCGTGGGCGGCAGTAACGAGCTTCCGTCCGCGCCCCGGACCTTCATCGAGCTGTCGAACACGCTCGCCAATCCCAGCGCCAGCGCGCGCGCCGTGTCCGAGATCATCGAGCAGGACATCGCCATCTCCGCGCGCGTGCTGCAGCTCGTCAGCTCTGCTTTTTATGGCCTACCGCGCGCCGTGACCTCCATCGGAGGCGCGGTGGCTTACCTCGGAGTCGAGGTCATCAAGGCGATCGTGCTCTCGGTCGAGGTGTCGCGTATGTTTCCGCTGACGCAGAGCGTGCCGGACTTCTCGGTGGACGCGTTGCAGCAGCGCGGAACCCGAGTCTCCCAGTTTGCCAAGCGGATTCTCGGCCACGAGCCAGGCGGCGACGTGGTGCTCGTCGCGGGGCTTCTCCAAGACAGTGGTCAGCTCGTGCTCGCCTCGCGCGCGGCTGCTCGCTTCGGCCTCGCGCTCAGCACCGCCGCCGTCCGCAAGCAGCCGCTCGGGGCAGTCGAAACGGAGATGTTCGGCGCCTCCCACGCGGATATCGGCGCTTATTTGCTGGGCCTCTGGGGCTTGCCCCCGCGCGTGGTGCACGCGGTTGCTCACCACTTGGAGCCGCAGCGCACCGGCGCGCGCGTGTTCGACGCCGCGGCCGCGCTCTACGTCGCCAACGCGCTCATCACCGACGCGGACGTCCCCGCGCTGGACGAAGTGCCGCCGCACGCCATCGCGCTGGACCTGGGCTTCTTGCGTAGGGTCGGCGTGGCGCACCAGCTCGAAGAGTGGCGTCGCCTCGCGCGCGCGTTCACGGGCAAGTCTCAATCGCCGCGAGTCGCCGCGCACGCGTAGAGCTCGGCGGCGTTCAGGTCGGCGGCTTGAAGGGCACCACCGCGCCGCAGGTGAAGGTGGCCGAGATGTGGTGGCTCGTGTTCTTGTCGCTGTTCTTGATCGCGTCGCACGCGGCGCCCTGAAGCTCGATCGTGGAGGGCGAGCTGAGGCGCCACCCGTCCGGGTCGTTCAGCTTGAGCACCATACCGTCGAGCGTGACGGTGCCGTCCGCCTCCCCGCCGCTCTTCACCGTACCGTTGAGCTGGAAGGAGCAGGTGCGCACGCCGTCGACGATCGTCTTGAACGCATCCGCGAGCGCCGCCTGGTCATTGGCGAGGTAGAAGCGCTTGGTGCGATCCGTCCGCGGATAGCCCTGACCGACGTTGGCAACCTCGGTGGCGTGGTCCTCCGAGACCTCGTTACCGACGCTGATATAGAAGGTGAACACGCCCATCGCGAACGCGTCTTGCGCGGCCTTGACGACGAGCTCTTTGGCCTCGGGTGTCTGCGGATCTGGCGTGGCACAGCTGTC
>JAQSWN010000134.1 GCA_029266615.1 Polyangiaceae bacterium
AGCGATTTCTAGGTGAATTCCGCGACGAAAGCGGTCCATGTCGCAGGCGACGCGGCGGACCGCGCCGCTTTCGTAAAGGAGGCCTCGTAGCTCGCGGAGGGAGCCTGGTAAGCTCGCCTTCAACGCGTCGAAGCGTTGCGCCTGGTCTATCGAGGCATGCTCCAAGAAGCACGCCAGCGGATAGGTCATTTTGCTCGTCTCGAGGTCCGGGCTGCGCGGCTTGCCGTAGACGTCCCGCACGTCGTCCAGCAGCTGGACCAGGAGCGAGAGATTTTCACCCAGCTTGCGGTAACGCTCGCGCTCTTCGTCGCTGACGCCCGCATACAGGGCCGCGCACTCGCACACCAAGGTGAGGCTCGCGGTCTTCTCTCGCTGCATCTGCAGCACCTCCTCGGGGCTGCGGGCACCCCGGTAGCCGAGTAAGTCGAGGTGCTGACCTCGCCCGGTCTTCAACGCGACGCGGTTCACGATCTTGAGGTAGAGCATGCGCCGCTGTGGGCTCCGCTCGAGACGCATCGTGCGCTCGAGCGCGGAAAGTCCTAAAAATAGCAGGGTGAGCGCGTCGTTGACGGCCATGGCGGCGCCGACGACGCCGTGCGGTTTGCCCGACAAGTCTTCGTCCTGCACGTCGTCCAGAAGATCCAGGGCGAGGAGGTAGAAGCTGCAGAAAGTTGCAAGCTCCAGCGCTTGCTCGTCGAGCTCGTCGCGGTGAGCGCGCGCGATCAAGTAGAAGACTGCGAGCGGATCGCCCAGCGGATTGCGATGAGTGCGAGGTCGATACTGCGCCGCGCTCGCCAGGAGGAGGTCGCGCTGCGAGCGATCGAAGCGCCCGGCCACTATTGCCTCGTCCACGTGCTCTTCGACCCGACCGAGAAAACCGATCAGGCCCGCTGTTTGCTCAAGTTGCATACACTACTCCGTCTGCGCGATGGTCGCGCGTTGACTCTCGATATCTGAAGCCTCCCGTGCATCCCCCGCGCGGAATCGAGCGTCCCGGTCCAGTGGTGGACCGGGACCCCCGCCATGATCGATAACGGACGCGAACGTCCGGAAATTCGGCCCTCAGCCGACCATGAATCCGCTCGCGGAGCCGACCATGAATCCGCTCGCGGAGCCGACCATGAATCCGCTCGTGGGCGCAGACTCACTGTCGTGCGCTTCGACTGTTGTCAGGGGGTCCACGCACAAGCGGGCTTCGATGGTTTTTAGATCGTGTACTTCTATGTCGTCGTCGTTGTTCATTGGGTTCCTCTGGGTGATGTGCGCCCTATAGGGCGACGAACGTGCCGCTCTTGCTGAGCGCGCACATCTCGGTTGCGTTGCCCACCTCTACTTCCACCACCCCATTCCCACTCACCCGAGGTGGCGCTTGCGACGCCGGACCTCGGTGGAATAGCCGGAGCGTTGCTCAAGTCGACGCAAGTGGACAACTTTCGAGTGCGCGCGCAGAGGGGTATCGGGCGCAGCGTCACCGGAGTTTCGTGTTATTTTTTCGAACGCGTGCGAGAGCGCGGAAGCGCGGCGAGACTCGCGGCGCTATGCGTGTTGCGCGTTCGCGTTGCGTACGGGCGCTTGCGCATTGAGGCTGCCCGGTAAGCGAATCGAGAAGGTCGCGCCTTCGCCGTGCTTACTCTGTACGTGGATGTCGCCGTGCATGAGCTCGACGTAGCGACGACACAAATACAGGCCGAGTCCCGTGCCGGCCGGTTTGCCTTCGGTGACGAACGGCTGAAACAATCGGTCGAGGCGCTCTGGGGCGATGCCGGGGCCGTCATCGGAGACGCTGATGATCACCGCGCGCGCCGTGGGCTCCAGCTTCACTCGCACTTCCACGTTCGTCGCGCCGGCTTGTCGTGCGTTGCGGAGCAAGTTGCGAAGCACGGTCGCCAGGTGCGCAGGCTCCCCGCGCACTTGAAAAGGAGGCGCCTCGTGTCGATAGTCGATGTGGAGGCCGGCGAAACGGCCGCGCAACGTTCGCTCGAGGACGTCGCCTACCGAAAGCACGGTGCCTTCGCGGGGTTGCGCCTGGCGGCGCAGCTCTTCCAGCGTCTCTTCGAGCAAGGTCTGCTCGCTGCGCGCAGCTTGCAGCGCGTCACCCACGGCCGACAGCTGCTCGCCGCTCAGCTGGTCGCGATCCAAAAACTCCAAGTTCATGCGCACCGCCGTCTGGACGTTGCGAAGCTCGTGCAGAAAGTTACCCAGGTTGAGCAGCGTGGTCGTTAGCGCGCGCTGCATGGCCACGTCCAGCATCTGGTCGGTGGCGCCGAGCGCCTGCTGCAAGCGCTTTGCCCCGGCGACGAGCTCGCGTCGCTTTTGCGTGTGCACCATCATCATGACCGAGATCACCGACGACGCGAGCAGCACGAGGGTGACCGGCACCTCGGGCCGAAGCCACGCCACCATCATGAGTGTCGGCACGTTGAGCACGACCGCCATGAGCAAGCTAAAGCCGTAGAAGCTCGTGGGGAACGCCATGACCATCAGCACGTGGATGATGGCGAATCCGATCGCGAAACCTCCGCTCGTACGGAGCGCGGCTAGCGAGAGCGAGGCCGCGTAGCAGCCATTGTCCAATAGCGTTGAGAGCGCACCGACCGTCCCGCGGCACCGCCTCCGATAAGCGAGGTGAGTGAAGAAGCCGCCGATGATGGCGAGCGCCACGCACGGCGCGGTGGCGTCCGCGCGGGACATGGCGCGGAGGAATGGCACCTCGCCGACGGCCACGAACACCAAGACCAACGCCAAGGCCGCGCCCAGCGACGAGATGGGGGTGGACGCCGCGGTCGTCTCATCGGGGTCGAAGGAGGCGAGGAATGCCTGCCAGCGCGCGGCGAGCCATTGCTTCATGGGAGAACGGGTTGGAGCCGGAACGAGGCAACGTGCCGGACTGCGCGCCGGGCACCCCGAGGGTAGCATCGCGCATCAATCTTAGGGGTGTTCGACTTGACAGTGTCGAACCTTAGACCTAGTCTAAACTCCATGACTGGCAGCGTGGTCGAAGTCCTCGAGCAAGCAGGGATTCAGCCCTCCGCTCAGCGCGTCGCCGTTGCCGACTACGTGCTCGCGACGGAAGACCATCCGTCCGCGGACCAGGTTTGGGCGCGGGTCAAAGAGCGGTTTCCGATGCTCTCCAGGGCAACCGTCTACAACACGCTCAACCTCTTCGTGGAGAAGGGCCTGCTTCGGGAGCTGGTGCTCGCGGAGGGCAAGGTGGTGTTCGATCCCAAGCTCAAACCCCACCACCACTTCATCGACGAGGACACGCAGGGCATCGTCGACATTCCGTGGGAAGCGCTGCAGGTCAAGCACGTGGACGCGCTTCGCGGGTTCGACGTGCGCGAGTATCAAGTCGTGCTGCGCGGCCGTCGGTCCGCGGCTGCACGTCGTTGACGGAGAGCTTTTGCTCTTGGCACGCCGTGAGCAAGCGCGCCTTGACGAGCGACGTTTCGTCCACAGGAAAGACCCATGTACAAGAGCCCTAGTCATCTTTCGGAATCTGCGCGCGTCGCCGTGGCCCAGAGCCTGAACGACCTTCTCGCCAATGGCCTGGATCTGCACAGTCAAATCAAGGTGGCCCACTGGAACATCAAGGGGCCCGGCTTCGCTGCGCTTCATCCCCTGTTCGAGACCTTCGCGGTCGGCCTGGCCGCTCACAACGACAGCGTAGCGGAGCGCGCGGTGACGCTCGGCGCGAAAGCGTACGGGACCGCGCGGCACGTAGCCGCCCACTCGAAGATCACCGAGTACCCTCAGGATACGACGCGGGACCTCGAGCACGTGAGGCTCTTGGCCGAGCGTATCGAGCAGTACTTGGGGCAGAGCCGTGCCACACGGACCGTCGCTGAGCAGCAGTCCGATACGGACACCGTGGACTTGGTCACGGCGGTCATCAGTGAGTTCGAGAAGCACGCCTGGTTTCTCCGAGCGAGCCTCGAAGGCTAAGAAAAATCCTCGCTCGTGAAAACTTTACAGCCGCTGCCTCGATCATTTTTTTGATCCGCGGTGGCCACTTCAAGTCACTCGGGCACACCGTCAGAACATCGAGTACCATTGGGAAGGATGCTTACCTGTCAGAGGTCCCAATGACTGCGCTGCGCCTGGCCCCGATTTTCGCGTTGGTTTTCTGCGTCTCCGCCTGCGGTGGAGAAGGCGACGAGAGCAAGGTCGGGCCTGGGACTGGCGCTTCGAACGGCCAGCAGCCTCCGCCCGGATCGATCGATTTAGGCGGAAGCATCAACGGCTCTGCTGGCAACGGGTCGGGTAATGGCACCGGCACGGGCGGCAACGGTAGCGGCACGTGCGGGGCGAATCTCACCGGGCGCGTGCGCGACTTCAAAGCCAAAGAGGAGATGGGCGGACACCCCGACTTCGAGGCCTTCTCGGGAAACGACGCTTCCCTGGGCATCGTTGAAGATCGGCTCGGTGCGGACCAGAAGCCCGTCTACAAGCCCAAGGGGCCGATGGTCTCGAGCTTTGGTCAGCAGACGACCAGCAAAGAGCGCTTCGACCAGTGGTACCGCGACACGGACGGTGTGAACCAAGCCGTCGCATTTACGGTGCCGCTCATGGAAAGGGCGAACGGCATTGCCGTGTACGACAACGGCGCGTTTTTTCCAATCGATGACCAAGGCTTCGGCAACTACGTGAAGATGGTGGACGGGCGCCCCGTCGATCAGAGGCACAACTTCAGCTTCACATTCGAGCTGCACACGGAGTTTGCCTACAAGGGGAAGGAAATCTTCACCTTCACCGGTGATGATGACTTGTGGGTGTTCATCAACGGCCACCTCGGGATCGACTTGGGCGGCTTGCATCCCGAAAAGAGCAAATCGATCAGCCTGGATGAAGTGGCTGAGGAGTTCGGCCTCGAGTTGGGCAAAACTTACACACTGGACCTGTTCCACGCGGAGCGGCACACGTCGGCCTCGCACTTTCGCGTCGAGACGTCGATCCAGTTCACGAATTGTAACCCGATCATCATTCCCAGGTAGCGCTGGTTGTGGTGTGCTCTCCTCCTTCTAGGAGATTGCACCTGATGAAAGCATTGCTGCGCGGTTCACTCGCGGGTTTGATGAGCTGTTTCATGTTGTCGCTCTCGGCGACGGCGCTCGCCGAAGGTGAGCCTTGCTACAACGACGACGACTGTCCCGGCGGAGGCGCCATGTGCGGTGGGGACGTGTGCAACTGGAACAAGCAGTCCGCCACGCCCATGGGCAGCAAGACGTTCTATTGCAACCCCGCTGGCACCGGGCCTAAGGGTTCGGACGGATGGTGCGAGGTGGACAGCGACTGCAAGTGCAATGGTGTGGGCGCGAAGTGCGCTCCTCCCTACTGCACCTTCACGAAGGCAAGTGACGCGCCGGCGGGCATGGCCGGAGGCGGCGCAGGCGGAAGCGCTGCCGGTGGAAGCGCTGCGGGCGGCACCTCTGCCTCCGGCGCTGCGACGGGCGGCTCGGCGCCGACGGCGGGGACGACCGGCACCGCGGGCACCGGCACCACCACTCCGGCGCCGGCGGCGGATGACGGCGGCTGCAGCGTCAGCATGCCGGGCAACACCGGTACGGGCGCGCTCCTCGCACTGGGCGTCGCGGGCCTCGGCTTGGCGCTCGCGCGTCGCCGTCGCTGATCTCCCTCACAAGAGCTCGCTGATAATGCCGTCTGCGAAGAGCCATTTCGACTTGGGAATTCGCAGACGGCCTTCCGTCGACTCGAGTTGACCGCGCGCGCTGAGGCGATCCAAAGCGCGACGCCGTTCCGGCGGTAGCGCGGGGACGCCTAGCTCCTCCGCGGCGCCGTGCAGGTCGAAGCCTTCCGCGAGTCGCAACCCAAGCATGATGCGCTCCCGCAGCGACGTCTCCGCGTCCAGCGGCTCGACGACGGCGGTGGTGTCGAGCGCGACCTCGAACGGGCGCGTAAAACGGGAGCCGACGAAGCGCTCTGGCGACGGAGTCGTTCGGTACCGCACGCGGCCGCTCGCTAGCGTCACCGTCCCCCACGCGCCCGTACCCAGGCCGAGGTAGTCGTGGCCGCGCCAGTAGCCGAGGTTGTGGCGCGAGACGTCGCCTTCGCGAGCGAAGTTGCTGATTTCATAGTGGTCGAAGCCGGCCGCGGAGAGCGCTTCGTCCACGGCCAGGAACGAGTCCGCGACTTGCGCTTCTTCCAGCAGCGGTAGTCGCCCTTTCTTGGCGCGGGCGCCGAAGTCAGTGCCAGGCTCGATCGTGAGCGCGTAAGCGGACAGGTGCGTCGTCCCGAGCGACGCAAGTGTGCGCGCCTCGGCCGCGGCTTGCTCGGCAGGTTGACCGGCGACGCCGAAGATGAAGTCGAGCGAGACCCGTGGCATCGCTGATTCGAGCGCCGCCCGCGCGGCGTTTAGGCCGCCGTTCGGATCGTGAAGCCGACCCAGAAACGCGAGGCGCTCCGCGTCCAGCCCTTGCACGCCGAGGCTCAGCCGATTGACGCCCACCGCCGCGAGCGCTCGCGCCTTCTCGAGGTCCAGACTGGTGGGGTTACACTCCGCGGTAATCTCTACGTCTTTGGCTCGGCTTGCCGAGAACGCCGTCAGCAGCGCGTCCAGCACGCGGCCGAGCTCCTCCGTGGCCCATAAAGAGGGAGTGCCACCGCCGAAGAAGATCGTTTCCAATCGATACGCACGCGTCAGCTCCGGCAAGCGCGCTTCGAGCTCGCGAAGGACGGCGTCCGCGTACGCGCGGTGAGGGATGGCGTCGCGCGCAGCCGCAACACTCAGGAAATCACAGTACGGGCACTTCTGGAGGCACCACGGAAAGTGGACGTAGATGCCGAGCGGGGCGGCGGGATTCGCGGTGATTTCGGTCAAGGGCTCGGGCTAGGCTAGCGCTTGGGATGGCTCGCATCCACGCGTTCGAGTTCGAGGACCAAACCTGGTTTCCCGGGGTGGTTCGCGAATACATGACTGATTTTTTGAGCCATATGGGCGGTTGGTCGAAAATACCGTACCAACCGTTCATCGAGCGCCTGGCCGACGCCCTGAGGCGCACCGGGGACGCCCGAGTCGTGGACCTGTGCTCGGGTGGGGGAGGGCCTGCCGTCGTGATTGCGGAGGAGCTCCGCTCCCGCCTGGGGCGACCGGTCGAGGTGGTGTTGACGGATCTCTACCCCAGCTCGTCACGACAAGCGCACGCTCGCTCCGTTCTGCCAACCTGGGTCGAGCTCGAAGCAAGGCCCATCGATGCTCAACGGGTGCCGCCGGATCTTCCCGGCTTCCGTTTGGTTTGCAATGGCTTCCATCACCTGCGACCGCACGAGGCGCGCGCCTGCTTGCTGGACGCGGTGACCAGTCGGCGCGGCCTCGCGCTGGTGGAGCTCACCCAACGTTCGCCGTTCACCATGCTGCAGGTGGCGCTTGGCACCGTCACGCTGCTCGCCGTCTCTCCGTTCATCAAGCCGTTCCGTTGGAGTCGGCTCTTGCTCACTTACGTATTGCCAATCGTGCCGCTCTGCACGTTGTGGGACGGCATCGTCTCGTGCTTGAGGGTCTACGATCCCGACGAGCTGGCCGCCCTCGTGGGGGAGCTGCCGGACTGCGGCTACCGTTGGGAATACGGGCGGCTGTCCGTTCCGCGCATGCCGAACGAGCTCACGTACCTGATCGGGACGCCAGACCCCCGCTGAACGAGCCCGCCCCGCGCGTGCGGTTGCGCCTTCGGCTCCGCTCAATCTACGATTTGAGGTTATGCGCGAGCCCGTCTTCGAGATGCTTTGGGACTGCCGGTACTGCGGCGAGAAGAAGCTCCTCGGGCTGACCCATCGCCACTGCGCGCGCTGCGGCGCTGCCCAAGATCCCGCGGCGCGCTACTTCCCCGCCGAGACCGAGAAGGTCGCGGCCCTCGATCACCGCTACGTTGGGGCAGACAGCGTGTGCCGCTACTGTGGCGCGGCCGCTGCTCGGCAGGCGCACCATTGCGGGCGGTGCGGCGCGGCGCTGGCGGACTCCGCCGCCGCTCCGCTGCACGCGCTCAGCGTGGCGTCTCCGAGCCCGACGCCGCCACGGCCAACCTGGCGTCTCCTACTGCCGATCTCGCTCTTGGTCGCGGTGGCGATCACGGTCGTCATCGGGCTGGTGTGGAAGACGGAACAAGGTTTTGTCGTTGCCGCACATCATTGGCAACGCGCGATCAGCGTCGAGCGGCTCGGTCCGGTGCGTCAGTCGGCGTGGTGCTCGGAGCTACCGGCCGCGGCGCGCGACGTGACTCGGCGTCCGGAGCAGCGCAGCCGCGAGCGCGTACCGGACGGCGAGGAGTGCCGGTTGGAGAAGCAAGATCAGGGTGACGGCACGTTCAAAGAGGTGCGCACGTGCTCGCCGCGTTTCAAGGAGCAGCCGGTGTACGAGGACAAGTGCGACTTCGCCGTAGAAAAGTGGCATGCCGAGCGACAAGCCAAGGCGGAAGGCGACGGGCGTCACCCGGCGCCGTATTGGCCCAGCGTCGCCCACTCGTCCCCGAACGAGCGCGAGGGAGCACGGCGTGAGCTGTACACGGTGGTATTCCGAGACGCGGCGGGCGAGACGTACCGGTGCGAGCTGCCGGAACGAGCTTGGACTGCATTCGCTCCGGGGGCTGCGTACCGCGGCAAGGTGCGCGCGGTGGGAGGCTCGCTCGACTGCGCTTCGCTCCCTCCGCGTTGACGCGCGGCTACTTCACGTCGCGCCCCAGCACGTGACCGAGCTCGACCTGCGCGATGCGCAAGTCTACATGAGCGTTCACGAGCTCGAGGCGGGCGCGCGTGAGCTCCGTCTCCGAGTCTGTCACTTCCACGAGGGTGGCGCGGCCGCTCCGGAAAAGCTCGCGGCGCACGCGGTACCCTTCTTCGGCCGAAGCCAGCGCTTGCTGGGACACGGTTACCGCAAACTGCGCGTCGCGCTCGGCGGCGAGGGCCTGGGTAACCTCGAGCTGTAGACTGTCCAGCAAGGCTTGACGCTGCGCGACCACTTCGGCAGCCCTCGCCTCCAAAGCGCGGGTGCCGGCTTGAACCCCGAAGATGGCCGTCGGCGTCCAGCTCAGCATGACGCCGGCGTCCCACGTCCCGCGGAACTTGTCTTCCTGCGGGAAATAACGGGGATTGGGGTTCGAATACTGCGCGCTCGCCATCGCGTCTAGCCGCGGGTAGTTGCCGGCGCGGGTCAGCGCCGCTTGGTCGCGAATCGCGCTTTCGTTTTCCATCAAGAGCTTCAGCTCCAGGCGCTGACGCGAGGCCTCCTGGTACGCAAGCTCGTCCGACAGGGCACCGGCCATCGGCGGCATCGGCGCGAGGATGTTCTCTCCGACTTCATAGGGCTTGCCGGAGGTGTCACGCATCAAAACGCGTAGACGCGCGGTGGCGACCAGCACGTTGCTGTTGGCCCTCTCCAGAAAGAGCTCGGCGCTCTTCACGCCGGTCTGCGCACGCAGCACGTCCGCCTTCGAGATCAAGCCGGCTTGAAATGCATTGGTGGAGTCGGCCAGGTGACCCTTGGCTTGCTCGATGGACTGCGCGCCCACGAACGAGAAGCCTTGCACGCGGATCCACTGGTAGTAGGCGACGCGCGCGTCGCGTGCGACGGAGAGCTTGGTGGCGCGCTCGTCGAGCTCACTCGCGTTCTTCACTCGGTTCGCGCCGGAGACGGCGCGCGAGGTGCGCAGCACGTAGTCCGAGAGCGGCACGTTCAGCTGCGCTTGCAGCACGTAGTTATTGAGGATGACGGGGAAAGAAAGCGGCACCGCGACGAGCTGAGCGCCCGCGGGAACCAAGCCCGGCGTTTGATCTACCGGCGCCGCGATCACGCCGAGGTTCGGCACGTCGATCTTGGACAGACGCGTGTAGCGGGCGGAGAGGCTGAGCGCCGGATAAAACCCGGCCTTCGCCTGCTCGACCTGGGCGTCCGCAGACTCGATGGAGCGGCGCTTGGCTTGAAGCTGGCTGCTGCTGCGTACGGCTCGCTCCGCCACTTCGTTCGCGGTGAGGCCATTGCCGCGCATCATCGCTTCGAGTCTTTCCTGCAACGCTTGCGTTACCTTGCCCACGGGCGCGTCCGGTCCTGCGGCGCCCGGCGCGCCGGGCGGGGGCGCAAGCGTGGTCGGAGCGGCGGCTCCCGGAGCAGCGGCGGGAGCCGCCGGGCCGACCACGGGCGGAGCGGGAGCCGGGGCCTGCGCGAAGGCGAAGGCGCTGCTCAGCAGCAGCGCAAGTGACGTGCGGACCGCAAAAGCGTTGCGAGTCATGGATACGATTCTCCTACTGATGAACGACGGAGCACTTGAGAAGTGGAGCGGCTCGCGCTTCGCGCTCAGAGGCTCTTGGTCAAGACGGGGCTGAGTTCGCCGCGTTCGGGGGTCGGAGCGTAGTCGGATTGGGCGGCGTTGCGAGACTTTCGTCGCCGGCCGCCTCCAATGCGCCCGATGAAGCCTTTCACGTTCTCGATCGTCAAGTAGACGACGGGAACGACGACTAGCGAAAGGAGCGTGGAGCTGATCACTCCACCAATGACCGCGATCGCCATCGGCGCCCGAAACTCGCTGCCTTCGCTGTTGCCGACCGCGGTCGGCCACATGCCGAGCACCATCGCCGCGGAGGTCATCAAGATCGGGCGCAGACGCTCCGGCCCCGCTTCCAGGATGGCCTGCAACGGCGTTTCACCGTGGTCGCGCACGCGCACGATCGCTCGATCCACGAGCAGGATGGCGTTCTTCGTCACCAAGCCCATGAGGAGCACGATGCCGATCAGCGCGCCCATAGCGAGCGTGTTGTTCGTCAAGAACAGACCCATGATGCCGCCCACCAAAGCCAGCGGCAGCGTCACCATGATCGTGAGCGGGTGGATGAAGCTCTCGAACTGCGACGCGAGCACGATGTAAATGAAGATCACGCCCAGGCCGAGCGCGATGGCCATGTTCGTGTTGTTCTCGTTCATGAGCTTGAGCTGCCCGTCGTAGAAGATGGACATGCCGTTCGCGAGCGGAAGCTTGGCTATTTGCGGCTGGAACTCCGCCGCGACGTCGCCGAGGGGGCGCCCGATTGGCGTCGCCCAAATCGTAATTTGACGGTTTCGGTTTTCGCGCTCGATCACCTGCGGGCCGTCGCTGCGAGCGATGTTCACCACGTCCGTCAGCTTCACGGGGCCGCGCGACGTCGGGATCGTGACGTTGGCGAGCGCGGCTTGGTCGCCGCGGTAGCTCTTGTCCAGCCGCACCTTGATCGGCACGTCGTCTTTCTGACCGGGCTGCCGGAGCTTACCGGCTTCCTCGCCCTCCACCGCGTTGCGCAGCGCGAGCGCGACCTCGGCCGCGGTCAACCCACGGTCCGCGGCGCGCTGCCGATCCACGGTCACGGACAGCTCCGGGCGGCCCGGTGAGTACTTGACCTGGATGTCACCGACGCCCTGCGTGCCCTTCAAGATTTTCTCGATCTGGTTGGCGACACGCTCGATGTCCGAGAACTCCACGCCGCGCACGTTGATCATGATCACGGCTTCCGTCGCCGCGCCTTCCACGAAGGGCGGGTCCGTCACGGCAATCTTCGCGTTCGGCAAGCCCGCGACCGCATTGCGGCCGATCTCTTTCAGGTCCGAAAGCGTCGCTGTGCGTTCCATCTTCGGAACCGCCACCACGCGCCACTTCACCTTGTTGACTTGGTCCCCGTCACCGATGACCGCGAACACGGTCGTGAAGTCCGGGTGCTTGAGGATTTCCGTCTCCACGCTCGCGGTCAGCCTCGCGGTTTCGTCGAGGGAGGTGCCGGCGGGTAGCTCCGCCTCCAGCACGTACTGGCCGCGGTCTTCCGAGTTGACGAACTCTTGGCCGGTGAGCTTGGCGATGAACCCCATGAAGTAGAGGCTGCCGATCGCGAGCGCACCGACGATGAGCTTGTTGCGCAGCGACCAGTGGAGCAGCGCTTTGTACGTGAGCTCCATCTGCCGGTGGCTCCACTCGAACGGCGCCTTGAGCCACGCGAAGCGGTCGGTTTTGTCGTGCAGGTCTTTGGAGAACCGCGACGAGAGCATCGGGTCCAGGGTGAACGCGACGAACAGGGAGATGACGACTGCCACCGAGATCGTGATACCGAACTGGCGGAAAAACTGGCCGACGAGCCCCTCCACGAAGGCGATGGGCATGAACACGGCCACGATCGTGAGGGTCGTGGCGAGCACGGAGAGGGCGACCTCTTTCGTGCCGTCCAGCGCCGCCTGCATGGGCGGCTTACCCGCTTCCATGTGCTTGAAGATGTTTTCGCGTACCACGACCGCGTCGTCGATGAGCAAGCCGATGGCCAACGAAAGGGCCAGGAGGGTCATCATGTTCAGCGTGTAGCCGAACACGTACATGAAGAAGAACGTGGCGATGACGCTGGTCGGCAGCGCGACCGCGCTGATCAGCGTGGAGCGCAGGTCCAGCATGAACACCAAGATGACGAGCACGGCCATCGCCGCCCCGAAGATGATGTCGTGCTCCACCTGGTCGACCTGGCTCTTGATGATGCGCGCCTGGTCGATGATGAGCGCGCTCGAAATGCCCTTGGGGAAGGCCTTTTCCAGCCCGACCATGCGGCTTTTGATGGCCGTCGCTACGTCCACCGTGTTCTCGCCGGAACGCTTGCGCACCTCGAAGGTGACCGCTTCCAAGCCGTTCACGCGCACCCGCACGCGCTGGTCTTCGAAGCCGTCCGTCACGCTGGCGACGTCGCGCAAGCGAACGGCCGAGCCGTCCGCGGCGTTGGCGACGATCGTCTCCCGGATTTGCTCGACGTTCGTGAACTCGGCGAGGGTGCGGACGCTGATTTCGCGAGTTCCTTCGTCGTAGTGACCGGCCGGGACGTTCAGGTTCTCCATGCGCAGGCGCTGCACGAGCTGAGCGGGGCTGAGGCCCAGCGCGTCCACCCGCGAACGATCCAGCTCGACGCGGATCTCGCGCTTGGCGCCGCCCTTGACGTCGACCGCGGCCACGCCTTCCACCTGCTCCAGCGCGGGGCGCAGCACGTCGTCCGCATAAGCGCGCAGCTCGGACAGCGAGCCGCTACCGCGCAGCGTGTACGTGAGCACGGGCGCCGCCGAGACGTCGAAACGCTGAACGATGGGCTCTTTGGTTTCGGCGGGGAGCTTGTAGCGCACCTGAGAGATGCGCTCGCGCACCTCGGTGGCGGCGTCTTTCACGTCCACGCCGAGGTTGAACATCACGAACAGCATCGACGAGCCTTCGCGCGAGTACGAACGCACTCGGTCGATGCCGTTGATGCTGACGACCGAGTCTTCTAGCGGCTTGCTGACGAGCTGTTCGACCTCGGAGGGACCGGCGCCAGGGTAGGGCACCGTGACGACTACCGCGGGAAACGACACGTCTGGGAACAAGTCGCTGCCGAGCCGCGCGAAGCCCATGAAGCCGAGCACGAGCAGGGCGACGGTGACCATCACCGTGAAGACAGGGCGGCGGATGGCGATGGCGGAGATGTTGAACCCGCCGCCGCTGTGCGCAGGGGACGTGTCTTTCACGGCTTGGTCCCCGCCGGCTCTACCGTCACGATGTCGCCGGCTTTCGCCTCCGGCTTTGGCTTGGCTACGACCTGCTCGGTCGGCGCGAGGCCGCGCCGCACCAACAGCGAGCCGTCTTTGTCGACGGCCAGGACGACGTGACGCACGTCGAGCCGGCCGCCCTCACCGACGAGCACGAGCTCGTCTTGGGAGCCGGGGCGGAGTACCTCGTGCGGCAAGCGCAGCACCGCGATTTCCTTCTTCGCGTCCACGTGGGCTTGGACGAACGCCCCGGCCCGCAAAAAGCCGGGGTTGTCGAAGGACGCTTGGACGGGGACGCGCCGCGTCTTCGGGTCCACCGTGCCCAGCACGGCGCTCAAGCGACCCGTGGCCTTACCCGTCTCCAGCTCCAGCTGGACGGGAGCGCCCAGCGTGAGGAGATTGGCGTCGTGCTCGCTTACGGTGGTCGAAAGCTTGAGCACCTTGGTGTTGACGACCTCGAACAAGGGCGCGCCGGGGCCGACCACCTCGCCGATGCCGTCCGGAACTTTGGTTACGGTGCCCGCGAACGGCGCGACCAGGCTGTGGTTCCCGAGCGAAACGCGGGTCAGCGCCGACTGAGCCTTGGCGGCGTCCAGCTGGGCTTGCGCCAGCGCTTGTTGTTGAGTGGACTGCACCCCGCTCGCTTCCGCGAACGAGCCGCTCTGCACCATCGCCTGCGTCCGGCGGGCGGTGTCTTGCGCCAACGCAAGCTGGGCTTCGGCCGCTCGGACCTGCGCGGCGGTGGCGGCCGCTTGGGCACCGGCTTCCGTCGCGTCCAACGTCGCGAGGAGCTGGCCGGCACGCACTTGGTCGCCGACCTTGACCTTCAGAGAGCCAATTTTCCCGCCAACCTTGAAGCCGACGCTGGCCGACTGCTCGGCGGCGAGCGTGCCGTCCAGGATGACGCTCGGCAGCCACGTTGCGGGCGCGCCCTTCACGACGTTGACTCGCTCCGGAGCCTTGGCCGCGGCTACGGTTTTCTCCGCCTCCACGGCGCGTTTCTCCGCGAGCGCGGCTTGCGCCTTGGTCGCGGTGGCGACGCGCGAGCCGGTCCAAACCACGAGGCCGCCCACCATCAGCACGCCGACGATGATACCGACCAGCGGCGCCTTGACGCGCTCCGGTTGTGGCGCCGCCTCACCCGTACCCCGACCAACCACGTTGGAATCAGACATTGCTAGTACTTTTCGCTCGCTGTTAGCCCGTAATCGCGCCGCGACCAGCGAGGCTTTCGCCCCGCTCTACGGCCTGCTTTCCGGAGAGTTTCTGCTCTTCACGCTTCATCACATCCAGCACGTCCCGCCGCGCCAACCCCCCCAAGAAAAGGGCCTGCGCCTCCCGCATCATCGCGTCGATGTCGGGTCTTCGTGGCTCCCTTACCAGCTTTCGCGCCAGGCGATCGAAGCCGCCCGCTAGAAACGCAGCCGCGGTGCTCAGATCGAAGTCCGTTCGATAGAGGCCGAGCCTCACCCCGTGTTGCAGCAGGACTGCGGTTTGCCGCTGTGCCCGTTGTGCAAACTCCTCGATGAGGTGCTGATAGCTAGCAGAGCCCCCGCCCTCGAGCACCATGGCCATGAGGGCTCGATTTTCCCAAATGAACGAGAAGATTTCTACGTTCTTCTGGTGACAAGCATCTACGTAGATTCCAATCGTTTGCTCGTCTCCGGGATCGGTCGCGAGCTGCTCGCTGCTGGACTCGTCCAGCATGCGCTCCAGGTGCGAGACCACGCCGGCGAGGAGCTCCCGAAACGCCTCCTCTTTACTTTCGAAGTGGAGATAGAATGCCCCCTTGGAAAGTTGAGCGCGGGTGGTGATGTCCTCCACCTTGGCGCGGTCCAGGCCGCGGTCGGAGAAAACGGCGCGGGCCGCGTCGAGGAGGCGCGCGCGGGCGTGCGGATCGCTGGGTCGAGGCATGGTTTCCAGGTCAGTCAGTGACCGCGGGGTCAATGACTGGCGGGTCAATATTACGAACGGCCATAAAGCGTCAAGGCTTGAGGGCTCTCGATGCTGAACGCGTGCAGCTGACGGTCGTCGCCAAGCGAAGCCGGTCAGCAATGACGGAGAGCTCATACTACACGCGCCGACAGCGTTGCCGGGCGCGCCGCGCCACGCGGGCACCCCCCGCGACTCGACCCAACGGGCCGTTGCTCAACCGGTTTGCACGAAGCGCTGCAGCTCAGCGTCGAACCCGCCGAGATCGACCACGCTGAGCCGCTCGACGAGCAGGCCCGCGTCCGCTGCGGCGCGCGCTGTCGCGTCCGGAAACGGCGACAGCCAGAGCATGCGACCGCCAGGCACCAACTGGGATGCGACGTTGCGGACGACTTGGCAGAGCACGCCCGAGAGGCCCCGAGAGCGGAGCACGCGCCGCCCCATCGGAGGGTTAGTGAGAACGAGGGAGAGACTTGGCACCCGATGGTTGCGCGCGTCGGCTTGCTGCAGGTCCAGCCCCGTGACTCCGGCCCGCTCGGCATTTTCGCGCGCCGCGCTCAGCGCGCGTGCGTCGAGGTCGGTCCCGTGCAGCTCTCGGTAAGAACCAAGCCGAGCGCGCTCGATCAGCTCCACGCCGCTGCCGGCGAAGGGGTCCCAGACCACGTCCGCCTCGCTCGCGCCAGCGATGCGGGCGAGTGCGGCGGCGATGGTCGGGTGGGAAGCGGCGGGCACGTCGCGAACGCGGTAATCGAAGCGCAGGTCGGGAGCGGCGGTGGGGCGCAGCAGCAGGCGAGGCGGAGCTTGCTGCACCTCGATCGTCCACGGTGCTTGCGCGGGGTCGTTGAGCAGGGGGGAGCCCGCGTCGCGCAGGCCTTGGGCGATGCGCCACGTGTCCGCGCGGCGGTGACCTGCGCCTTGCCACTCCAAACGAAAGCGGAGCTGCCCGCTCGACCACGCTCCCAGCGCCGCCACCAATTCCGGGCTGAGTAAGGCCGTGAGCACTCCGCCCGGGCTCGTGCCTTGTGACAACGGCCAGGCGATGGCCACTCCCGTGGCGAGGCGCAGCTGCAGCAATGGTGAAAGCGCGCCCGAATAGCGCAGCGAAACTTCGCCGGGGCTTTCCACGCGCGGCTCGAGCTCGTTCGCCTCCTCCGCCAAAAACTGAGCTAGCCCGCCTCGGCACAGCAGGACCACCTCAAGAGCGGCCGGTAACGCGCGGTCGATGACGATCGTTTCGGTGATGCTTTGGGCGCGACCCAATCCGCGCTCGAGCATCAGCCGCGCGCGGTCAGCGACTTGCCGGAGCGCGGGTGGAACCTCGAGGTCCGTGAGGCGCGTGAGCGACTCTTCGCCGCCTACCTTACCGAGTGCTTCGACCACCGAGCGGAGGAGCTTCGGATCCGTCGTGCTCAGGCACGAGAGCAACGCCGGCTCGGCCATGCGGCGGCCGCTTTTGCCGAGCGCCATTGCGGCATGCCTCTGCGTTTCCGCGCGCGGACCGTGCAGCGCTTTGACGAGCGCTTCCACGAGCGTCGGATCGTCGTGCGTTCGTGCGGCACGCCCGATTAGCCTGACGAGCGCCGGCTCGGCCGTTGCCGGGTCCCGCGCCAGGTTCTCCGCGGCGTAGGTCGCGGCGGGTAAACCGGCAGAGAGCAGCGCTCGCTCCGCGCGTTCGCCCAACTCCGGATGGGAGAGGAGCGCGAACATCTCGCCGAAGGCTCGGCGTGGGGGCGTGTAGCCGGGGTCTTGCAGGGCTCGACGCAGGTCTTCGCTCACTGTCAGCATCCTACCGCGAGTCGTGTTACGAGTGTCGCGTGAAACCGTGGCAAGTGTTGGATACCAAGCTCCTTATCAGTGAACGCTGGCTCCAGCTGAGAGAGGACCGCGTGCGCCTCTCCAACGGTCACGAGATCGACCGCTTCCATGTCATACACGGTCCGGATTGGGCGGGCGTGCTTTGTGTCACGGAGGCTTCGGAGGTCGTTCTCGTCCGGCAGTACCGCCACGGCATCGGCCGCGCGAGCCTCGAGCTCCCGGCGGGCGTGATTGAAGCGCACGAAACGCCGGAGGAAGCTGCTCGGCGCGAGCTAGTAGAGGAGACAGGGTATGAATCCGACGATTGGGTAAGTATCCAGACTGTTTCGACGGAGCCGGCGCGGCACACGACCCAAGCGCATTTCTACTGCGCCCGGAATGCGCGGCTGACTCGCAGCCCGGCGCCGGAAGAGTCCGAGGTGCTGGAGCTCGCCAAGGTGCCGCTTGCGGACTTGGGCAAGCTCGCGACCGACGGCAGCATCGTGCACGGCGTGCACATCGGCGCGATTTTGACGGCGCTGCAGCGCGGCTTAATCTGAATCCACGCTCGCCAGCACGCGTCCCAAGTCCGGCGAGAGCTCGGAGCGCGCCTCGAGCACAGTGCCCGGAGCGACGCGGAGCTGGCTCCTGGTCACGTGCAAAAATGCTCGGTCTAGCCCATGGCGATGCTGGAAGAAGGCGTTCGTCTCCGCGTCGCCGTCCCGTTGGCTTCCCAAGATAGGGTGGCGGATCGTGGCGAAGTCGCGGCGCACCTCGCTTTCGTCTCCGTCTGCGACGAAGACGCTGACCACCGAGTGTCGGCCGAGCTCGCGTTGTTTGCGGTAGCGGCTCCCCGTTGCGGATGCGCGGCGCGTGACGGTGCCTTGCTTGCGTAGGTTGCCGCGGCACGCCAGCGTGAGCTCCCGTTCCCCGGGGCTCGCGACCTGCTCGCCTTTGGCAAGCCAGCACACGCCGCTCACGTCCGGCCCCCACGCGTCGAGGGCGCGCGTTCCGACGAGCCCGGGCAAGCGGCGGACGAGCGACGCGACGCTCTCGTACGGAGGCTTTTCGACGGCCACGAATGCTTCGTCCTCGAAGAGAATGCGAGGCGGCGGCGCCGGAGCCAGCTCGAACCAGCAAAGCACCTCCACCGCGTCGCTCCACGGAATCATGTCCAGGGGCTCCGCGCGCGAGACCTGCAATCCGAGCCTCGCCAGGTGCGACGCGTCGCGGGCCAGCGTGTGCGGGTTGCACGACACGTAGGAGAACGCGCGCGGCGCCGCGCGTCCGAGCGCCTCACGGAGCGCTACGTCCAGGCCGCGGCGGGGAGGATTGACGACGATGGCGTCGAACGCGCCAGGCGCCAAATCCGCGACGAAGCGAGTCGCGTCACTGGTGACGGCGGAGAGTCTCAGCCCTTGCTCGCGCGCGGCTCGCTCCGCAAGGCCGATGGCGGGAGCGAACGACTCCACGGCCGTAACCTGCGCCCCTTGGGCCGCGAGCGCGAGGGCCAAGCTGCCGTTGCCGGCGAATAGCTCGAGCACGCGCGGCTTCGTGATGGCGCCGAGCCGCTCGCGTAGCCCGCGCGCGATCTCCGTGTAAACGTGGCTCGCTTGCCCCGAGTGAGCCTGCACGAAGCCGCCGTGAGCGGCGTAGCCGTAGGGGGCTTCGGCCGATAGAGCGTGTCGGGCTTCGCTCGGTCCCACGACGACTTCGGGCGCGCCTGCGAGGAGACGGACGTCGCCGCGCCGTCGGTGACTGAGCGCGACGCCGAGCACGTGGCCGGAGGCGACCAAACTTTTTGCGGCTTGCTCGAGCACGGTTCCGGCGCCCGCTTCCTCGGTGAGAAGCGTGAGCAACACGCCTTGCGAGGTCTCGCGGATATCGGCGCCGTAGATCGGCAGGGGCAGCAGCCGACGTATCGCGTCCGCCGCCGCAGCGACGTTCGCGGAGAGCACGCGGCATCCCGCGACGTCCAGGACGCGATGGGAGCCGCGCTCGAACAAGCCGAGCGCGGTGCCTTTGCTAACGAGCTTGGCGCGCACCCGGTAGGCGTGGAGTGGGGCCGCCGGGCGGGGCGGCGCCACGCTCGCCGCGAGCTCTGGATAGGCCGCGAGGGCGCCGCCTACGACGTGCCCCTTCAGCTGCAGGCCTTCGTCGTACGGGCGTGACCCGAGCGGGCAGCCGGGACAGCGGGATTGGAGCGGGCAGTCGAGGGTCGTCAACCTGGCGTCGCCCGCCCCTGCCGAGGATTGTGCCAACGTGTGTCACGGGTGGTCCAGTGTAAGTATCTGAAAAGCCTCCGATAATAACCTTGTAGGGCGCCCTTGGTGCCTGGCACAGTGAGTGCAGAGTTAACGTCAGCTGCCGCAACCGCAGCGCCACTGAGGAGAACCCGATGAAGCCTTTTCGCTTTCTTGCCGCCTTGTTCGCTGCCCCTGCCGTGTTGACGTTGAGCTCCTTGGCGCACGCGTTGGCCGCGCCGGATACCGCGGCGTGTGGCAACGGTCCGGCCTGCGCGTTCGGCTTCGAGTGCACCGTGGTCGCTAGCTCTGGCTGTGGGCCGACGCCG
>JAQSWN010000135.1 GCA_029266615.1 Polyangiaceae bacterium
GCGCATGACCGGGCTCGTGGAAGAGTTACGCGCCACCGCGCGTCGGCTCGGCGCGCGCTACGTCCGCGCGGTAACGGACGAGCCGCTGGAGGCTCCGCTACGACGCCTCGTGCTTGGCGTCGGCGACGACTGAGCGCGCGTAGCGACACGCCGAAAACGAATCGAAACAGCAGCGAGGCAGTCGGCTTCGTCGATACTTGCGTTCCGCGCGCATGGCGCGAAAACGGCGACGAAAGCCTACAAAATACAGAGAGCGCGAGCACCGAAGCGATTTGCGCTCCGGCACTCGCGCTCATCCGAAAGCATTACGCCTTCTTGGCCTTGCGCTTGGCCTTCTTCTTCGCCTTCTTGGCGGGTGCGGCCATGGGCTCTGCGGCCATGGCAGGCGCCTTCTTGCTCGCCTTCTTGCCCGCCTTCTTCTTGCCTGCCTTCTTGCGCGCCTTCTTGGCGGCAGGAGCTGCGGCAACGGGGGCTGCCTTCTTCGATGCTTTCTTCTTACGTCCGGCCATTGTCCGTCCTCTTGTAGAATAACGGAGCGTTGAGACACACTTTGCATGGCTTTGCGGCCGCTCGTCAAGTCGGCGAATGATAGACAGCGCTGTGACCCTCCCTCAGGACTACGCGCGCGACCTCCAACGAGTGACGCTAGCCGTCTACGAGCGGTACGCGGAGGAGGTGGTGGAGCGCTTCGGGTTCTGTCCTTGGGCACGCGCCGCGCGCGAGTCGGGAGAGGTGGTCTTACGCGTCGTTTTCAGCGCGAATCCGGACGAATTCAATGAATCGCTCGACGTGCTCGGTGAGCTCTCGCGAGCGCCGGACGCGCCCGACATCGCGCTCCTCCTCTACCCGCTCTTGGACGTCGACCGACTCGCCTTCGAGGACTTCGCACGCCGCCTCCGTGCGCATGCCGAGCATGGGTCGCCCAAGCTCGACACGTACGCCATGGCCGCCTTCCACCCGGATGCGACGGCGGACTTGAGCCACCCCGACAAGCTCGTTCCCTACGTGCGGAGGAGCCCCGATCCCTCCCTCCAATTAGTGCGAAATTCGGCTCTTTCCGGCATCAAAGGCCTCACTTCCGGTACCGCGTTCTTGGACGTATCGGCGCTCTCGGCAGAGGCGTTCAAGGCCCTCGCGGAGCCCCCGCCGAAGGCCCTGCGCGAGCGCATCGCGGAACAAAATTTACTCACCGTGACCCAGACGGGCCCGGCGGTCATCGAGGCGGTGCTGGCGGACATCGCGAGCGACCGCGAACGGGCGCACCAGGCGCTGCTGTCGAGCCACGGCCGCCGCGGACCGCGTCGCCCCTAGCGCCTCGTCAGCGCGATCCGGGCTAGACTCGAGCCCGTGCCACCCGCGCTCGGGAACCCGCAAGGCCTTTGGCTGCTCGGCCTCCTCGCGCCCCTCGTCGTTCTGTACGTCCTCCGGGTAAGGCGCCAAAGGGTGACGGTAGCCTCGACGTGGCTCTGGCAGGCAGCTGCACGCGACCTGCTCGCGAAAAGCCCCTGGCAGCGCCTCCGCGCGCGCCTGCTCTTGCTCATCGAGGCGCTCGCGCTGATCGCGCTGGGGCTCGCATTGTCGCGGCCGGCGCTTTCCGGCGGACGCGTCGACACCGAGCACATTGTCCTCGTCATCGACACGAGCGCGTCGATGTTGGCCAAGAGCGGCACCGAGACTCGCTTCGCCGCCGCTCAGTCCGCCGCCGCGCGGGTGCTCTCGGCGTTGCCTCCCGGCGCGGATGCCTTGCTCGTGGCCGCGGGCAGCGAGCCGCGCGTCGTCGGCCCCGCGGACCGGGATTTGGCCCGCGTGAAGGCGCGGCTCGCAAGCCTCCGCGCGACCGGCGTCGAAGGGCATTTGGGGCGCGCGGTGGCGCTCGCCAGCGAGCAACTCGCCCAGAGAGCCGGAAATCGCCGCATCGTGGTGCTCAGTGACGAAAATGGGCTCGCCGCGCCGCTCCCCGTGACTCGAGTGCCGCTCAGCGTCGTCAAACTGGGTGAGCCCGTCGACAACACCGCCATCGTCCGCGTGGACGTAGGCCGCGCCGCGCCCGCGCCGGGCTCCACCAGCAAGTCGGATCGGGTGGAGGTGTTCGCGGAGCTGGCCAGCTTCGCACGCGCGCCGCGCGACATTTTCGTCACCCTCAAGCAGCGAAGCTCCCCGACGGTGCTGGCGTCGCGCAAGCTGCGGCTCGAGCCCGGTCAGAAAGCGCCGGTCGTGCTCGGCTTCGAGGCCACGGAGGGCGACTCGGGTACGGGGCTCGTCGTGGAGCTCTCTCCGCCCGACGCGCTCCCCGTGGACGACGTGGCTTACGGCCGCGTGCCGCCCAGCCGTAAGCTCCTGGCCGTCACTTCACCCGCGCGCTCGAGCCCCTGGTTCGAGCGTGCCCTCCTCGCGGATCCAGAGCTGGAGCTCCTCGGGGTGCCGCTCGCGGAGCTCGGCACGAGCGGTATCGACGACGACGCGCTGGTCGTCGTGAGCAAGGCGTGCCCCCCGGAGCTGCCCGGTGCCGACTTCGTGATCTTGGACCCGCCGCCAGGCCCATGCCACGGCGCGGTCGTCGGCAAGCGCTTGGAAGGGCCCGTCGTCACGTCCTGGGAGCGAACCGACGCGCGGCTGCGCTTCATCACTTTGGACGGCGTCGCGATCGCCAAAGCAAGCTCGCTGGATCCGCCCACAGCTCAAAGTTTGCTCGTCAAAGGCCGCGAGGGCGCGCTCGTGGTGGACATTTCGGAGGCCGGGCGCACCGGCACGCTCGTTGGATTCGACGTGGGCGAGAGCAATTGGCCGCTACGCGCCTCGTTCGTGCTGTTCGTGCGCAACGTCGCGGAGCTGGCGCGGTCGCATCGCCAAAGCCGGGTCCTCGGCCCGGCGCGCACCGGCGCTCCCCTGCGCATCCGGGTACCGGTCAGCGCGACCCAAGTGACGTTGACCGAACCGAGCGGCCGCGAGAGCGAGCTTTCAGCGCGCGGCGGCGTGGCGCTCGTCCCGAGTCCCGATGAGCCGGGTTTCTATTTGCTCAGTCACGCTGGGCCACGCGCGGGCGTCGCGCTGTCGGTCGTGAACCTGACGAGCGAGCTCGAGAGCGATTTGCGGCCGTCCGCCTCCATCGAGGAGCCGACTGGCCCCCTGCCCGCCGCCACGCGCTCCGCGGTCACCGAATCTCCGGCTGACCTCGGCTTCATGGCGGCGGCGGTCGCGCTCGCGGCGATCGTGGCCCAGGTGTGGTGGCTGACCCGAGCTCCCGCCCGGGTGGATGCGGGCCGGGTTCGGCCGCGCAGGCCGGAGCGCCGGGAGGCGGCGTGAACGCGCTCCTGTGGCTCCTGCGCGCAGTCGCCTTGCTACCGGGCTTGGTCTACGCGCTCGAATGGCTGAGCGTGCCGGTGCCGTACGTTCGCCTGTCGCGACCGATCTTGGCAATTCCGTTGGCGGTGCTGCTCGTCTGGCTGACGACGCGGCTTTCGCGCTTCAGCGTCCGCCGGAGCCCCGGGCGTGCGTTCGGCATGGCGCTGCTCACCGGCGTTGCGGCCCTCGCCGCCGCGTTCGCGGTTATCGGCGTGGAGCTGGGCCGCAAGCTCGATCGCCTCACGGTCATCGTGGCCGTCGACCGCAGCCGCAGCATCGATCTCGTGCCCGGCGCCGCGTCACGGGTCGAGCAAGAGCTGCAGGTCGCCGAGCTCGGAATGCGCGAAGGCGACCGCATTGGCACGCTCGCTTTCGCGACGGAAGCGGTCATGGAGTCACCGCTACGCGAGCGACGCCAGCCGCCCGCGCCGCAACGCGCGGAGCTGGGGCGGGACGGCACGGATCTCGGCTCCGCCATTCGCCGAGGGCTCTCGGAGGTACCGCCCGACTCTGCGGCGCGCATCGTCATCATGAGCGACGGGGTCTCCACCCGCGGGGACGCTCTGGGCGAGGCGGCGCTGGCCGCGGCCGCAGGGGTCCGGGTCGACGTGGTGCCGTTGGACCAGCGCCCGCTGAAGGACATTCGGGTAGTCACGGTCGCCGCCGGCGGTCGGGCGAATCTGGGCGAGGCGATCGACCTGCGCGTGGTGACATCCTCGGCGGAGCCGGCCGAGGTCGCGTTGCGCATTTACCGCGATGGCGAGCTCATTCGCGAAGGCAACGTCTCGATCGCGGCCGGTGAGGACGTCGTGCACCTGCGCGAAGTGGCGAGCGAGCCCGGCCTGCACCGCTACGACGTGGAGCTGAGCGCCAAGAACGAGCGCCAGGACGAAGCTCCAGACGACAACAGCGGGTCGACCTTCGTGCGGGTGGCGGGCGAAGCGAACGCGCTCGTGCTGGAGCGGGACAAGGCCGTCGCCGGTCCCCTCGTGCAAGCCCTGCAAAGCGCCGCGTTCAAGGTGCGCACTGGAGACGCCACCCAGGTCCCCGAAGGCGCCGCCGGCTTCGCTCAGTACGACCTCGTCGTGCTGTCGGACATCAGCGCCGTCGACCTCACCCCGGAGCAAATCGCCGGCCTCGCCTCGTACGTGCGTGACCTGGGGGGCGGCTTACTCCTCATGGGCGGAGACCGCTCGCTCGGGCCGGGCGGGTACGGCAAGACGCCCATCGAGGAAGTGAGCCCGGTTTCGTTCGACGTGAAGCAAGAGCGCAAACGCGCGAGCTTGGCGGAGGTGATCGTCGTCGACTACTCGGGGTCGATGGGCGCCGCCGTCGGCGCCCGCACGAAGTTGGACCTCGCGAACGAAGCCGCCGTGCGCTCGATGAGCCTGCTCGGTGCGGGTGACCGCTTGGGCGTGATGCACGTAGATACGGCCGTCGCGTGGACCATTCCGCTCGGCGAAATCAAAGACCGCGAGCAGATGGAGAAGCGCGTCCGAGCGGTCGGGGTGGGTGGCGGCGGCATCTTCGTCGATCTTTCGCTGCAAACCGGCTACGGCGCGCTCTACAAAGAATCGGTTCAGCTCAAGCACCTGCTCCTGTTCGCGGACGGCTCCGACGCCGAAGAGCGCAGCCGCTCCTTCGGCCTGGTCAGCGCAGCCAGGGCGCGCGGTATCACCACCAGCGTAGTCGCCCTCGGCAACGGGCCGGACGTACCGGATCTGGAGCGTATGAGTAAGTTGGGCGACGGTCGCTTTTATCTCATCGAGGACGCGACGCGATTGCCTGCGGTGTTCGCGCAAGAAACCGTGCTCGCGGCGCGTAGCTCCATCAACGAGGTCCCGTTCCGCCCCGAGGCTGCGTCGCAAAGCCCGGTTTTGCGCGGCGTGGACGTGAGCCAAGCTCCGAACCTGACCGGCTACGTCGTCACCATTCCCAAGGGCCGCGCCCAGGTCGTGCTCAGCGGGCCCGAAGGCGACCCGGTGCTGGCGAGCTGGTCCGTCGGCGTGGGCCGTGCGGCCGCGTTCACCAGCGACTACAAGGATCGCTGGGGCCAGGCGTGGACCGGCTGGTCCGGCGCGGAAAAGCTCTTTGGCCAGCTCGCGCGCGACCTGGCGCGGCGCGCTGACAATCCGCGGGTGCGGCTCGAGGCGGACACGACGGGCGGCGAGCTCAAGCTGCGGGCGAGCGTCACGGACGAGCGCGGCCGCAGCGAGAGCCTGAGACGCCTAGTGGCCCGGGTGACGGCGCCGGACGGCACCACCCGCCAGCTGCCACTGGACGCGGTCGGCGCCGGCCTATACAGCGCGACGGTGCCTGCGGGGCGCCCCGGTGCCTATGTGGCGACGCTGATCGACGAGCCGACGCAGACCGTGGAGGCGACGACCGGCGCGGTCCTGACCATGGGTGACGAGCTGCGTCCCACCGGGACGGATCGCGGCACTTTGAAGCGCATCGCCGCTCAAAGCGGCGGCAAGGTCCGCGACACGCTCGCAGGCATTTTTCTCGATCGCGACGCGGAGCGGTTCGCCTACCAGTCGCTCGGTCCGTGGCTCCTTTACCTCGCTGCCTTCGCGCTGCTGCTCGCCGTCTGTGCGCGCCGCCTGACCCTCCCGGAGGGTCTAGAGCGCGCGGTGCAGACGCTCCGCGCGCCGTCGTCCCAGCCGCTTCCCCAGCCCAGGCCCGAGCCTGCTGCGACCTCGGCCGCGCTCGGCGCGCTCACGCGAGTGCGAGCCCGAAAAGCACCACCGCCCACCGCGCCCAGCGAGCCCAGCGCCCCTTCGAGAGCGGCGCCCGCCGCTAGCTACTCGCCGGCCGTTCCGGCAACGCAGCCTCGCCCGCCTGTCGCGCCGCCTCCTGCGGGCAGCACGAGTCCCGACGCGAGGGCGCCCACCGCCGCAGAGATCCTCCTCGCGCGGCGACGTGGAAGAAAGCCTTAACCCTCGGTACGGAAAGCCGGTCCGCGCGGCATTCCGCGTGTAGAGCGTGCTCCCACCTCGCCTCCCAATTCGTCGCGTGCGCGCGGCAAATTCGATTGCTGCGCGAGATCCGCCGTTTACCTTGCTGGGTTCATGAAACGTGTCGCGCTGCTCTTCACCGCTTGTTCTCTCGTGCTGGCCGCCTCGCCCGGCGTTGCCGTGGCCGAGGTGATCCAACCGGACGGGCAGGTCATGCCCAAGAAGGCAGACAACACGGAAGTGACGCTACAGCAGCTGTTCGACTTCAAAGAGGGGCCCGGCGTCATCGACGCCATCGCCGACGCAGCGACGGAGCCGGCCACCTTCAAACCCCTCTGCGATTTCTCGGCTCAGCTGCTGCTGCACGAGACCGCCAGCGACGCTGGCGTCGGCTGGTACAACTCGCCCCAGAACGCGACGCCGCCGACCGCGGTGTGCAACGAGACGACGGACATGAACTCGGAGGGCGTGCCCTGCACCACGAGCGACATTTTCTTGCTCGTCCCGGGAGACGTAGCCAAGCCGCCGTTCAGCGGGGTCGCGGATCCGCTCGCGAGCCCGGGGGACGTGTTCAGCGGCGCGGACCTCGCCAAGAGCAAATACTATCTGGGCGGCGATATCGGCTTCGCGCTGCTCACGCCTCAAAAGCACTACTCCGAGCGGCGCCTGAACCCGGCATGCGTCGGCGACAAATGCGTCAATCCCGGCAATTGGATCCCGACCATCATGTATGCGTCGAAGACGGTCCCGCGCGGCTTTTACATGTGCTCGGAAGATCAGAACATTCCCGAGAACGAGTGGGGCGGAAACGACGGAGACTTTCAGGACTTCGTTTTTCTATTCACGGGCCTCGTCTGTTCGGGCTCCGGTGAGCCTTGCGACACGGGAGAAGACGGCGTCTGCGCGGCCGGGCTCACTGACTGCGCCAACGGCGCCGGTGAGAGTGAGTGCCGCCCGGCGCGCACACCGACCGAAGAGACGTGCAACGGTCTGAACGACGACTGCGACGACGACACGGACGAAGGCGACCTGTGCCCGCCGGGCGAGCTGTGCGTGAAGTCGCGCTGCGTGCCCGTGTGCGGCACGGGCGAGTTCCGCTGCAGCAAGGACTACCGCTGCGTGGAAGGCGCGTGCATCGAGGCTGCGTGCGTCGACGTCGAGTGCGACGCCGGTCAGGTATGCATGGGCGGTAAATGCGTGGGCGCGTGCGACGACGTAGATTGCCCGACCGGCCAGACGTGCACGGACGGCGTGTGCTCGGATCCTTGCGACGGCATCGATTGCGGCGACGGCTTCGTGTGCGAAGGCGGCGCGTGTCGCGTGGAGTGCAGCTGCGCGGGCTGCGAAGCGGGCGAATGCGACGCCGTCAGCGGGCACTGCGTGGACGAAGGTTGCGCGGGGGTCGCCTGCGAAGACGGCCAACATTGTCAGGCCGGCGAATGCGTGAGCGATTGCGAAGACGTTCGGTGCCCGGGCGGCGCGGCGTGCGAGGCCGGGCGGTGTCTGCCACCCGTCAACGGGGACGATGATGGCGACGGTGCGGGCGGCGCTGGCGCCGAAGGAATGAATCCCGATCTGAGCTTCGGCGGCGGAGGAGTCACGCCCCCTGGCGACGGCCAATCCGGTGACGACTCGGGGGCTGGCAGCGCCGGTAGAGGCAACGCCGTGGAGGTGGAGTCTGGCTGCGCTTGCCACACCGCGGGCGGCGCGGGGTCGGGCGCCGCCGGCTCACTGCTCGCCCTGCTCGGAGCTTTGCGTCTCGCGATGCGTCGTCGCCGCGCGGCCCGTCCGTCTCGCTGAACGTCGAGAGCCGACGAGCAACCCGCGCACCCGCGGCCCCGCGTGCCCGTCAGGGCACGCGGTGCATCCAGCCGTGAGCGTCCGCAGCCTGCCCGTATTGGATGGCGAGCAAGGACTCGCGCAGCTTGCGCGCGTGCGGGCCGAACTCCCCCCCGTTGATGTCCCACTTGCCACCGTCGAACTTCACTTCACCGACAGGCGTGATGACGGCGGCGGTCCCACAAGCGAACACCTCGACGAGGGAGCCGTCTTTCAGGCCTTGCTCCCAGTCTTGCACGCTCACCATCTTCTCCTCGATGCCGTAGCCGAGGTCCGCGGCCAGCTGCAGCAGGCTGTCGCGCGTGACCCCGGCGAGCAACGTGCCGGTGAGCTGAGGCGTCACGAGCTTGTGCCCGGCGCCGTCCTTGTAGACGAAGAAGAGGTTCATTCCTCCCATTTCTTCGACGTACTTGCGCTCCACTGCGTCCAGCCAGATCACTTGCACGCAGCCTTCTTCGATGGCCTTTTGCTGCGCCACGAGGCTAGCCGCGTAGTTGCCAGCGCACTTCGCCTCCCCCGTGCCACCGGGAGCCGCACGCACGTAGTCCGTGCACAGCCAGAGGCTGATGGGCTTCACGCCCTGCGGGAAGTAGTCCCCAGAGGGAGAGCCGAACAGCAAGAACACGTACTCTTTGGCAGGCTTCACGCCCAGCGCCGCCTCCGTCGCGATCATCAACGGGCGCATGTACATGCTCTGACCGGAGCCGCTCGGCACCCACGCGTCCTCGTGGCGAAGCAGCACGTCGGACGCGGCCACGAACAGGTCGATGGGGAGCGGCGGCATGGCCAGGCGCGCGGCGGACGCGGCGAAGCGCTTGCCGTTCGCGGCCGGTCGAAAGGTTGCCAAGCCGCCGTCCGGCTGCCGGTACGCCTTGAAGCCTTCGAAGATGGCTTGACCGTAATGGAGCACGGACGCGGCCGGATCCAACGTGATCGGACCGTAGGGTACGAGCTCCCCGCGCTGCCAGGCCCCGTCCGCGTAGCGAATCTGCACCATGTTCTCGGTGAAGACGCGACCAAACCCCAACGTCCCTTTGAGGATCGCGTCGCGCTCGCTCGCGCTCTTGGGCGCCTGAGTCGGTTTCAATTCGAAGCCGTCGGCCATGCTGATTTCGATACCATAGACTCGCGGGTCCCCCCACCCGCCTTCAGACCAGCACAGAGACCGGCGCGACTCGCGTGGGACCCGGCGCCAGAGCCGGCTCGGCCGCGCGAAACCTCGGGAAACGCGGTAGAGTGGCCCCGGGCCGCATGGAACACAGAGTTCGCATCGCTCAGACCGGGTCCCCGGACGTCATGAGCTACGAGTCGTTCGAGCCCCCCGAGCCGGGGCCTGGGGAGGCGCTGGTTCGCCACCGTGTGATCGGCGTCAATATGATCGACACCTATCATCGCTCCGGCCTGTACCCGACCCCGATGCCGGGAACGCTCGGGGTAGAGGCGGCGGGGGTCATCGAGCGCCTTGGACCGCAGACGTCGGGGTTAGGTCTTCACGAGGGGCAGCGCGTGGCATACGCGGCTCAAACGACAGGAGCGTACGCGACCGTTCGGTCGATGCCAGCAGAGCGGCTGGTACCGCTGCCCGACAGCGTGCCCGACGAAGTGGCGGCAGCGACGCTGCTGAAGGGCCTCACCGTCGAGGTGCTGGTGCGGCGCGTGCATCCTGTACGCTTTGCGGAGCCGGTGTTACTGCACGCGGCCGCGGGTGGCGTCGGCAGCTTAGCCCTGCAGTGGCTGCTACACCTCGGCGCGAAGGTGATAGCGACCGTCGGCAGCGACGCGAAAGCGGCCCTCGTGAAGGAGCAGGGCGCCGAGCACATCATCGTCTACACGCGTGACGACTTCAAGGCCAAGGTGCGTGACCTCTACCCCGAAGGGGTCCCGGTCGTTTACGACTCCGTCGGCAAAGCCACGTTCGAAGCTTCGCTCGACTGCCTCTCGGTGCGCGGGCTCTTGGTGAGCTACGGCAACGCTTCCGGTAAGCCGCCGCCTCTGGACATCGGCAGCCTCGCCACGAGAGGCTCGTTGTTCGTCACTCGGCCGACCTTGTTCTCGTACACACGTACCCGGGCGGAGCTGCTCGCTTCCGCCAATGCCCTGTTCGAGATGCTCGCCAAGGGCGCCCTAAAACCGCATATTTCCCGGCGTTTCCTGCTCAAAGACGCCGCCGATGCACACCGCGCGCTCGAATCGCGCGAAACCACGGGCCAGCTGTTACTCCTACCCTGATGCGCACGCGCCCCTACCGCCTGGCCGTAGTCGTCTTCGACGAAATGGACCTGCTCGACGTAGCGGGACCGCTGGAAGTGTTCTCCACCGCGGGCCGCAAATGGAACTGGCGCGCCGTCAAGGCGGAGCTCGTGTCGAGTGAGCCCGGTTTGAAGTCCACGCGCGCGCAGCTCGGCTTGGGCCCGGCCGTGGCGCTCGCGGCGTGCCCCGAGCCGGAGCTGGTTCTAATACCCGGGGGTTACGGAGCCCGCCGCGCGCTGGAAGACGCGGAGCTCCTCCGCTACCTGGAGCGCGTGGGGGGTGGGCTCACGCTATCGCTCGCGGTCGGCCTCGGCAGCTTGGTGGCAGCGCGGGCGGGCCTGTTGCGCGACGCCGACGTCGCGGCGACGCCCGGGCTAGAGGCCGAGCTCAGCGAGCTCGATCCCAGCTTACGGGTCGACACGCGCGCCCGCACCGCGCTCGCCCCCCGCGCGATCACGGCGGCCCAGCCGGGGTCCGCCATCGACATGGGGCTGGAAGTGGTGGCGCGCCTGTTAGGAAAGGGCCAAGCCACCGGCACGGCGAGGGAGCTCGGCTACGCGTGGGGGACGGAGACCATTTCGCTGGAAATTAAGCCGTGAGCGGGGTGGACGAGCAGGATTGGGACCGGCTTCGAACGGAGCTCGACGCGAGCGGCGCCGCCCTCGCCCCCGGGCTGCTCACGGCGGAGCGGTGCCGCGAGCTGTCGAGCCTGTACGATGACCCCACGCGCTTTCGGAGCACGGTCGTGATGGCGCGACACGGCTATGGGCGCGGCGAGTACCGTTACTTCGCATACCCGCTGCCGCCGTTGGTCGCGGAGCTGCGTGAGCGCTCGTACGCGCTTCTCGCGCCGCTCGCCAATGAGTGGCACGAGCGGCTGCGCCTGGACACACGCTTCCCTCCGACTCACGCCGAGTTTCTACAGCGCTGTCACGAGGCGGGTCAGACTCGTCCGACGCCGCTGGTCTTGCGCTATGGCGCCGGCGACTACAACTGCTTGCACCAAGATCTGTACGGTGAGCACGTCTTCCCTCTGCAGCTGGCGGTGCTGCTCTCGCGTCCGGGAGAAGACTTCCAAGGCGGCGAGCTCGTCTTCACCGAGCAGCGCCCGCGCATGCAGTCACGCGCGCTCGTGTTCACTCCCAAGCAGGGGGACGCCGTGCTTTTTACGGTGCGGCATCGGCCCGCCCTGGGCACGCGCGGCTACCACCGGGTGCAGATGCGCCACGGCGTGAGCCGCATTCACTCAGGTCAGCGCCATACCCTGGGCGTCATCTTCCACGACGCGGCGTGAGTCAGGCCGAAAACAGCAGCTTTTCTGCGGTTTCCTTGGCCACCGCGGCTCCCGACAGACGTTCCACCACCTTGAGCGCGAACTCCATGCTCGTCCCCGGGCCACGACCGGTGACGAGCTTGCCGTCCTCCACGACGCGCGCTTCCACCTGCTGCGCGCTGGGCAGCTCGTTCCCGGGATACGCGGTAGCTCGCTTGCCGGACAACACCCCCGCTGCGTCGAGCGCAGTCGGCGCCGCGCAAATGGCTGCGAGCAGCTTCCCCGTCTCCGCCGCGCGGCGAATCGTCGCCTGAGCGCGCGCGTCTTCGCGCAAAGTCTTGGCGCCGGGACCGCCGGGCAGCACCAGCGCGTCGAAGTCGTCCATCGAGACGCGGTCGTAGAGCGTGTCGGCCTCGACCACGATGTCGTGCGAGCCCTTCACGTGCTTACCGGCCAACGATGCGGTCGTCACCGCGACGTTTCCGCGTCGCAGCACGTCGATGATCGTTACCGCTTCGACTTCCTCGAAACCCTCGGCCAAGAGCACCAGTGCGGTCGCCATGCGGTGAGCCTATCACTTCCGTTCGGGCTCTGCGTCCGCGGGCCAGCTGCAATCCAGCGTCTCCAGCACGACCGAGTTGCCACGCGCGCGTTGGGCCAAAAAGTGCCCACCGCTCACCGCGATCACTTCCGCTCGCCCCAGCAGCGGATCCGCTTGCAAGCGAGTGCTCGCACCGCGCGCCAAGCCCAAACGAGTCGCGTCGTTGGGCGCGCTCACGGTGAGCCACGGCCCCGGCCGCGAAGCGTCCGCATCCACTAACAGCGTGGGCGCGCCGGCTCCGATTTCGTCGTCGTCGAGTCGCTCCTCGCGCACGGTCCCGTCGACGCTCACTTCCGCGAGCAATATTGCCCCACCTTCCGCTCCTGGCGCCGCACTGTCCGAGCGCGTCGCCACTAAGAGGCCGCCGCTCGAAAGCGGCGCGACGTCGTACAGCACGACCTGACGGCGCGGCTCTCCTACGCGCAGCGGAGCGCCCGAGAGGCGTCCCTGCTCATCCAACTTCGCGACCTCCACGACGCGCAGCCCTGGGTCGAGCAGCTCGCGCTCCTCCGGGTCGCGCGGAGCGCCCGCGTCGGTCGGCGCGAGACCGGTCGCACCGGCCGCCTTTTTCGGCTCCGGCAGTGAGCGCACCCAGCTCAGCCAGAAACCGCCAACGCGCGGCAAGAGTCGCGGCATCTCGGCGTCCTTCACGTCTAGCGGCTTGGCCTCGAAAGGCGCGGCTAGCTGCGCCAACGGGAAGCTCCCGAGCACCAGACGAAGCTCACCTTTGAGCTCGGTCTGATAGACGAGCGCGCCGCGGCCTGCCTGGGCCGCAAGCTCCACGCTCGTCACCGACCGACCGAGCTTGGTGAGCTCGTGCCCCCACTCCACGGCGCTGCTCTCCGGCCCCGCCACACGCCCGAGCTTGATGGTGAACCCGGCTGCGTCAGTCGTGCGGACCGCCACCAGCAAGCTTTCGCCGTAAGAGGCGACGGTCGGGGTCTCCGCGTCGCCATGCAGCTCCCCGAGATCCACGCGCCGCGACGAGCGCTCGCCCAGCACCGCGACGAACGCCTGACCCGCACCCCGAATGCCGGCGGCCGCGAACCCAAATGGGGTCGGGACCGCGTCGCCCACGTCCACCCCGAAGGGCAGCAGCGCGTCGTCTTCCTCGTCCTCGGTGGGTTCCTCGGGCTTGGCGACCGGCCGTGACGTCTCCAGCGCGAGCCCGAAGTCCGGGCGCCTGCGGCAGCGCGTCACTTCCTGGGGGGGGACGGACGCGGAAGGTGCGGCGCTCGTTATTGGGGTGGGTGGCGCCTCACGACGCTTGCAGCCCTGGCTCGTCAGCCCCCCGAGCGCTGCCAACCCAAGCGCCCCAGCAACTGAAAGAGCGGCCACCCGCGGCAAAACGATGGGCATGGACGGACCCCTTCGGTAGCCGGAGACGCGGGCCGGATCAACATTCGCGGCGTTACCTTCGACCTTGAGTATGATTCCTTGGCCCCGCGCCTAGCCATGTCCTCCGAACGCGAGCTGACCCGAACTTACGAACCCAACCCCATCTTGCGGGCGCTCTACCAGCGCTTCTTCGACAAGATTCAGGTGGACGAGGCCTGGGTGCGCGAAGTCCGGGAGCTCTCCGAGAGAGGCAGCATCGTTTACGTGCTGCGCAGCTTGAACTTCATCGACTTCTTCGCGCTGGACTACCTGACCAAGCGCTACCAGCTGCCGCAGATCCGCTTCGTCAACGATCTGGGGCTGTGGATCTTGAACCCGATGGGCAAAGGGTGGCTAAACGCGATTCTGCCCCAGTCCAACGTGTCCCCCTCGGACGAGCTGGCAGACGCGCTCGCGCACGGCGGCTCCGCGGCGCTATTTCTCAAGCGGCCGCCAGGCGTGCTGGACGTCGCGACCGGCGCTTCGGGCGGTCGTGGCCTCAAGGAAGGCGACGAGCTCGTCAGGTCCTTGTTCGACCTTCAACGGCGCAGTGACAAGCCCATCTTCGTGGTGCCGCAGGTCTTCGTTTGGACGAAGTTTCCGAACACGCGGGGGACGGAGCCGTTCGACTTCCTGCTCGGGCCTCGCGAATGGCCAAGCCCGGCCCGCACCGCCGCGCAACTGATCCACAACTTCAAGCACGTGGAGCTGAAGCTCGGCGAGCCGATCGACTTGTCCACGTTCTTGGCGGAGCCGAACGCCGCGACGGACGCGGTGCGGCTACGCCGGCTCACTTACATGGTGCTGGGGCGGCTCGAGCGCGAACGACGCGCGGTCACGGGTCCGGCGGAAAAAGCGCCGGAGCGTGTGCGTAACGAGCTCATTCGCAACCCGCGCCTCCGCTCCGTCATCGACGACCTCGTGGACGACCGCAACGACCGGCACACCCTCGTGCAGCGCGCGCACGACATGCTCAAAGAGCTGCAGGCGATGCCGGATCGCACCACCGTGAAGATGCTGGAGGTGGTGTTTCATCGCGTCTTCACGCGCATCTACGCGGGCATCGAGTACGAAAAGAGCGACATCGAGCGGCTGCGGAGCGCGGCGCGACAAGGCACGCTCATCCTGCTACCGAGCCACAAGAGCCACGTCGACTACCTGATCCTCAGCTACATCTTCAACGAGCAGAATCTGCCGCTGCCGCTGATCGCGGCTGGCGACAACTTGAACTTCTTCCCCATGGGGGCCGTCTTTCGGCGCGGGGGCGCGTTCTTCATCCGCCGCTCCTTCCGGGGGGACCGACTCTACGGCGCGGTGGTGGACGCGTACGTTCGCCGGCTCATCCGCGACGGCTACCCCATCGAGCTGTTTTTGGAAGGTGGGCGAAGCCGCACCGGCAAGCTGGTCGCGCCCAAGTTCGGTCTGCTCAACATGGTCGTGGACGCAGCGCTCGCGGTGCCGGAGCGCCCGACGTTCTTCGTGCCGGTGAGCATCGGCTACGAGAGAGTGATCGAAGCGCCCTCCTACGAGCGCGAGCTGCAAGGCGCAGAAAAAGCCAAAGAAGACGCGACCGGGCTGCTCAAGACGAGCGAAGTGCTGCGGCACCGCTACGGGCGCATCAACATGCAAGTCGGTCAGGTTCTGCCTCTCGAGGAGCTGAAGCAAGAGCTGGGCTGGGACAACGGCCAGTCGCTCAGCCCCGCGAAGCGCCGCGGCTTGGTGACGCGCCTGGGCAACCGCGTCATGGACGAGATCAATCGCGTCACGTCCGTCACGCCGGGCGCGCTCACGGCCCTGGTCCTGCTCTCGCATCAGCAACGTGGTCTTCCCCACCGCGAGCTCCTGTCCCGCGCGGAGCGGCTCCTCTCCGTCGCGCAGCGTCAAGGCGCTCGCTCGTCGCCGGCATTGAGCACCGCCACCGGGCGCCTACGCACGCAGTCGCTGCGCGAAGCGGTGCAGATGTTCGTGGACGCGGACTTGGTGGAGGTTCACTACCCGGACGAGCCCACGCCCAGCAAATCCCAGGATCCCGGCGAGAACGCCAGCTACGTGGTGGCGCCGGCGCGCCGCCTGCTCCTGGACGTCTCCAAGAACATCATCGTTCATTTCTTCGTGGAGCGCGCGCTGGTGGCGACCGCGCTCCTGTCCGCGCCGCAGAAAGCGGAGTCTACGGCGTGGGTACGCGACCGAGTGCAAGCGCTCAGCCGCCTGTTCAAGTTCGAGTTCCGGTTCCGCGCGGATCGCCCATTCGAGAAGATTTTCGAAGAGACCCTGACGAGCATGCTCGAGACCGGTGAGCTTGCCAAGGAAGGGGACACGCTGCTAATCGGCCCGGGGCGGGACGGCTGGAGCGGTTTGGATTGGCTGCTCTTGTACTCGGCGGTCATCAAGAATTTTCTAGAAGGCTATTGGGTAGCGGCGCGCGTGCTCGGAGAGCTGGTGAAGGCGCCCCTCGCGGAAAAAGAGCTACTCAAACGCGGCATCGCGCTCGGCAATCGCAGCTTCTTGGCCGGCGAGCTGGAGCGAAGCGAAGCCGTCAGCAAATCGATTTTGGCCAACGCGTTTTTGGCCTTCGTCGACCATGGTTTCTTGTCACTACGGGACAACAAGCTGGACTTGAGGAGCGAGTTTGCTTCCGAGGACGGCGCGCGGGAAGTCGCGGCGAGGCTTCGCACGTTCATCCCGGAGCTCGGCTGAGTGAACGACCGCGTGCCGTTTTGGATCGTGAGCGCGGCGCTGACCGGTTGCTTCAGCGCCCCCACTCCCCTCGCCCCCGGGCTGAACGGCTCCGTCGGGATGCCGAGCTCAGGCGTGCAGACGGGCGCGGAGGAGCTCCCGGTCCGCGGCAAAGGCTTCGAGCGCTACCGGCCCCAAGGCAAGCACCACTGGGGGCGGCCGCGCCTGGTGAACGCGCTGACACGAATCGCCTCGGAAATGGACGACGAGCTGCCCGGCAGTGTGCTCGTCATCGGAGACTTGGCGGCGCGTCACGGCGGGAAGATCCCCGGGCACGCATCGCACCGCAGCGGTAGGGACGTAGATCTGCTGTTTTACGCGGCGACGCCCGCCGGTGCGCCCATCCCCAGCCCTGGCTTCGTGCGCTTCGAGCCGGACGGCCTCGCGCTCGTGCCCGACACCCGAGAGTACGTGCGGCTAGACGTGCCGCGGGTCTGGCTGCTGGTCAAAAAGCTGGTCACGGCCCCAGAGATTGGCGTGCAATTCCTGTTCGTGAGCCGCCCCGTGGAGGCCCTCGTCAGCGAGTACGCGCGTTCGCGCGGTGAGCCGCTGGAGCTGCTGTACCACGCTCAGACCGTGATGATGCAGCCAGCCGACAGCCTGCCTCACGACGATCATTTGCACCTGCGCATCGCGTGCTCACCCGAAGAGAGCCAGAGCGGCTGCAGCGGCGGGGGTCCGTACTGGGAGTGGCTTCCCCCGCTCCAGCCCGCCCAAACCGGGAGTCAGGCACTGCTGGAAGCGATCGCCTCCGACGAGCCGCTCGAGCCACTCGAGCCCTCCTCGCCAGAGCCGCACCCCGGCTCGCTGCCCCTCGCCAGCGGAGCCGATTGAGTCGCCGCCCGAACCCTGCGGACCAGCACGTCCACCACGGAGATTGCCTCGAGCTTGTGCCGGAGCTGGCCCGGCGCGAGAAGTTCGACCTCGCGTACGCGGACCCGCCCTTCAACGCAGGAGGAAAGCGCGCCGCACGTGTCGGCCGCGGCGAGCGCGCCCACGGCGTCCACGCCTACGACGACGCCTGGAGCACGATCGACGCTTTTTTGGCGATGCTCGAGCCGCGCCTGGCCGTAGTGCGCGAGGCGCTGAGCGAGCGCGGCACGCTTTGGCTACACCTGGACCACCGCACCGTTCACGACGCGAAGGTCGCGGCGGACCGCGTGTTCGGTCGCAGCGCGTTCTTGGGAGAGGTGGTTTGGGTCCCCGGCAACGGCGGCAAGAAGCGAAACGGGCCGAGCGTCACCCATCAGACAATCTTGATCTACGCCCGTGGCAAGGAACCCGTCTGGAACGGCGACGACCCCGCCCTCCGCGAGAGCTTCGCCGCGACCAGCTTGCGCATGCACTTTCAAAACGTCGACGAAGAGGGCCGGCAGTACCGGGAGCGGCACGTCGCCGGCAAGACGTATCGCTACTACGCGGACGAGGGCCGGCGCCTCGGCAGCGTCTGGAGCGACTGCCCCGCCATGCGAGCCAACACCCCGCTGATTTCGGAGACGACCGGCTACCCCACCCAAAAGCCGCTCAGCTTGCTGTCGCGCATCGTGCGCGCCTCCAGCTTGCCCGGGAGCCGCGTGCTGGATCCAATGTGCGGCTCTGGCACCACGCTCGTCGCCGCGCGAAACTTGGGGCGTCGCTACGCAGGCGTCGACCAGAGCCCGCTCGCCGTGGAGGTCGCGCGCAAGCGCCTTGCCACGACGAGCCCGCTCTGAGCCGCGCTCACTTCACGACGACGTCGGGGTCTTCGATCGTGAAGTTGCACTCGCTGGGGGGCGCAACCCAGTTGATGACGTCGTACCAGAACTGCTTGGTTTGGTAGAGGTTGCGGGTGGAGGCGATGCTGCCGGGGTCGGTGCCGGACGCCGGAAGCCAGCACGGGTTGTTCGCGTCCATCTGCGTGTTCCCGGTGAACGTGCCCGCCGGCTGCCACTGGTTTGCCAGAATCACCCACTCGTCGCCGAAGGAGAAGATACGGCCCTTGCCGTCCACCTCGTAGGCAACCGCAATGGGCTTACCGGAGACCGGATCCGTCGCCACCACGGTTGCGCCGGCGGGCGCCTTCACGGGCCAACCGATGTAACCGCCGACCTGGTCGAGCGAGGCCGTGAGCTTCTCGAGCGAGCCGGTTTGCGGCATGAACTTGATGGGGGTCGTGATCGCGGCCTGACGGTCCAGCTCGACCGAGTACAAGTTCAGGCAGTTACGGTAATCCGTCGTCCCGCCCTTGTAGGTGATGGGCGGCAGGGGCGTCACCTTGTCGCCAGGCACCGCCCAGTCGCCCGCCGGCGGAGCCATGGGGTTCGTTCCCGTGTAGCCCATTCCCGCGAAGTCCACGAGCTGGCTGGTAGCGGTGACCTCCGCGACCGTGCTTGCGAAACCGGTCAGCGTGATGATGCCGCCGCCGCCCACGCGTACCCAGGTCTCCACGGCCGCCTTCTCCTCCGCGCTGAACGTCCAGGTGTTGACGTTCGCGACGAGCAAGATGTCGTACTGGGCCAGAAACGTAGCGTCCACCGTCGGCTTCGCACCGACCATGGTCACCACCGCGGAGCCCTCGCTGTTGGTGTTCAACCAGTCGATGAAGGGCTTGGTGTCTTTTTGAGCCGCCGCCGTCTCCAACGTGCCGAGCAAGCCGAGGCGCAAACACGTGCAGATGGTGCCGGTCGCGTCGCACGTCTTCGTGCGGACCGGAACGTCCCGCGGGTCGTTCGGGTCCTTCGGACCTTTGCCAGGCTCCCCGCCGCCCAAAGCCAAATTCCCGCCCATGTCCAGGGGGCCACTCGGACCGCTGGAGCTGCCACCCGCCGCCGTCGACGCGCCCGTACCACCCGGCTTGGGGGTTGTCGAACCAGGGTTGTCCGAGCTCGCGCTACAGCCAACAGCGGAGACGAGGCAAGAGACGAGCGTCAAACCAGCGAAAAAACGTAGCTTCATGGGGCGGGCTCCGGTTGCAATATCCAAGCAAGGCAAGCGCTGCTCCATGGTGCCATGTATGGAACCGGTTTCAACCCTATTTCCGCGGCACTGGCGGTCCTGTGAGCGCCAACGGCGCGTCTCGCGCGCGCGGCGGGGGCGGGAGCCCGGGGGCGACACCGCGCAATTTCACACCCTCAGCGTTTTCGTGCGGCGCTCCTGCCCGTTGCGAGCCTCAGGCGCGCGGCGCGCGTACCTGCGCCACGAGCGCGTCGAGCGCTTCGGGGTTCGCCAGCGTGTCGCGACTGGCTACCTTTTCCGGCGCGGCTCCGAGCAAGATCCGCTTCACTGGCACCTCGAGTTTCTTCCCATTCAGGGTGCGGGGCACGGCCGCTATCGCGAGCATCTCGTCCGGGGCGTGGCGCGGCGACAGCTCCGCTTTGAGCCGCTCCTTGATCCGGCGCCGAAGCGCGACGTCCAGCTCGACGCCCTCGCGCAGCACGAGAAACAGCCACATCTTCCCGACCGCGTCTTCGAGCGAGCCGGTGTCCACTACCAGGCTGTCCGCCACCTCGGGCATGCCCTCTACCACGCGGTAGAGCTCACTCGTGCCGATGCGCACGCCGCCGCGATTGAGGGTCGAGTCGGAGCGACCGTAAATGATCGACGCGCCGCTTTGCAGCGCGCGACCTCTGTCGTCCCACGCCTCGACCTTCGCGCCGAGGCCCCGGCACTGAATTTCCCCGGCGCGAACCGGCAAAATCGGACACGAAAGCACGAACGCGGTGCACACGTCCGTGCCGCCGCTGACCGAGCCGAGCAGCAGGTCCGAGCTCACGTTGGCGTAGACCCAGGCGAACCCGTCGCTGGGCAAGGGCGCGCCGGTGGTGCCAATGCTCCGCAGCGCGCTCAGATCCGCGACCTGCTTGGGGACGAGCGAGGCCTTTTTACAAGCGAGCAGGTAGGGGGCGCTGGTGCCGAAGTAGGTGACCCGCTCTTCTTGGGCCAGCTTCCATAAAGCCGACAGACCGGGCACAGCCGGGCTGCCGTCGTAAAGCACGAGAGTCGCGCCGAGCGCGAGCCCGCTCACCAGCATGTTCCACATCATCCACCCCGTCGTGGAAAACCAGAAGAAGCGATCGTCTTGTCCCAAGTCCATGTGCAAGGCGAGCGCCTTCAGGTGCTCGAGCAAGATCCCCCCGTGACCTTGCACGATAGGCTTCGGCAAGCCGGTGGTGCCGGACGAGTAGAGGATCCACAGCGGGTGCTCGAACGGCACCCATTCGTGCTCGAGCGGCTCGTGCTCCGCGACCAGCTCGGCCCAAGGACGGGCGCCGGCAACCCGAGCCGCGTCCCCCAATACGAAACATCCCGTGAGCGACGGCAGCGCACGGATGATTTCCGCCACCTCGGCGCTTCGCTCGAAGCGCTTGCGGCCGTACGAGTAGCCGTCGCACGCGAGCAGCACGGTCGGCTCGATCTGCTGGAAGCGGTCCAGCACGCTCTTCACGCCAAACTCGGGCGCGGCGCTCGACCAGACCGCGCCTAGACTTGCGGTGGCCAGCAGACCAATCACGGCCTCGATGCCGTTCGGTAGGAACGCGGCCACGCGGTCGCCTCGCTTCACGCCCGCGCGGCGCAGACCCACACGAGGCGGAGGAGCCGCTCCGAGTAGCTCACGGTCGCATGGGGAAACCAGTGCGCCTCCGGCATCGCTCCTACCAAGGTCGGCTCGGACTGGCCCTCCGTCTCGCCCCCCAGTCGAACCTCGAAGTATTCCGCGACTCTCCGCCAGAACGGCTGAACGTTGTCCACCGACCATTGCCAGAGCGCCGCGTAGTCTTGGAAGGGCTCGGACACCTCCCCGGAGAGCCACCCCATGAAGTGTGACAATCGCGACGACGCGACGCGCTCGGCGCTCGGTTCCCACAAAAGCTCGCCTTCGGCCGCGGCTCTCCCGAGATCGATCATACGCTTTGGGGGAGTGTACTCCCGGTCCGGCGCCGGTGCGCTATAACCAGCGAAGTCTCATGGAAAATCCGCTCCTGTCCGTTGGCCTGAACGTCCCTTTCGACCTCATCTCGGCCGAGCACGTGGAGCCCGCCATCACTGAGCTCATCCGCCGTTCGGAGCTGGCGCTGGCCGCGATCGAGAGCGCACCTAGAACCTACGAAACGACCCTCGGCGCGCTGGAGCGAGCGACCGAGCAGCTCGAGCTGTCGATGAGCATCGTCGAGCACTTGGAGAGCGTCGCCACGACGCCCGCGCTGCGCGACGCCTACAACGCGGTGCTTCCGAACGTGAGCGCATTTTGGTCGAGCATCGCGCTCAGGGACGGCTTGTACCGCGCGCTCGCAGAGCTCGCCGAAACCCCCGAGGCCCAGTCGCTCGAGCCGACCAAGAAGCGCCTGCTCGACAAGACCCTGGCTGACTTTCGCCGCCAGGGGGCGGAGCTGCCGCCCTCGGACAAGGAAAAGCTCAAAGAGCTGGACCGCGAGCTGAGCATCATCACGACCAAGTTCTCTCAGAACGTGCTGGACGCGACCAACGCGTTCGAGCTCGTCATCGAGGACGAGGCTCGCCTTGCGGGCTTGCCCGAGTCGGCGCGGGCGATGGCGCGGGAAGCCGCGGAGGCCAAGGGTAAGGCCGGCTACCGCTTCACCTTGCAGGCCCCCAGCGTGACGGCCGTGCTCACCTATGCGGACGACGCTGGGCTGCGCGAGGCAATCTGGACCGCGTTCAACGCGCGGGGGACGGAGGCGCCCTTCGATAATCGCCCCCTCATCGGCAAGCTTTTGGGCCTTCGGCGCGACCGCGCCAAGCTGCTCGGCTTCAAGGACTTCGCAGATCTCGTCACGGACGACCGGATGGCCAAAGACGGGCAGAGCGCCCAGCAGTTCATCACGGATCTCACCGAAAAGTCGGTGAGCGCGTTCGAGCGCGAGAAGCAGGAGCTGGCGGAGTATGCGAGCTCCCTCGGCGCGAAGCTGCCGCTCTTGCCGTGGGACGTCGGGTACTACGTGGAGAAGCTCCGCAAGGCCCGGTTCGAGCTGGACGAAGAAGAGCTGCGCGCCTACTTCCCCGCCGAGCGCGCGCTGCAAGGTGCGTTCGAGGTCGCCGAGCGCTTGTACGGCGTCAAAATCGAGAAGCTGTCCGGGGTGCCGGTCTGGGATCCGAGCGTCACCAGCCACGAAATCAAGGACGAGAGCGGTGCGCGCCTCGGGCTATTCCACGTGGACCTTTACCCACGTGAGAACAAGCGCGGCGGAGCCTGGATGCACGGCCTCCTCGCCGCCGTCCCCCCGACCCCCAATCTTGCCGTCTTCTGCTGCAATTCGAGCCCGCCCAGCGGCGGCAAGCCGTCCCTGCTGCTGCATCGCGACGTCGAGACGCTATTTCACGAGTTCGGGCACTTGCTCCACCACTGCTTGAGCCGAGTGAGCGTGAGGAGCCTCGCCGGCACTCGCGTCGCGCAAGACTTCGTGGAGCTGCCGTCGCAGATCATGGAAAATTGGTGCTCGGAGCGGGACGCGCTCAACCTTTTCGCCGCGCACTACGAGAGCGGCGCTCCACTTCCGGAAGCGCTTCTCGAACGCCTGCACGCGGTGCGCACGTTCCGCGCCGCAAGCATGCAGATGCGCCAGCTCGGCTTTGCGGCCGTGGATCTGGCGCTGCACATCGACTACTCCGAAGAGCGCGACGGCGACGTGATGGCATACGGCACGCGTATTTTGCAGCGCTACGCGGCGAGCGACCTACCGGCCGGGTACGGCATGCTGGCGGGCTTCCTGCATCTGTTCTCGCACCCCGTGGGCTACGCCGCCGGCTACTATTCTTACAAGTGGGCGGAGGTGCTGGACGCGGACGCGTTCGGTCGCTTCAAGCGCGAGGGCATCTTCAACCCCGTCGTGGGCCGCGCCTTCCGGGACTCCATCTTGTCCCAGGGGGATGCGCGGGACCCGATGGATTTGTTCGTGACGTTCATGGGTAGAAAGCCGGATCCGCAAGCACTGCTCGTTCGGCAAGGGCTCGCCGCTTGAGCGGCGTCCGCTGGACGACCGGTATTGGCATCGCGCTGGGCGGCGTCGGGGGAGCGGTGGCGGCGTTGCTCGGCGCGCCGGCTCGTCCTTCGGCGACGCCCGTGGCGGAAGCTCCAGTCACCAGCGTTCACGCCGCGACCTCCGTTGCGGCTCCGGCCCCCGTCGCCAGCCCCGCCCCGACGCCGAGCGATGTTCCCGCTACCGCGCCTTCATCGAGCGCCAGCGGGACCGCCGCGGCGGCGCCCGCGCCCACTGCCGTAGCAAGCGGCGGTCTCACTCCAGCCGCGCTGGAGCTGCCGACGACCCTCGAGGCGCTCTTGCGGGCGGAGGTGCTGTGTGACCGCAAGAAGCAATATGACGAGTGCTCGCGGGCCGCCGAGGCCCTCGAAAAAGGCACCGCTTCCGACGTGGACCTCGTTCAAGCCAAGCGCTTCCGCAAGATCGCCCTCACGCACTTGGTCACGGAGTGCGAAAAGGGCGACCCGCACGCTTGCTTCATCATGGCAGCCAAATACCGAACCGGCACCGAGCTGAAAGCGAGCCCCGTGCGCGCGGAGGCCCTCGAAAAACGGGGTATCGACCTGTGCCGGCTGCGAACCGCCCCGGAGTGCCCGGCGCGCTGACGCCACCATCAACGAAGGACGGAGAGCAAACTGGCGCGTCCGTCCGTCCACGTGACGTCCGCCTCACTCCCGCGCGCAACCTCCGCGCCCACGAACGCGGAGACCTGAGCTTCGTCGCGCGACATCACCGCCCAAACCGCGTGCGAGGCGTGGGTACCCGAGCCCGGGCGCGTCTCTTCGACCCTGACGTGAAGGCCCACGGCGCGCGCCGCGCCCCGCACCACGCGCTCCAGCGCGAGGTGACGATTCGAGACGTTAGCGAGCAGCATTCCCTCCGGCGCCAACTGTCGCAAATAGACCTCGAACGCTTCACGAGTGAGCAAGTGCACCGGCACCGAATCGCTGGAGAACGCGTCCAGCACCAGCACGTCGAAGGCCCGCGGCGCCTCTTGGGCGAGCGAAATACGACCGTCACCCATCGCCACCTCCACGCTCGCTGCCGAGTCACGAATGAAGCTGAAGTCACGCCGCGCCAGCGCGACGACGTTCGGATCCACCTCGTAAAACCGCAGGCTGTCCCTCGGCTTGCCATAGGCGGCCAGCGTGCCGACGCCCAAACCGACGACGCCCAGGCGCCGCGGCCGTTCCTTCCGGAACTGCGACAAGACACGGCCGACCGCCGTGTCCCGCGCGTAGTAAGTCGTGGGCTCCCGGCGTAGCGCCGGATCCCGCAGCTGCAAGCCGTGTCGCGTGAGCCCGTGCTGCAGCATTCGTCCCGCCCCGACGTCGACGACCTTGAGCGTGCCCGAGAAGCCACGCCGTCGCTCCACGATCGAGCCGTCGCGCGCGGTGGTGGCCCTCCGAACGACCAAGTCTGCTGCCAACAGCGGCAGACAGACGCCGCTACCCACGTAAACGAGCGCGCGAAAGAGCCTCGGCTCGCGCGACGCACGCATCAGCAGAAGGAGCAGCAACGCCATCGCGCACAGCTCGAGCTCGTAAAAGTCCGAGAACACGAGCGGCGCGAGCCCGGCCACGAACGCCCCGCCCAGCGCCGCACCAGCGGCCAAGATCAAATAGAAGCCGCTGTCCTCGCCGGTCTGCGGGTGCTCTCGCGCGAGCTCCGAATGAGCGAGCAAGGCCGCACCGAACAAAGCGAGCATCGCGACCGCTAACTGGGCCGCCAACGGGCCCGCGCCTTGTCGATACGCGTCGAGCGCGAGCCCCGCGGCGCCGATCAGCCACATGACGAGTGCCACCAAGCGCACCCAGCGCGCACGCCAGGTGAACACCACGACGAAGGAACAGAGATAGAGCGCGAGCGGCACGACCCATATCACTGGCGTCGCCGCGAGGTCCACCGTGACGTGATTGGTCACCGCTATCAGGAGCGCGCTCGGTAAAAATGCGCAAAAGAGACAGTATAGCGTCCGCGAGGGTGTCGACTTTGCGCGCGAAACGACGCGCGGCGCAGGCGCGGAGAGGGCGGCCACGCTGACCGGAAGCAACGCGAGCCCGAACAGGACGAAGCCCGCGGACCACAACGCCAGCTGCGCCGGCAGCGCGATGAACCGCTCCAGAATCAGCGGGTAGGCGAGCAGGCCGAGCAGCGCTCCGGCGTTGGCGATCGCGTAGATGGCTCGACCCGAGCGGCCCACGGCGCGGGACCAGCGGGATAGGAGCGGCGCTGTGCTCGCCAGCACGACGAACGGAACGCCCACCCGTTCCAGCACGGCGTGAGCCACCGCTAGGGCGGGCGGCAACGCCGCGAGACGAATCGGCGCGCCCAAACGTGCCTCGAACAGGAGGGCGACCGCGAGCGCCAACAGCGTCAAGTGGACGATGACCTGGCGTCGCACGTCGAGATAGCGCGTGCTCAGATGCGCGTACCCGTAGCCAACGAGCAGCAGCAGCTGAAACGCCCAAAGGCACGCCGCCCAAGTCGCGGGGCTGCCGCCGAGCGCGGGCAGCAGTAGCTTGCCGAGCATGGGCTCGATCGCGAGCACTAGCCCGGCCGCCGCGAATACGGGCGCGCCGATACGTAAACCTACCGCCTTCAGTCGGCTGACCATGCGCCGGTCCGCTCGTGCACCGCGCGGGCCCTGCGGTCAACCGCCGCTCGCCGGGCTCCCGCCCGCGAGAACGCCGGCTTGCCGGGAACGAGCGGCCGCGCCGGAACCGGTCAGTCGAGCTGGACGGTCACGGTGGGGCTATCTGCGGTGAGCTCGACGCGCGCCACTTTACGCTGATTTCCCAGCTTCACCTCGACGTCGTAGCTGCCGAAGAAGGCCCGCGCGGTGTAGGCGCCGCCCGCGTCCGTCTTCCCGTCGACGTTGGTGCGGAATGTTTCGAGCACGAGCTTGCGGTACGCAGCGCCGGCCGGCTTGAGCGACCAGTCTTGGCGAAAGAGGGGCGCGTTCTTGTGCCAGTGCGCGCCGTCCCAGAACCCCCACATCAGGATGCCGCCGACCGCGGGGTGGCTGAACAGCGTCGTGTAGAAGTCCTGCGTGAAGCGCGCGGCGAGCTCTTCATCGTCGAGGTCCACGTCGTATTCCGTGATCCAGATCTGCTTACCGAGCTTCGCGTAGCGATCCAGAATCTGGAGCATGTCCTCGGGCCCGGTAAGCGAGGTCCCGAAGTGCCCCTGCATACCGACCCCGTCGAGCGGCGCGCCCTTGTCGATGAGGAGCTTGATCACGCGCTCGTAGTTATCGCGATGAGCCGTCGTGCCGCCGCCGCCGGAGAGGATGGCGTAGTCGTTGATGAACAGCTTGGCGGTCGGGTCGGCCGCGCGCGCCAGCTTGAACCAGTCGACCATCACGTCCTCACCGAGCAGGTCCATGAGGTCGTGGTTGTCGAACGGCTCGTTCAGCACGTCCCAATGCACGAGCTTGCCTCGCATCGCCGTGGCCAGCTGGGTCACGTGCTGGCTGACCGCGGCGCGCAGCTTCGGAGGGTCCTTCTCCAGCGCTTTCACGCTACGCGGGAGGTTGCGGAAGCTGGGCCAAACCAGCACGTGGCCGCGCGTGGGGATGCCGCGTTGCGCGAGCCATTCGACGCCTTTCGTGGCGGCCTCGACCGTCCACCCCTCGCCCCAATCGCCCGCGAGCGGCTGCCACTTCAAGTTGTTCTCCAGCACCGCGACGTTGAACAGCTCCTCCACCGCCTTCTTGTACTGGTCGTTACCGGGGCGCGTGAGCGTCTGCGCAACGACGGCGGAGCCGAAGCCGAACGCCTGCTTGGTCTGGCGCAGCGAGACTTCCGCGCCCCGGACCGGCTTCTTCTGCTTGTCCAACACCCGCACCGCGAGCTCGCGCTTGCGAAGCTTCTCGATGCGCTCGGCGGCCGCCTTTCGCCAGGGCGCCTCTGCCTCCATGCCCGGGTATTCGATGGGCGTGGTCGGCAGATCCGCGAGGGCGAGGCGATTACCGAAATTTTCGACCGTGACACCGCCAATGAGCACCGTTTGTGGCTCGTATCCGAGGCGGAACAGCAGCTGTGCGTCTCCGGCCGCGTACGAGCGCTCGGCCTTGAAGCGCACGAAGAACTTCTTCCACTGCGAGGCGGCCCGGAGCGGGTAGCTGACCGATTTGCTCCACGGCTCTCGGGAAAGCTCCATGACGAGCTCGGTCTGCGCCTCGCCGCTCTCGGCGCGCGAAGCTTCCGCTTTCACGTACACGGTCGCGAGGATGACGTCCCCCGCGTTGACCGGCTGGGCCACCTTGAGCGCGAGCTGAACGTCCCAAGGATTTTGGTTCTTCGCTTTTACCTCCGCGCGCACGGCCTTGGTGAAAGGTTGCCCCTGCCCCTCGACAGAAACGACGGAGATGGCCGCGCGCTCGGCCTTGCCTTGCAAGGTGAAAGCTTCGATGCCAGAGCCGGCGAGCTGCTGGCCTTGGACTTGGCCGTATTTGCCGGTCGGCGCGTCACTTTGGCTGGGGGTTGGGGTGGTGGGAGAGGTCACGACGGGGGAAGCCTCTGGGCGCTGCTTGAGACACGACGCCGGCGAGAGCAAAAGGCACGCAGCGACCAGGCATCCGAGGGAACGCATGCCCTCCGGTAGCAAGCGTCGGCGCGGGCGACCATCGAGCATCCGCTCGCTTTGCTGGATTAACTTACTGGCGCGCGGAATTTCCAAGACCGCGCGCCAGGACGATGGCACGCGAAGGGCAGCATGACATCGCTCAACGTCGCGTTGATCGGCTACCAGTTCATGGGGCGCGCCCACTCGAACGCTTGGCGACAAGTGGGCCGGTTCTTCGACACCGGATACACGCCGGTGTTGAAGGTGGTGTGCGGCCGCAACTCCGCCGAAGTGGAGAAAGCGGCCAACCAGCTCGGCTGGGAGGAGCACGCCACGCGGTGGGAAGACGTCGTGGCGCGGCCCGACATCGACATCGTCGACATTTGCACACCCGGGGACTCGCATTTGCCCATCGCGCTCGCCGCCGCCGCCGCCAAGAAGGTCGTGCTCTGCGAGAAACCGCTGGCCAACACGGTGGCCGAAGCCGAGCAAATGCTGGCCGCGGTCGAGCGAGCGGGCGTGCTGAACATGCTTTGCCACAACTACCGGCGCTGCCCGGCAGTCGCACTGGCCAAAGAGATCATCGACGAAGGGCAGCTCGGCACGCTGCGCCACTTCCGCGGCAGTTACCTGCAAGATTGGATCGTGGATCCGCAGTTCCCTCGGGTCTGGCGGCTGGAAAAAGCGCGCGCCGGCTCGGGAGCCCTGGGGGACATCGGCTCCCATTCGCTGGACCTCGCGCGCTACCTCGTCGGGGACATCGCGGAGGTCAGTGGCTTTCTGCATACGTTCGTGAAGGAGCGGCCACTTCCGAGCGGCGACGGCACCGGTCCGGTCGACGTGGACGACGCGGCGTACGCGCACCTTCGGTTCGAGAACGGCGCGCTAGGCAGCGTGGAGGCGTCTCGGTTCGCCACCGGCCGCAAAAACTACAACACGTTCGAGATCAACGGCAGCAAGGGCAGCGTGCGCTTCGATTTGGAGCGCATGAACGAGCTCGAGCTGTACATCGAAGACGGCAAAAACTCGGGTTTTCGCACCATCCTCGCCACGGACGCCAAACATCCGTATGTTGCTGCCTGGTGGCCCCCTGGACACATCCTCGGCTACGAGCACTCGTTCACGCACACGGTGGCGGACCTGCTCGCCGCCGTGAAGACGCAGGCTCCGCCTTCGCCCAGCTTCGCGGATGGGGTAGCGAACCAACGGGTCCTCGACGCCATCGAGCGCTCATCGGAGTCGCGGCGCTGGGAGCCGGTCTCCTCCTCGCCTGCTCGCGGCAACGACCGGCGCTGAGCACCACTAGCCGAGCCCCCGAGTATTCGGGCCGTTGGGCCCGCGAGCCCGGGGTGGATGCGCAGACGCTGGATGGCGGCAAACCCATCGAGACGCCGGTCGCGCCGGTTCCGTGCGCACCGGCGGAATCGACCAGCGCGTCGGCGCCGTCGGCCCCTTCCCCGCCCTCGCCCGCGGAACCAACCGAGGTCCGGTGATGCCCAGGCTCCCGCCGGAGCCGCGCGCCTCGGAGATCACGACCCCGGAGCACTACGCAAAACGGCGGGAATTCCTGAAACAGGGGTCGCTCTACATCGCGACCAGCGCCGGAGTGACGCTGGCGCTTTCCCAGCTCACGAGCCTGGGCAGCGCGGATCCGCCTAAGAAACCGCCGCCCGTACCGGCCCCGGACCCCGGCGCGCCACCATGGGTCATCGACCGGCGCGGCCACTTCACGCTCGACGAGCCGCACACTCCTTACGAGGACGTCACCACCTACAATAATTACTACGAGCTCGGTCTTTCCAAGTCCGCGCCGGCAGAAGAGGCGCACCACCTGAGGCCCCGCCCCTGGACGGTGCGCATCACCGGCGAGGTGAAGGCGCAGCAGACCCTGGACGTGGACACGCTGCGGCGGTGGTTTGGGCTCGAGGAGCGCGTGTACCGCATGCGCTGCGTGGAAGCGTGGTCCATGGTCATTCCGTGGCTGGGCTTCCCGCTCGCGGAGCTCGTGAAGCGCGTGGAGCCGACGTCGCGCGCCAAGTACGTTTCGTTTCAAACGCTCCTAGATCCCGAGCAGCTTCCCAATCAAAATCGCCGCGTGCTGCCTTGGCCCTACGTCGAGGGGCTGCGGATCGACGAGGCCACGCACCCGCTCGCCTTCGTCGCCCTCGGCCTGTACGGGGCGCCGCTCCCGGGCCAGAACGGCGCACCGCTGCGCCTGGTCGTACCCTGGAAGTATGGCTTCAAGAGCGGCAAATCCATCGTAGAAATCCGCTTCACGGAGACGGCCCCGGCCACCACCTGGAACCGCGCCGCCCCCGACGAGTACGGCTTCTACGCGAACGTGAACCCGGACGTGGACCACCCGCGCTGGAGCCAGGGGACCGAGCGGCGCATCGGCGATCTTACCCGGCGCGCGACCCTTCCGTTCAACGGTTACGCCGTTGAGGTCGCTCACCTCTACACCGGCATGGATCTTCGGCGCTGGTTCTAAGATGGCGCCGCGCTCTCGCCATGCGTACCTCGCGCCTGCCATCGTAACCGGCTGGCTCGGCACTCTGGCGCTGCTCGGCTATCGAATCGCCACTCACCGATTGGGAGCAAACCCCGTGGCCACGGCCGTAAACCAGCTGGGCCTGCTGGGAATGGTCCTGCTCGTGGCGTCTCTCTGCGCCACGCCGCTCAAGCTCACGTTGGGACTCACCTGGCCGTTGCGCGTGCGGCGCACGCTGGGCTTGCTCGCCTTCTTCACGGTGCTGCTGCACTTCATCGTTTATCTCGGCGCGGATCAGGGATGGGACGTCATCGCGGTGCTGGAAGACGTCCAGAAGCGGCCCTTCATCTCGATTGGGTGTTGCGCGTTCTTGCTGCTCTTTCCGTTGGCGTGGACGTCGTCCAAGGCGGCGGTGCAGCGGCTCGGCTTTGCGCTTTGGCAACGGCTACATCGCTTGGTCTACGTGGTGGCCGCCCTCGCCGCCCTTCATTTCTATCTGCGCGTCAAAGCGGACCACACCCAGCCGTTGATTTACATCGGGGTGCTGCTCGCGGGCTTCGCGGTCCGCGTCTTCGCCGCGCGCGTCAAGGGTCGTCGTCGGAAGGCTCGCCTTGACTGAGCCGCGGTCACGCTTTCGGGGCCGCCGCTGCGCGCTGGGCCGCTAGGACGCGCTCCGCCTCGCCAACGACGCGCGAGTATGGGTCGAAGCGCTCGTCGCCCGAGATCTCGCGGAAGCGCTGAGACATGGGCGTGCTCCCCTGCGGCGACGGGTGAGGATGCGGGGTCACCCCCCGCGTTGCCTGTTGCGTGAAGCTCGCGATGCTGGAGGCGCGCGCGGCTCTATCCACCCGGATTCGGCCGAGCAGCGCCAAGCGGTCGACCAGCGTGTCCAGCGCTCCGGCGGGGCTTGCGGCCGCGATGCCCAGCGCTCGAAAGTCGAACGCACGCGCATCGATACGCGCGATCCAATTGACGGAGTGAAAGTGAAGATCCGCAGCCGCGAAGGCTTCGAAATTGATCGGGGGGCCAGATTCGCGGAACACTTGCATGTCGCTCGCGTCCGGCACGACCGCGCGGAAGGTCGCGCTGCTGGTGCCACCACCACTCGTCCCGCGAGACGAGCCCTTGCCCACTTGCGCCTCGCCGCGGACGATGCAGCAGAGCGCGGCCGCCGGAACATCCATCGTGCGCTCGCGCAGCTCGAGCGTGAGCGCTTGGCCTTCGACGCGCAGCCCCGTGAGCGCAACGATCGGCCGCTCGGGATCCGTCGCGACCTCCCGCGCGATCACGACGATCGAAAAACCCTCCGCTTTGAGCGACGCCGCGAGGCGGTGCGCCTCGACTTCGTCCGCGAGCGCTTTGACCAAGCCCCAGATGCCCGGCTTGAGGCGAGCACGCAGGTCGTAGGCCACCATTCCCGTCACTTTGGACAGGCGTTGGTAGTCAGCGTCGCCACCCGCGAAGCTCGGACCCATGAGGACCAGCATCGAAAATCCTGCTCAACATAGCGCACTCCGTCCTTCGTGGCTCCCGCCCACGCCGCCCCCGTCGGCGCCGGGTTGCCACTTCAGCAAGCGCTTATTTCGACCAGTGACAGCCACACCAGAACACGTGGTAGATCCCGGCTCATGCCCGATACGCGACGAGCCCTGCGGCTCTCCTTGGTCCCGCTCGCATTCCTGTCGGCGTTCGCGCTGGAAAGTCTCGCGCCGAGCGTCGGTTCGGCGGCTGAAAAAGGTCGTCTTTCCGAGCCCGGCGGCGGCATGCCGGCGAACGATCCGGTTCAGCGCTCGCTCGACCGATTCCGCATGAGCATCCAGAGGCTGACCCTCGAAAACGGTCTCCGCCTCGTGCTCGCCCCCGACCAGAACGCCAAGACGGTAGCGGTTTCCGTGACCTACGGCGTCGGTTCTCGCGACGAAGGTCCCGGACAGAGCGGGTTCGCGCACCTGTTCGAGCACATGATGTTCCAGGGCAGCGCGCGCGTCGCGAAGGGCCAGCACTTCACGCTCATCTCCGAGCGCGGCGGCAGCCTGAATGGCACGACCAGCGCCGACCGCACCAACTACTTCGAGGTGCTGCCTTCCAGCGAGCTTCAGCTGGCGCTCTGGCTCGAGGCGGACCGTATGCGGGCGCTCGCCGTCAACGCAGAGAACTTCGAAAACCAGCGTGCGGTCGTCAAGGAAGAGTACCGCATGCGCTACGAGAACACCGCGTACATGACGGGCATGATGCGCCTGGGTGAGCTCACGTTCGCCGAGTACCCGCCGTACACGCGGCCCACCATCGGCAGCATGCAAGACCTCGACGCGGCCAAGCTCGAGTGGGTGAAGACGTTTTACGATACGCACTACGCACCGAAAAACGCGGTCCTCGCCGTCTCCGGAGACTTCGACGCCGACGAAGCCGTCAAGCTCGCGCGCCAGTACTTCGGCAACATCGACAAGCCGGTCACGGCGCGCGCGCCGCTGCCGCCGATGCCCGCGAAGGTCACCCCGCGCAAAGACGTCGTGAAAGACGCGAACGCGAAGACGCCGGGCTTCTACTTTGGGTTCTTGATCCCACCGGCACGCACACCGGAGCATTACGCGCTGGAGCTCGCGGTGGCCATATTGGCGGACGGCGAGAGCTCGCGACTCGAGCGCCTCTTGGTGCGAGACCGCGCGGTCGCTCAGAGGGTCTCGGCGTGGACTCACGACTACGTGGGCGCCGATCAGCTCGCCATCACCGCGGTATTGACGGAAAAAGCCAAGCTTGCCGACGTCGAGAAGCTCGTGGAGGCGGAGATTGCCAAGCTTGCGACGACGCCCGTCTCGGCCGCGGAGTTGCAAAAGGTCACGACCCGAGTGCGGAGCTCGTTCGTGTTCGGGTTGCAGACGAACCTGAGCCGCGCCACGCGCCTGGGTGAATACGAGTCGTACTTCGGTGACGCGCGCCTGCTCGGGCTGGAGCTAGCTCAGTACCAGAGCGTTACCCCAGCCGAGATTCAGGCCGCGGTGAAGAAGTACCTTGGCCCAGAGCGCCGGCAGTTGGTGGAGGTCGTGCCGGCCGACGCCGCGTCGGCGAACTCCGTCCCCAAGCTGGCCCCCGCCCCCGCCTCAGCCCCCGCCTCAGCCCCCGCCTCAGCCGCAGCCCCCGCGCCTGCCAAAGGACCGCCCGCTGCACCTGCCCCCGCTGCCAAGAAAGGAGGTGCCAAGTGAAGCGCCTCGTCTACCTGCTCACCTGCGCGACTCTCGGCTGCGGCGCCGCCCCGGCTCAGCCCAATGCTCCCCAAAAACCAGCCGTAGCCGCGGTGGCTCCGCCTCCGACCCAGAGCCCGAGGGACCCGCTGGCAGACCCGCCGGCCTCCGGAATCACGCCGAGCGCGAGCTTTCCCACCATCGCTCGACGCACGCTCTCGAACGGGCTCCAGCTAGCAGTGGTCTCGCGCCGCAGCGTGCCGATCGTGGAGCTGCGTCTGCTATTTCACTCCGGTATCTCCAGCGACGACACGAAGCCGGGCCTCGCCGTGGTCGCAGGAGAGCTGACCAAGGCCGGCGGCGCCGGTCCATGGAGCTCGCAAGCCCTCCTGGAGCGCGCCGAGTCGCTCGGCGCGGACCTGAACGTGCTCACGGATCGCGACTCCACCCGCATCTCGATCGGTGTCACCACGAGCGACTTGGATCCGGCGCTCGACATCCTCTCGGCGGTGGCGATGAAGCCGCGCTTCGACCCCACCGAGTTCACGAAGCTGCGCACGCGCGAGGTGGAAAGCGCCTCCGCGGCTGCAAAGTCCAGCGCCGGCTACGCAGCCGCGATGGTTCTCTACCGCGAGCTGTTCGATCTGCCGACCGCCATTCACCCGTACTCGCGCTTCTCGGCGCTCCCGGCGGAGCTACAAAAGCTCACGCTCGCCGACTGCAGAGCGTGGCATCGGCAACACATGACGCCCAAAAATGCAGTCCTGATCGCCTCTGGTGATATCGACGCGGATGAGCTCGCGAAGGCCGCCGAGCGCGCATTCGCCGGCTGGAAGGGCGAAAAACCCGAGGCTCCGCGCTTCGGGGAGCCAATGCCTGACCCCGAACGGCACCTGTTTTTGGTGGACCGCCCTGGCAGCGGCCAAGCGCAGGTGATGGTCGGGCGCCTCGGCCCGCAGCGCCAGACCGCGGACTTCCCGAGCCTGGCCGTGCTCAACCAAGTGCTCGGCGGCGGAGTCGCCGGCCGCTTGTTCCTCGACGTGCGCGAGAAGCGCTCCCTCGCCTACTCGACCGGCTCCTCCGTCGAGGAGACCGCGCACAGCCCGATGCCGATCGTGCTCTCGGCCGGAACCCAAACCAACAAGGCTCCCCAAACCGTGCAGGCCTTGTTGGACAACCTGGAGCGAATGGGCAAGAGCCCGCCGACGGCCGCCGAAATCGAGACCGCTTCGCGCTACCTGTCGGACAGCTTCTTGTTCAAGACGGAGACGGCTGGCGCTCTCGCGGACATGACCGCCAAGCTCAGCGTGCTCTCCTTGCCGGACAGCTACTACGACGACTACCGCAAGGCCGTGCGCAGCATCGAACGCGACCAGGCCGTCGCCCGCGCCGGGAAGTTCTTCACGACCGACAAGGTGGTGATCGTCGTAGCCGGCGACGCCGAGAAGCTGGCCCAGCGCCTCACGCGCTTCGCCAAGGTCATCCTCGTGGACCCGCAAAAGGGCTTTACCCCCGGGAAAATGCTGCCCATGAACGCAACCCAAGCCCTGGACTAGCGGCTACGCGGCGCCGCGGCTCGTAGCGAGTTTACGAGCCGCGAGCGGCGCGCTATCACGGCGGGCATGACCGCCGCTTGGTGGATGCTCAGCGCGCTCGCGGTGCTCGCCGTGGCCTACCGTTACTACTCGGCGTTCATCGCCGCGAAGGTGCTGTGCCTGGACGACACGCGCGTTACCCCCGCGCACGAGAAGAACGACGGGCACAACTTTCACCCCACGAACAAGTGGGTGCTCTTCGGCCACCACTTCGCGGCCATCACCGGCGCGGGGCCGCTCATTGGCCCCGTGCTCGCGGCGCAGTTCGGCTTCCTACCGGGGTTCCTCTGGATCTTGTTCGGCGTCGTGCTGGCGGGCGCCGTGCACGACTTCGTCATTCTGGTCGCGAGCACACGGCGCGGCGGGCGCTCACTGGCAGAAATCGCCCGGGACGAGCTCGGGCCGACCCTCGGCACCGTAACCGCCGTCGCAATCCTGTGCATCATCGTGGTCGCGCTAGCCGGCCTCGGCAACGTGGTGGTCGGTGCGCTCGCAGAGAGCGCGTGGGGCATGTTCACGGTCAGCCTCTCGATTCCGATCGCACTGCTGATGGGCGGCCACATCTACGGAATCCGCAAAGGGTCCGTGCAGGGCATCCGGGAGGCCAGCATTTTTGGGGTATTTCTGCTGTTTTTGGCCCTGATCGGGGGCAAGCACCTCGCGGACTCCAGCTACGCGGATTGGTTTCGCCTCTCGCGTACGAACATCACCCTCGCCATCGCCGCCTACGGCTTCGTCGCCAGCGTGCTGCCGGTTTGGATGCTGCTCTGCCCGCGCGACTACCTATCGAGCTACTTGAAGCTCGGCACCATTGGTCTCTTGGTCGTGGGGGTCATCTTCGTGAACCCGCCGATCCAGATGCCGAACGTCACGCCGTTCATCCACGGCGGCGGACCCATCATCAAGGGCCCCCTCTTCCCGTTCGTGTTCATCACCATCGCTTGCGGCGCGATCAGCGGCTTCCACTCGCTCGTCGCGAGCGGCACGACGCCGAAGATGGTGGATAAGGAGTCGCACTGCCGCCCTATCGCGTACGGGGCCATGCTGCTGGAGGGCCTGGTCGGCATCACCGCGCTCATCGCGGCGTGCGTCATGCCACCGGAGGACTACGTGGCCATCAACAGCGACCCCAAGGTGGCGCTGGTTCAGAGTAGCCCCGAAAGCGCCGGTCTCGCTCACTCCGTGCAGCAGCTGCAAGGCGCGGAGGGGCTGCTCAGCGCGCACGACCGCCAGCTTTTGGGACTGCAGCCGGGCGAGTCAATCACCGGGCTTGCGGCCCAAAAGTTGCCCGCCTCCAAGTTGCTCGCCCTGTCCAACCCGACCCTCGCCGCGCTCGGCTACGATGTGGACCCGAAGAGCAACCACGCCACGACGCTGTCGGACTCGGACTTCGCGCGCCTCGGCATCACCGTGAAAGAGTTGCCGTCCCTCTCGCGGCACGCGGGAGAGGTCGTGGCCGCCCGCACTGGAGGCGGCGTCTCGCTCGCAGTCGGCATGGCGCGCGTATTCAGCGGCTTGCCCGGCATGAGCACGCTCCTCAGCTATTGGTACCACTTCGCGATCATGTTCGAAGCGTTGTTCATCTTGACGACGATCGACACGGGGACGCGAATCGGTCGCTTCTTGATGCAAGAATTCTTGGGCCGCTTCCGCCCAGAGCTCGGCAGATCCACGAGCCGTAGCGGTGCATTCTTGGCCACGGGTCTCATCGTGGCCGGGTGGACGTACTTCATCCTAACCGGCAACATCTCTACGATTTGGCCGATGTTCGGCATCGCGAACCAACTCCTGGCCTGCGCCGCGCTGTGCGTCGGCACGACCATCCTCCTCCGCGAAGCGCCGAAAAAATCGTACGCCTGGATCACGGCCGCTCCCCTCTGCTTCGTCGGGATCACGACGCTCACCGCCGGCGTACAAAGCGTGCTGACCATCTACTACCCGATGTCGCAAGTAGCCGCGACGCGCGTGACCGGCCTCGTCAACCTGGTCGTCACGAGCGTGCTCATCTGCGGCGTCGTCTTCATCATCCTCGGCTCCCTCACCCGCTGGCTCCAGCTTCTCAAAGCGGCCCCCGCCTCAGTTCCGGCCTAATCTCGGGAACGATCCACAGACGGGAGACAGCGTTCGTGCCGGCGCGGGAACGGCTTCGTTGGCCCCCCTGCGTCTAGCGCGGTCAGCGTTTTTTACGGAGCACGCCGACGAAGAAGCCGTCCGTGCCGTGGAGGTGCGGGAGTAGCCGCACTTCATGCGAGGCGCCGCGAGCGAACCGATCGACGTAGGCGCGATCGTAGATTTCAGCGAGATTGACCGGCGATAGCTCGGGGTGAGCGGCCGCCACGGCGCCGAGCAGCTCCTCGCCTTCGGCGCGCAATAGCGAGCACGTGACGAAGACGAGGCGGCCGCCAGGCGCGAGGAGCGGCAGCGCGCGCTCGACGATCGTGCGCTGCGTCTCGACCAAGCGTGTCAGAGCGGCGAGCGTGAGGCGCGCGCGCGCTTCGGGGTTGCGACGCAGCACGCCGGTGCCGCTGCAGGGAGCGTCGATGAGCAGCCGCTCGGCCTTGCCGACGAGCGCTTGCACCTCGGGCGGGAAGTCTCCGCTCTCTTCGATGGTGAGCGCCTGAACGTTCGCGGCTCCGGCGCGTTTTGCGCGGCGCCGCAGCTCGGCGAGCTTTTGCGAGTCAACGTCGAGCGCGACGACTTTACCGCGGCCTTCCAGGGCCGCCGCGACCGCGAGCGACTTGCCGCCGGCTCCCGCGCACGCGTCCACGACCAAGCCGCGGGGCGGAGGCGCCACGAGCTCGCAGGCGAGTTGACTGCCTTCGTCTTGGAGCTCGAAGACGCCTTCATGGAATGCGCGCGTCACGAAGGGATTGAAGGCCCCTTCGAGGACGAGGGTGCGCCGGCCAAAGCGGCCCGGCTGCGTGCGAGCGCCTTCTTTCGCTAGGCGTTCGCGCGCCCCCGCCACGTCCGCGAAGAGCGAGTTGACGCGCAGCGCGCGAGGCGCCGGCTCCGACAGGCTCGCCGCGAGCGCCTCCGCTTGGTCGCCGTATTCACTGTGCAGCAGCTGAGCCAAAAAGTCTGGTAGCGAGCCGAGCAGCGCGACCTTCTCCACGCCGCTCGTCCTCGCGAGCAGCGTCGCGT
>JAQSWN010000136.1 GCA_029266615.1 Polyangiaceae bacterium
CGAGGGTCGCGCGGCGCCACGCGGAGCGAAGTCGTTCGGCGAGCGCGAAGGTCGCGCGGCGCCACGCGGAGCGAAGTCGTTCGGCGAGCGCGAAGGTCGCGCGGCGCCACGCGGAGCGAAGCCTTTCGGCGAGCGCGAAGCGCGTGGTGGCAAGCCCTTCGCGGCACAGAGCGGCGGTCGCGCCCCCGGTCGAAGCGAAGCGAAGCGCTCGGGGGGCCAGCGCTTCGCTTCAGACGACGCGAAGCCTACGGCGAAGCGCGGTGCGCGAGGGTCCGCGCCCCGTCGCGGAACATCACGCTGACTTTGCCGCCGTCGAGCACCGTGTCGACGTAGCCTTCGCCGAACTTGCTGTGGATCACGAGCTCGCCTTCGCGAAAATGGCGATCCATCGCGTACTTGGTGAAGGCGTCCAGCGGCTTGCCCAGCGCCCGCGTCGCCCACGTACCCTGCCGCTCCTGCTCCGCTTTCACCTTTTGCGTCACGCGCTGCGCGGCGTTGGGTTTGGCCTCCGTCTTTTTGCCGCGAACGAGCACGGACGCGGGCGACTTCAGCGTCTTCGGCTCGCGGTAGTTGTGCTCGGAGTTGCAGGTCAAACAGATGACGCGCTTCGGCGCGCCACCAACCATCGCGACGATACGGTGACCGAGATCCATGCGGCAGCGGGTGCAATAGCTATCGATTTCACTGCCAGCTGTGAGTGCCTTCACGTTTCTTTACTCTCCGGGGAAGGGTCCGAATCTTTCTCAGACGGGCTCGGATGTGAAGCCCCGTCTTGCGGGTTCGGCGCAGACGGCGGTACGGACCCGCGCTTCACGTTCACCTTGGAACGGACGTCCGGCGTTGGACGATTAGGCCGAGCGTCGTTGGGGATGAACCTAACTTCGGTCTTGATTTCGAAGGAGAGCGCCGTAAGCCCGCGGACGAGGTCTTCCGCCAGGTTCGAGTGCTCCAAAAAGTCACGGACCTCACGCGCGACGACGCGGTAGAGGCCGTTCTTGGTGTCGTCCAGGGTCCCGAATAGGGCCCCTAGCGTCTCTTTAGGGAGCTTCAGCTCCGACATGAGGTTGCGCACGCTCTCTGGTCCGTCGCTGAGGCGCTCGTATCCGGCCTCGATGACCTTGCGCACGACCTCACGGATCGCCCGTTCTACGCGCTTCTCTTCGCGGTCGGGCTCGTCGTTGTCTTTGGGGGCAGGGGGCTCCGTCGGCACGTTGTCGTGGTGGTAGCTTGGCGCACCGCGTCAGTCAAACCGCGCCGTCGGTACCAGCGAGGATTCGAGGCTGTTCTCGCGTCTCGACTTGCGAAAGTCCCCGGGGCCATCGCCGCCGGCTCGGGCATAGTATGCGGACGATGCAGTCCTTCAGCGAGCGCCGGGCCCGGCTGCTCTCCGCGATCCATCCGGGCGTGCTGGTGCTCTTCTCCACGCCGACCGCGATCCGCAACAACGACGTGGAGCACGAGTACCGCCAAAGCTCGGATCTTTTTTATCTGAGCGGGTTCGACGAGCCCGAGACGGTGCTCGTCCTTTCGAGCGTGGCCGAGAAAGAGAAATTCGTGCTGTTCGTGCGGCCGCGCGACCCGGAGCGAGAGACGTGGGACGGTCGTCGCGCAGGCGTGGAAGGCGCGGTGAAAGATTTCGGCGCCGACGCGGCATACCCGATCGCGGAGCTTGCGACGCGTCTGCCGGAGCTGCTCCTCGGCGCTTCCGAGCTGCACTACGCGCTCGGTCGCCACCGCCAGCAGGACGACACGCTGCTCGCAGCTCTGGACGGCGCTCGCCGACGTGGTCGCCGCGGCGCGGTGTACCCGACGCGCCTCGTGGACGCGGAGGTCAAGCTGCACGAGGCGCGTCTGTTCAAGACGCCCGAAGAGCTGGATATCATGCGCCGCGCCGCGCAAATCAGCGGAGAAGCGCACGCGGCGGCGATGAAGAGCGCCAAGCCCGGCGTGAACGAATGGGAGATCGACGCGCTCTTCCGAGGCATCTTCCGGCGGCACGGCTGCGAGCGCCCCGCCTACGAGCCCATCGTCGGCTCCGGCGTCAACGCGACCATCCTGCACTACCGAAAGAACAACCGCGTCATGCAAGACGGCGAGCTGCTCTTGATCGATGCGGGGTGCGAGCTCGACTACTACGCGTCCGACGTGACGCGCACCTTCCCCGTGAACGGGCGCTTCTCGCCGGAGCAGCGCGCCATCTACGAAATCGTGCTCGCGGCTCAGGACCGCGCCATCGAAACGGCCAAAGCCGGGGCCACCCTGGACGAGGTTCACGTCGCTTCGGCGGAGGTGATCACACATGGGCTCATTGGCCTCGGACTGGTGGAGGGGCCGTTCGAGGACGCGATGAAGGAGCAGCGTTACAAAACCTTCTACATGCACAAGTGCAGCCACTGGCTGGGAATGGACGTGCACGACGTGGGCGCCTACTACCGAGACGGCAAGGCGCGCCCGCTCGAGCCGGGCATGGTGCTCACGGTGGAGCCGGGCATTTACATCTCGGAGAACGCGACCGGAGCGGCCGAACGCTACCGAGGGATCGGGGTTCGGATCGAGGACGACGTGCTCGTCACCGAATCGGGCAATGAAGTGCTGACCGCGGACATTCCGAGAACGGTGGATGCTGTCGAGCGCGCCTGTCAGGGTTGAGCGCGCCGTCGCGCTCCTGCTCGCGATTGGGTCGTGGACGCCTCTCGCCGCGGGCGCTGACGCCGAAGACGCGTTCTACGAGCCAAAAGAGCGCGTAGTCGCGGCGCCGCGGCCGACGTCGCCGGCGCGCACGCCGCGCTCCGCCGACGGCTATCAGCATTGGTTGGGCGGCGTTGCCGTGGGCAAGGGACTTCGCTTCAATAACCCCTATCGCTTGCAGCGCGTGCTCGGGCAAGACGCGGAGTCGCTGTCCCTCAGCGCGACGTACGTAGACGTGCACCTTGGCCGCACCTTCTCGGCGCCCGACGGCTTCGAGCACGGCATCACCGCGCATTTGTCGATTGCCACGGACGGCATCCGACAAGAGGTCTTCACGCCCTCTTACCTGCTGCTCAAACGTTTTTCGCCCCGGGTGCTCGGATTAGGACGCGCGGGGGTGCCGATAGTGCTGGAGCCGGACGCGAACGTCGGGCTCGAAGCGGGGCTCGGCGGCGTCTACTTCTTCACCGCGAGCCTCGGTCTCGGGGCGGAGCTGAGCTTCAGCACGTTCTACGGCGCCGCGACGATTGACCGAGCCGTGACCGTGATCCCGATGACCTCGCTCGCGATCGGCGTGTACTTCGACTGGGAGCACCTGCCATGAAGGCATTGAAGTCGACGCTCGGCCTAGTCGTGCTCGCGTTCTGCGCGGCGCCGACCCCCGGCGACATCGGCGGGTGTGGCCAAGAGGCGCAAGAGCTCGACCCGCGCACGTTCTTTTGGAGCTTGCAGGAGAGCCAGTGCGAGCAGTGCCGAGACTGTGGCATCGAGACGGCGGCGTGTGACCGTGCCTGCGGAGAGGTGCTCCTACAGAGCGAGTTTCCGCCAAACTGCGTACCGCTCGTGCACGACGGCGAGGTGTGCTTGCGCGCGCTGCAACAGGCCAGCTGCTCGGACTCCAGGGAGTACGTGAGCGACACCGACCCCAGCATCCCCCCGGAGTGTAACTTCTGCCCGGCGGGGGAGGGACCGTGAAGCGCGCCCTGCTGGCCGCGTGCGTCGCGCTGCAGGCGGCGGCCTGCGCGGCCCTACCCACGCTCACCGAACGCCCGGAGGAGTACCACCTCTATCGCACCGCCCGTATCGCGCCGACGCTCGAGGAGCGCCTCCGCGCCGCCGACCGCTACTTGCGCGAGGCGCCACGCGGCCCGCACGCAAAGAAGCTTCGGACGTGGTTCGCGGGGGCGGAGGAGAAGTACTACCTGCAAGCTTTCGATCGGCTGCCCAACCTCTACGCGTACCGTGACGCGCTCCCGAAGGGCCCGCACATCGAAGAGGTGGAGGCGCGCATCTACGCGCTGGAAGCGCGGAAGGCTCGCCGCGCCACGCGCGAGTCCGAGGAGGACACGCGCATCGCGGCCACCCAGGCGCGCCTGCGCGACGCGGATACGGACCGGCGCGCGGTCGTGACCACGTTCAAGGAGTGGACGGCGCGCCTGCTCCGCATCGAGTCCTTCGGGGAGCCGACGTCGGAGCTCTCGGACGAGACCATCTTCGCGTTTCGGCTCAGCGAGCCGCGAGGGGCGTGCCAAGGCGATCTGTGCCGGAAGCTGCTGCCCCTCCGCTATGAGGTGCCGGGCGAGCGCGAGCTGGTGACGCGGGAGGCGCTGCTGGAGGTAGAGCTTTCGCTGGAGCGCGGTTTGCTCTCTCGCGCACGCCTTGCCGGCCCCGAGCTTTGGACCCGCTTGGCAGAAGCGCTCTCGCTCCGGCCCCTACCGAACGCCACGCCGGAAGAGCGCGCCGACGCGGTGAATCGCGCGTCGATGCTCGTGCGCGCGCTGCTCGAGCCGACGCTGCCCGCCGGCGAATGCGAAAAAGTTGCCGCGCCGCCGGTGGTGCTTCTTCGCCAATGTCGTGGGCGGCGCGTGCGCATGGTCGCCGGCGCGACGCCGGTGGAGGACGACATCCTCGAGGTCGCACCGAGCCAGCCTTGAGCTGCTAAGCTGCGGCGCGTTCATGGTCGCCGCGCCGCTGTTTCCCTACGTCACGATTCCCGAGCTCACGCTGGTGCCGCGCGGTTTTTTCGGGGATTTCCCGAGCGTGCCGCTCTCGATCAAGCCGTTCGGGGCCCTGGTCGCGACGGGCGTTTACCTAGGCGCTTACCTGACGCTGAAGCGTGCGCGGCGCCTCGGCCTGTCCGAAAAGGTGATGAGCTCGTTCATCGCTTGGGTGGTGGGGCTGGGCTTCGTGGGCGGGCACGTCCTGGACGAGGTTTTCTACTACCCCGCGCGCCTCGTGGAAGATCCCTGGTCTCTGCTTCGCCTTTGGGATGGCCTATCGAGCTTTGGTGGCTTCACGGGCGCGTTCATCGGAATGCTCGTTTGGCGCGCGCGCTACCGCGTGCCAGCGCTGCCTTACGCGGACAACGTCATGGCGATGCTACCGGTGGGGTGGGTGTTCGGCCGCGCCGGCTGTGCGACCGCGCACGATCACCCAGGCGTGCTGAGCGACTCGTGGCTCGCCGTGCGCTACCCCGGGGGGGCGCGCTTCGATCTGGGCTTACTCGAGATGTTGCTCACCGTGCCGCTCGTCATCGCGTTCTTGTGGCTCGCGAGGAAGCCGCGCCCGTGGGGCTTCTTCGCCGGCATCGCGTGCACCGCTTACGCGCCGATCCGCTTCGCGCTGGACTTCTTGCGGGAGCGCAACGGGGTGCCGGGTGATGTGCACGGGGCTATCGATCCGCGCTATTTCTTCCTCACTCCCGCGCAATGGGAGTGCTTCGCGCTGCTCGGGTTGGGCTTGTTCCTGCTACGACACGTGCAAGGCCGCGTCGCGGTGGGTGGTGGCTTCGAACCGCCGCTCGTACCCAACGCGCTCGCGGACGCGCCGCTGCCTTCAGGCTCGAAGCCTTAGGGCGCCGGGCGCCAGCTCGGCGCGCAGCGGGAGTCGCCCGGGCGTCTCGCCGTCCATGTCGACCAGCACCTCCGTACCGGCGGCGAGCGGCTCCGCCTCCACGACCTTGCCGCGCGCAACGCTCACACCCGTCCGGTCAAGGTGCTTCCCCTCGTAAACGTGCTGGGACAAGAGCGCGCTCTCTAGCTTGCTCATGTCTCCGAGCGCGACGACGTCCAGCAAGCCGTCGGAGGGGTCCGCGTCCGGTGCGATCATCATACCGCCGCCGAAGTAGCGACCGTTGGCGAGAGCGACGTTGAAGATGGGCGACTCCAGCACCAGCTCTCCGTCCACGCGCACGCGCACGGGCTGGTTGCGATACACGGCCATGGCGCGGAGGGTGCCGAGGAAGAACGCGGCCTTGCCGCCCATCCATTTCGGGCTCGAGTTGACGATGCGGTCGGTCAGGCCTCCGATTCCGAAGCTCGTGATGTTCAGGAAGGCGCGCTGGACGCGCTGCCCGTCGTGGCTCGTCAGGGACAGCAATCCCAGGTCCAAGGGGCGGGGGGAGGAAAGGAGGATGCGCTCGGCCGCCGCTTCGATGGAGTCGGTCAGACCGAAGGTGCGGCGAAAATCACCACCCGTTCCCGAGGGGACGAGACCCAACGCCGGACCGGCGGCCACCGTGCCGTCCGGCTCCAGGTAACCCTGAGCCGCGTCGTTGAGGGTGCCGTCTCCGCCGACCAGCACTGCACAGTCGACGCCATCCCGCCGCGCCTCTCGGATGAGGCGACCCGCGTCTCCGGGGCCCTTCGTTTCGCGGACTTCCGGGGGGACGCCCTGGCGGGTGAGGGCGGCGATGATGACCGAGCGCTTACGCGCCGCGCCGCCGCTGCCGGCGGTGGGGTTAAGGATGACGCGGAGGTGCACGGCGTGGAATCTAACCCGGGTGAAGGCGCCCCCGTGGCCTCGTTTTGTCGGCCGTCTGGCCGATGGCTGTCACGTAGATGCGACGGAGCACTTGAATGGCGAAAGCACGAAAGTTATCGTCCTCCCCGGGCGAGTCCGTTTGCCTTTCTTTGTCCATAGGCACCGGAGTGCCGCTCTTACGTCAGTAAATAGGAACGCTAAATCAGATGGCGACTGAGGACGCACGCAAGCTCTTTGTCGCGGGCTTGCCCGACTCGATCACGGAGGATGCCCTCCGTGAAGTATTCGAAGCGACAGGTGGCAAAGTTACCGATGTGAGTCTGCCGCGCGATCGCGCGACAGGCCGTGTGCGAGGCTTCGGCTTCGTCACGTTCAGCTCGCCGGAGGAAGCGGCGACAGCACGGGATTCGTTGGACGGCTCACTGCAAGGAGGACGACCGATCTCCGTTCGGCCTTTTTCTTCAGAGCCTCCGCGGCGCGAAGGCGGTGCGGCTCCAGAGCGCGGCGACGCGCCCGGTGCGCCGCGCGGTCCCAGCGGCGGTGGAGGAGGAGGGCCCGGTGGCGCGGGTCAAGAAGATCGAACGCTGTACGTCGGCAACCTGCCGTACGACGTCTCGCAGCAAGAGGTGAGCGCGCTGTTCACGGACAACGCGCTCGTCGCTCCGGTGCGCATCCATTTGCCGCTCGGGCCAGACGGTCGCCTGCGCGGATTTGGTTTCGTCACCTGCGCGAGCGCCGACGCTGCGAACCAGTCGCTCGCCGTGCTGCGCAACTTGGACGTACGCGGTCGCCGGTTGATGGTGAACATCGCCCATCCGCGCGGTGAGCGTCCGCCGGGCGCGGCTCCCGGCATGAGCGCTCGTCCGCCCGGCGCCGGTGGCTTCGGCGGAGGGGGGGGCGGCTTCGGCGGGGGCGGGGGCGGCTTCGGTGGCCCGCCTCGCTTCAACGCGGACGCACCTCCGGCGGATGCGGGGGACGGCACGCGTCCGCCACCCGATGCTCGAAGGGCTCGCAACTTCGGACCGCCCGCCCCACCCGGCGGCGGTGGCGGAGACTGGGCCGACAAGAAGAAGAAGAAAGGCCGCAAGACCGGCGAGCCAGCTGGCGCGAAGCGGGAGCGTGGTGGTGGCGGCCGAAGTTGGGGCAAGGACGACGACGACTGAGCCCTTAAAAGCTTGCGCTTACGCGCTGTTGGCCAAATGGCCGGCTATGGATCACCCTGACGCATTGCGCCCGAACGCGGGCGCGTGCTACGACCGGCCCTCTCTGTGGCGGACGGGTGAAGCCTGGTGCGCAAACCCTCGGGCTGACCCTCACCACCCCTAATTCGAATAGATGATCTTCGACTGGCTATACGGCCTGTTCTCGAGCGACCTGGCTATCGACCTCGGTACCGCCACGACCCTCATCTATTTGAAGGGCAAAGGTATCGTGAGCTGCGAGCCTTCCGTGGTCGCGGTGCAGCGTGACGCCCGCGGTGAGCAACGCATCTTGGCCGTCGGGCGTGAGGCGAAAGAGATGCTCGGCCGCACGCCCGGCAACATCCAGGCAATCCGGCCCCTGCGCGACGGGGTGATCGCGGACTTCGAGATCACCGAGGCGATGCTGCGGTACTTCATCCAGCGCGCCAACAACCGCCGCACGCTGGTCAAGCCACGCATCATCATCTGTGTGCCGTTTGGCATCACGGAGGTCGAGAAGCGCGCCGTGAAGGAAAGCGCGGAGAGCGCCGGCGCGCGCGAGGTCTACCTGATCGAAGAGCCGATGGCGGCGGCGATCGGCGCGGGGCTCCCCATTACGGAGCCGAGCGGCAACATGGTCGTGGACATCGGCGGCGGCACGACGGAAGTCGCGGTCATCTCCCTGGCCGGCATCGTCTACTCGCAGAGCGTTCGTGTGGGCGGCGACAAGATGGACGAAGCCATCGTCGCGTACATGAAGCGCAAATATAACCTCGCCATTGGCGAGCAAACCGCCGAGCGCATCAAGATCACGATCGGCAACGCCTACCAGCTCGAGCAGCAGATGACGATGGAGGTCAAAGGGCGCGACATGGTCGCCGGCGTGCCCAAGACCGTCACCGTCAACTCGGATGAGATCCGTGAAGCCCTCGCCGAGCCGCTCAACGCGATTGTCGAGGCCGTGCTGTTGGCGCTGGAGCGGACGCCGCCGGAGCTCGCGGCGGACATCGTGGACAAGGGCGTCGTGCTCACGGGCGGCGGCGCGCTGCTCAAGAACATCGACGTGCTATTGCGCGAAGAAACCGGACTGCCGGTGATGGTCAGCGACGACCCGATCAGCTGCGTCGTGCTCGGCAGCGGGAAGACGCTCGATCACATCGAGCTGTTGAAAGAAGTAACGATCGGCTGAGGCCCGTGCCGTGGGCTCTTTCAAACGCCTCCGAGACACCTTCATCGTCGTGCTCCTGCTTTCGGTGCCGTTCTTCTTCCTGAGGGCGAGCATCCGGAACCCGCAGGACATGAACCCAGTGGTGTCGGCGCTCTCGCGCATCGGCGCGCCCTTCGAGTTCGCGGCCGCTGCCGTCGCACGCACGCTCTCGAGCGCCGTGAGCCGGTACGTGTACCTCGTGGACGTGAAGCAGGATAACAACCGGCTCGCCTACGAAAACGCGCGTTTGGGCGCGCGCGTGCGCGAGCTCGAGCAAGCTCAGCAGGACAGCCGCCGGCTCCGTCGTCTGCTCGGCCTGCGCGACACCATCCCGCACGAAATGGTGAGCGCCCTCGTCGTCGGTAAAGACACGACCGAGTTCTTCCGAGTGGCGCACCTCACGCTCGACAGCCCGCACGCCAGCATCCGCCCGGACATGCCCGTAATCGCTTTGGACGGCGCGGTCGGAACCGTGCAGCGCGTTTCGGGCGAGCGCATCGACGTGCAGCTCACGGTGGACGCTGGCTTCGGCGTGGACGTCGTGGTGGAGCGCACCGGCGCGCGCGGCTTCGTGCGCGGGGAGGGCGATCGCTCGCGCTACATGGTGCGCGTGGAGTGGGCGGAGCGGCGCGACGAAGTCGACGTCGGCGACGTCCTCGTCACCAGCGGCGTCGGCTGCCGTTTCCCCAAAGGCATCCCGGTCGCCCGCGTGAAATCGGTCGAGAAGAAGAAATTCGGCGTCTATCAATCGCTCGTGGCCGAGCCGACGGTGGACTTCTCGCGCCTGCAAGAGGTGCTCATCATCCTCACCGACGACAAAAACTGCGACAACGGCGCGGGAACCCGGCGCGGCAAGAACAAGGGCGGCTGAGCATGCGCAGCGCGGCGTACTTGGGCGTTGCGGTCCTGCTAATCCTGATTCAGTCGAATCTTTTCCGGGTGTTGGGCCCGCTTGGGCAAGTCCTGGGCGAGCGGCTCACCAACGGCCTGACCCCCAGCCTGCTCTTGCCGATGGTCGTCTTCCTCGGCGTGTACGAGCCGAACATGGCCAAAGGAGCCGCGCTCTCGAGCGCGATGGGCTACGCGCTGGACATTCTCGCCAAGGCGCCCACCGGCATCCACGGGTTCGTCTTCGTCGCCATTTGGTGGCTGTCGCGGGTGGCAGGCGTCCGGCTCACGGCGCAGACCTGGTTCACGCGGGCCTCGCTCGGCTTCGTCTTCACGATCGTGCAGGGCGCGCTGGTAGTGATTCTTATCGCCGTGTTCGGTACGGACAATCGCCGGCCGGTCGCGATGGCGGCGGTGGTGCTCCCGAACGCCATCTCTACGGCGCTGCTCTCGCCCGCGCTGTTTCAGCTCGCGCAGCGGCTGCGACAAGGCGGAGCATCGCGCGCACCGACGGAGGGTGCGGGCTGATGGCGCTGCTCGGGCAACGGTCGGACGTGGGCGAATTTCGCCGTCGCTACCGCTGGCTGGTGCTGACGGCAGTGGCCGCGTTCCTCGTGTTGATGGGGCGCCTGGCGCAGTTGCAGCTGGTGCAGGGTGACGTCCACCGCGCCCAAGCACGCAAGAACATCATTCGGGAGCGGAGCCTCGCCACCACGCGCGGCGTGATCCGCGATAATCAGGGCCGGGTGCTGGCTGCCAATCGCCCGTCTTACAACGTGCACATGACGCCCGCCGAGGTCGACCTGACCGAGACCTGGCCCACGGTGGTGAAGCTTCTCGGCATCGGCGAGCCCGAAAAGGGCGAGCTCGAGAAGAAGATCAAAGACATTCAGGCGCTGCCCAGCAAGAACCTCACCCCGCAGGAAGAACGCCGGAAAAATCAGCAAATATTGCTGAAGGTGGACGTGGACCGCGACGCCGTCGCCTACCTGGAGACGCACGCGCGCGAGCTGAAGGGCGTCGAGGTATCGCCGCACCCGGTGCGCTACTACCCCTACGGCGAGCTCGGCGCACACTCCATCGGCTACATGCGCGAGGTCGGGGCGGAAGACCTGGTCAAGCTCGAAGAGCGCGGCTACCGCGCCGGAGATCGCCTGGGCGCGGTGGGCGTGGAGCGACGCTGGGAGAGCTACCTTCGCGGCGTGCGTGGCTTCAAGAAGATCGTGCGCGGCGTCTCGCGGCGCGACGACGTGCAAGAGGTGGAAGCGCGCTACCTCGAAGAGCCTCGCCGCGTCGAGCCCGTGCCTGGGCGCGACATCTCGCTCACGTTGGACATCGACTTGATCACGTCTATCGACAAGGCCTTCCGCGGCCAACTCGCGGGGGCGGTCGTCATCGTGGACGTGCGCACCGGCCGCATCCTGGCCATGTCATCCAAGCCGAGCTTCGACGCCAACGTGGTGTCCGGAGGGAACGGGGTAAAAGCGGTCGCGGAGACGTTCCGGCGTCTGAACGCGGACCCGCTCAAGCCCAGCTTGGACAAATCGATCTCCGCCGCGTACCCGCCCGGCTCCACTTACAAGCCGTTCAGCGCGCTCGCCGCGCTTTCGGATCGATTGATCGACCTGGACACGGAGGTCGACTGCCGCGGCGGCTACGAGTACGGCAAGCGCTTCTTCCGCTGCACGGGTGTGCATCGCAAAGTTCAACTGCACTCGGCGATCGTGCAGTCGTGCAACACGTATTTCTACGAGCTCGGCTCGCGCGTCAGCATCGATCGGCTCGCGGCGGTCGGCATCGAGTACGGCTTCGGCGTGAAGACCGGCATCGGCATCAACCCCGAATCCCGGGGTCGTATGCCTACGCGCAGCTGGTACACCCGCCGCTACAAAGAGGCGTTCCGCGGCGGCTTCACCCTGCTCTCCGCGATCGGCCAGGGCGCGACTACCGTCACCGTGCTCCAGCTCACGCTCGCGTACGCGGCGCTCGCCAATGGCGGCACGCTCTACCAGCCGCAGGTCGTGCGCAGCATCGAGACGAGCGACGGCACCGTCGTGCAAGACTTCCCTCCGCGCGTGCGTCGTCTGATCGAGCCGAACCAGGAACACCTCACCTGGATCAAGGACGCGCTCGAGGGCGTCGTAACCGAAAAAGAAGGTACGGCGTACAAGGAGCGCTCGCGCGACGTGGACATGGCTGGCAAGACCGGCACCGCGCAGGTGAGCCACGTCACGCCTCGAGGCGTCGACCCCGGAAAGATCTGGTACTTCAACCGCGACCACGCGTGGTTCTCCGGCTACGCCCCGTCCCGATCGCCGGAGATCGCCATCGTCGTGCTGGTCGAGCACGGCGGCGGTGGCGGTAAGAACGCGGTGCCGATCGCGATGCGAGTCGTGCGCGACTGGCAAAAGCTGAAGGAAAAGCGACTGTCGTCCAAGGACGACGCAGACCCCGGAGCCAAGCCGAACTGATGGCGGTCGCGACGCGCATGATGTTCCGGCGGGGGCCGGCCGTGGACCTGTGGCTGCTCGCGGCGGTGGTGGTGATCGTCGCGTCGGGGCTGGTCAACCTGTACAGCGCGACCAGTGTCTACGCGGACACGGCGATGCGCGCGCGCCTCGCCGATATCTACGTGACCCAGGTGTACAACATGGTCGTTGGCGGGCTGCTCGCGATCCTGGTCGCGGCCATCGACTACCGGCACTACGAGCGCGTCGCGACCTTGGCTTACGCGAGCGGGGTGTTCCTGTGCGCGCTGGTGTTCGTGCTCGGCAACAGCACCCGGGGCGCCGTGCGCTGGATCCAAATCGGCAGCGTCACGATCCAGCCTAGCGAGTTCATGAAGGTGCTCTTGCTGCTGATGATGGCAAGGCACATTCACAACGACCACAAGAACGAGCCGCGGACGCTCGTGGATCTGGCGCTCCCCGGCGCGATCATGATCGTGCCGGTCGGCCTGGTGATGGCGCAGCCGGATCTCGGAACGAGCCTCATTTTGACCCTGACCGCGAGCACCATGTTGCTCATGACGCGCATCCGCCGCCGCACGCTAGCCGCCGTCCTCGCCGCGGGCGTGGGCGTCGCTTGGTTGGGGTGGAACTACGGCATGAAGCAGTACCAGAAAGATCGCATCACGAGCTTTCTGGATCCGGAGCACGACAAGACGGGCATCGGCTGGCACGCCCTGCAGTCCCAGACCGCGATCGGCAACGGGCAACTGCTCGGCGAAGGCTACATGCAAGGGACGCAGAACCAGTTTGGCTTCCTGCCTGACCAGTACTCGGACTTCCCGTTCGCGGTCTTCGCCGAGGATTGGGGCTTTGTCGGTTGTTTGGCACTGCTGAGCGTCTACTGCTTCATCTGCGTGTACGCGATTCACGTCGCCTCGCAGGCGAAGGACCGCTTCGGAGCCGCGCTGGCGATCGGAGTCGGGGCCCTCATCTTCTGGCACACCGTGTTCAACGTGGGCATGGCCATCGGCGTGCTCCCCGTCGTCGGCGTGACCCTGCCGCTCTTCAGCTACGGCGGCTCCAGCGTCGTCACGTCGCTCGTCGGCCTCGGGCTGCTGATGAACGTCTCCATGCGCCGCTGACGGCGCTGCCGCTCGTCCGCTCCGCGGCTCCCAGATTCCACAGGGAGATCGGGAGATCCGCGAGGGACGGCTGGAGTCATGTCGTGACGACGTTGCATCACCGGTTCAAGCCTGGGGGCGCCACGCCGTGAAGGCAATGCGTCGCGTTACACGAGGATCGTGCCGTGTCGGCACGCCGCGGCCCGCGCGCCTCCGGCGGCGGGAGGGCACCACCGCGTGGCCGAGGGACGATGCAAAAGCGATGCGGGGAGGGCTGCGTGGAGGCAGCCCCTTGCGATGAGCGCGCTCAGTCGAGCTTGAAGAGATCTTCGAGGTCGTCCTTCGTGAGCTGCTTGCCGCCGCCGGCATCCTCACTGAGCACGCTCGCGACGAGGTCCTTTTTCTTCGCCTTGAGCTGCAGGATCTTTTCTTCGATCGTGCCCGCAGCGACCAGGCGGTAAACCGTGACGACCTTCTTTTGGCCGATACGGTGCGCGCGATCGGAGGCTTGGTCTTCGACGGCCGGGTTCCACCACGGATCGAAGTGGATGACGGTATCCGCCGCAGTGAGGTTGAGGCCGGAGCCGCCCGCCTTGAGGCTGATCAAGAAGGCGGGCACGGTGGGGTCTTCTTGGAAGCGGTCGACGCGCTCGGCGCGATCTTGCGTGCTGCCGTCCAGGTATTCGTATCGGATTTTGTCTTCGTCCAGCGCTTCTCGCACGAGCTTCAGCATGCTGACGAACTGGCTGAAGATCAGCACCTTGTGGCCGCCCGACTCGACCTCTTCCACGAGCTCCCGCAGGGCGGAGAGCTTGCCGCTGTCGTCGTGGCTGAACTCACGCGGTAAGCCGAGCAGGCGCGGATCGCACGCGGCTTGGCGCAGCTTGGTGAGGCCGGCCAGGATGTGGAGCTGGCTCTTGGCGACGCCGACACGCTCGACCTCGCCCATGACCGTCGCGCGGACCTCGCGCAGCACCTGATTGTAGATGGCCTTCTGATCGGGCGCCAAATCGATGATCTTGTCGACCTCGATCTTGGGCGGCAGGTCCTTCGCCACCTCGACCTTGGTGCGCCGGAGGATGAACGGGTGAATGACCGAGCGGAGCCGAGCGGCCTGCTTGGAGTCCCCGTTGTCGATCGGGCGCGCGTACTTTTCCTCGAATTTGGGCAGCGGCGGCAAGAGGCCCGGGCTCACGAACTCGAAGATCGACCAGATTTCGCTGAGGCGATTCTCGATCGGCGTGCCGGTGAGGGCGAGGCGACGCTCGGCGTCCAGCTCCTTGGCGGCTTGCGCGGTGGCGCTCAGCGGGTTCTTGATGTTCTGCGCCTCGTCCAAGATGGCGTAGGTGAGCTTCAGCTTCTTGAGCAGGTCGATGTCGCGGCGGAGCAACGCGTAGCTGGTGATGATGACGTTCGCGCTCTCCATCTCCGACATTTGCTCTTTTCGGCCGGCGCCGTGCCAAAGCGCGGTCGTGAGCGACGGTCCGAAGCGCTCGATCTCGCGGACCCAGTTCGTGACGACGCTGGTCGGCGCGACGATGAGGGCGCGCAGCGGCTCGGTCTTCTTCTCCTGTTTCACGGCGAGGAGGAGGGCGATGGTTTGGACCGTCTTACCGAGTCCCATGTCGTCGGCGAGCACGCCGCCGGACGCGATTTCATCGATGAACTGCAGCCAGGAGAGGCCTTGCTCCTGGTAGGGGCGGAGCGTCGCCTTGAGGCCTTTGGGCTTCTTGGCGGTCTTGATTTCGTCGATATCCAAGAGCTTCTTGAACAAGGACTTGGCGCTGGCGGCGACGGTTGAGGAGTTGGCCTGCGCGATGAGGTCTTGCACGCTGCCGGCCTGAGAGAGCGGAATCTTGCCGTTCTTTCCGCCCGCCGCGATGAGCTCCACCTCGCGGTCGATCATCTGCTGGATTGAGCCCGCGTCGAACGGCGCGAAGGAGTTGTCCGACAGCTTCACGAACTTGCGGCCTTCGCGGAGGCAACGCTCGAGCTCCTCACGGTCGACGCCCACGCCCTCTGACTCGTAGGAGATTTGCACGTTGAGCCAATCGACCCCGCTGGAGACGCGCGCGTGCGCGAGGACGGGCTTGTTGCGCACGTGGGTGCCCACGAGGTGCTCGGGCACGTACAGATCCCAGTCCTCCGGCAGGCCGCCGACGCCTTCGGACCAGAACTGAATCGCCTTTTCCCCGTGCGCGGCGAAGTGGTCGCCGCTCTCGGTGGGCTGCAGCCCGAGGTCTAGGAGCAGCTGCACCGCCTTCTGCTGCGCCGCGATGTCGCAGCGGATGCAGCGGGCCCGCTTTTGACCCTCTTCTGGGCCCAAAATTAGAATAGGGGGGGAGATGCCATCGGCGCGCACCTCGATTTCTTGATCGCCGTACGCGGCTTTGAGGAACACCTCCGCCTCCGTGAGCGCGCCCGTCGCTCGCATCCGGAACGTGGGCTCCAGATCGATCACGTCCGCCACTTGCGACAGCTCGGGGAGCTCCGCGCCGACTTCCAGCGCCACGCGCGGCAAGCCGTAGGTGATCATACCGATGAGCTCCGAAGATGGCTCGGCGATGGTGGGGCTGCGCAGCAGACGGCGCAGCGCGGCCGGGGAGACGCGGTGGTCGAGCCGGCGCGCGACGCCTTCGCTCGTGTCGATGTGCCAGCCTGGAGCGCCCTCGAACCATCCGCCCTGAGTGAGGCTGAAGCGGCGGCCGTCACCTTGGCGCTCGAACGTCACCTTCGCGACGATCGTGTCGGAGCCCACCATTTCCAGGTCGAAGCGCGGCTTGAGCACGTCCTCGATGAAGCGCAGCTGCATGAGAGCCGGCTCGAGCAAGACGCGGCGCTCTTTGAGGAGCGGCAAGAGCTCCGCCGCGTCTTCCCCGCGAATGTCGACGGCGGGGTGGCGCGGGTTACCGGATTCGAAGCGGGACAGCACGCGCAGCGCGTTCCGGTCGCCGGTCGGCGAGATCGTCTGCCACGTGAGCGCATGGCTCGGCAGCATCGGCGTGCGGTTGTCGACGTCCAGCACCGTGACGGTGAGCCCACCTTGACGGACGTGAACACGAAACTCGAGGTTGAGCGAGCGCTTGGCGCCCTCCGGGGAGAGCCAAGCGCCGATGCCGGTTGCGCGGGCGCTCACGTCTATGGGTGGCGGAACGTAGTGGCCGCCGCCACCACCACCACCACCACCACCACCGGTGGGAGCCTGCACTGGCACGGGCTGACCGCCGCGGCGCCGGCGATCGCGACGCCTTCCGCCTTTACCGGTGTCGGCGTTGTTGGCGTTACTGCCACCGCCACCGCCACCGCCACCGCCGCCGCCGCCGCCACCACCGCCGCCATTGGCGAGGTGGGGGAGAGGCTGCGGCGCTGGTTGGGGCGGAGCCTCGCGACGCGGCAGGTGCGCACGCGCGCGGTTGCGGACCGTGATGAGCAGCGCCGCGACGTGCTTACAGTGCTGGTTCGTCTTCTGAAAGGCGGGGCAAGTGCAGTTCGACGTGATGCCCTCGCCTCCGAGACGAATCGTTACCTCGTACGGCTCCGGGTCCGAGCCTTTGACCCGACCCTGCGCATGGGTCTCGTTTAGGCTCACGTCGTCGACGACCTTGCGCTTTTCGTAGTCCAAGCCACGCAGGAAGGTGCGCGCGCCCAGCAAGCGCCGGAGACCGCGGTCGGACAAGGTGGAGAGAGCGTCTGCGAGTGATGACAACGTAGCCTCGTTTCAGAAGTGACAGCCCGGCTAGCGCAACAGCGGCGCCAGGCACAGAACGGTGAGAGCGAGCACGAGCGCGAGCGCTTCGACGCTGGCGGCGACCGGCACGCCAAGCAAGTCCCCGAAAGACTCCGCTTGCGCGCTGCTCGCACGTGCTTCGGTCCCGCGCGGGCGGGAACGTTGCTCGCTGCGTAGCGCGCGGGTGGCGCGCCCGCCCAGTGTAAAGATAAGGCCCGCGGCGACGGCAGCAACGCCGAAGCTCGGGAACGCCGCGGCTCCGGCCGAGACGCCGCTCATTCGCAGCAGCCACGCCAGCCCGAAGGGGCACGCCAGGACCACGCCCAGCTCGGCCAGGGAAACGCCGCGGGCGGCGGCGAGCGCGGCCTCCACGCTGCCCTTGTAGCTGGGAGCCACGTCGGCGGGAGCGCCGCGCCGCTGCCGCTCTACCTCGAGGGCGACGAGGCGAGCGCCACTCACCGCGCTTCGCGCCGCCCCCGCTCCGAATGCGGTGAGCAAGGCGAGGCCCAACGTGACCGCGAGTGAGCCGGAGCCGAGGCCCTGCGCGGAGCCGCCGGGAGAGGGAGCGGCGACGGCGGCCATACCCAGCAGCAAGCTCGCGCCCAGCGCGACGGAGGCGTAGGTCCCGCCGGCGGCGCGGCCAAGCGCGGAGGCGTCCTCCAGCTTGGCCGCGCGGGGGCCGCTCTCTTGCTCCATGCGCGAAAGAGCGACTACGCCGCGAGTGTGCTGCGAGAGGACGCCGAAACCATGAAGGGCGATCGCGAACGGAGTCAGCGAGAGAACGCCCGCAACGAAGCTGACCAACAGCGCCCAAGGTGACGCTTGTGTCGACAGGGTGTGCTCGACGATAGCCAGGGCCACCGCCGGCACGAGCAAGCTCGGCCAGGCCCTCGTGAAGCCTGCCCCCAAGCCTCGCAGGATGAAGCCGGCGTCGCTCTCCGGGCGCGGGTCGGCGCTCGCGGGGCGCCATGGAAGCGCCGTGCCGAGCGCCACGAGCGTGGCCGAGCCAAGGCCGGCGGCCCCGGCTATGAACAGCGCGCCCCACTGGTCGCGCATCAGCCAAAAAAGTGCCGCACCGAGGCCGAACAGTGCGACGGACACCCCGCTGAGGTGCCCGCGCACGAGCGCGCGCCCGGCAGGCTCTTCGTCCGTGACTCGTGCGGCCAGAACCCCGCAAACGGACGCGACCGCGCCGAACGCTCGCACCAACAGGACGAGGACCAAGCTCGCAAGCGCGCCGCCGGCGCCGCCCACGGCGACGAGTAGCGCCGCGGAGGTGGTCGCTACTACCCCGCACACGAAACTGGACAGCGCGCTCGGCAAGAGCTCGCCGACGAGGTGTCCCATGAGCTGAGCGAGCAGCGCCGGATCGCGTGCGTCGGCGCTGCCGATACCGGCTTCCGGCTCGCTCGCTCGCGCGCCGCCGACGCGCGCCGCCGCGCCGGCCACGCTGCCTTCACGCGAGATGGACAGCGCCGTCACGCCTGCACCGAGCGCAAACGCGGGCAGGAGCTTCGCGATGTCCGGCGCGAGCTGGGCACCGAGGTCGGCCGAAGCAAAGCCGCCGCGGACCGCGTACAAGCCGGCGAACAGCGCCGCCAAACCCAGCAAGCCGAGCCCCTCGCCGCAAACCGAGATAGCGACGGCGGCGCGGAGGAGGGGACGGAGCGTCCGGGCGCTACCGCGAGCGCGCGCGTCGGCGGCGGCCGAAGCCGCGCGGGCCCCGAGCGAAAGGACGAACCGAGCGTGAAGGAGCGCCGCCCCGCCTCCGACGAGCAGAGCCAGGACCGTGAACGCGGCCCTCCCTCCGCTCGAGATGCGGCTCGCCTGCTCGCCGCTCCACGCGAAGGTCGCGAGGCCGACCGCCGGAACGGACAGCAAGCCAAGAGCGCGTAGGGAAGCTGCGCGCAGAAGCGCCTCAGACGCTCGCTCCAGCGCTCCTTCGGCTCGCTTCACGGTCGCAGCAATAGGGGCGCGATTCAGCTCCAGGCGCCCGAACACAAACGCTAGCACCGAGCCTAAAAGGCCGAGCACGAGCAGGAGCGCTAGCTGGGTCACGGGTCGGGGGATGCGGGGCGAGGGGCCGTCATCGACACGGGGCGCGTCTCCGCGCCGCGTTGCCTCGGGCTCGACTCACGAGTCCTCGGGCCATGACGGCGGCGCGCTGCTGGACACGTGCTGCCGCGGAATCAGGGACTTCGTGAGCGGACCGCGCTTTACGTTTCCGTCGCCGGTCTCGACCCACCATCACAAGCTTCGCGGAGCAGCGCCCGGCGGCACGGCCACCGGTGGCTCTCGGCACTCCCTACGGAGTTAGCCTCGATGAGACGGACGGGGTCGTACCACGCCGTTCGGCCGCGGGGCAAGCGGGTTCGCTCGATTGCATGACCATCAGGTGGTACTTGCCGTACTCGCTCTGCCCGAGCGTGAAGAGCACCTCCATCAGCAGGCGGTAGGGCGTTCCCTTGTCCGCAATGACGATGGCTTCCGACGACGATGGATCCAGCCCCTTGGCACGGCGAACCGCGATGTCCGTCTTGCGGGCGGACATGAGGGCGTTGCCGAGCGGCACGATGAACAGGTCGTTCGGTCCGCTGCGCTTGAAGCGGGCGTCGACGCCGGCTTGCGCCAACGACTCTCTCCCGGGGAGGGTGAGGATCTTGTCGTCGCCGACCAAGATCTGAGTCTTGCTCACGGTGACGAGCACGCCTTCCTGCGCTGGCGCCTTCTTCATGATTGAAGCCGGCAAGCGCAGGTCGTCGCTCTGCGGCACGGACGCGCTCGACTCACCCAGCGTCTTCAACAAGAAGACGAGGATGATGGTCATGATGTCGAGCATGGCCGTGATGTTGAGGAAGTTGACCTCCGGCTCGTGCGCGTTTCGACGGATTGCCTTACGCAGCTCGGCCTTGTACTGAACGACGGAACCGGTCTGGCTCATCGGGGCACCCCGAACTGAATGTTTTCGAACAAGGCGTCACCCGTGGGTGTGTTGCGCAGAGCGTCCATCACGGCGATGACCGTTTGGAACTCTACGCCCGGATTGGCGGTGATGGTGGCTTGCGTCTCGTCCGCAAACTCCGGGGAGAGCCCCTTGAGTCGAGAAGCGCACGCGGTGAGCGCCCCGAAGTCGTACTTGCCGCCCGCTTTCGGTACCGCGATGCCGGCGCCTCGATCCTGACAGCCGGGGGCAATGTTCCCTCCGGAGGCCTTGAGCGAGAAGCCGTCACTCACGATAAACACGGACAGGTTCAGAGCTTCCGACGTGATTTCCTGACGCACGCCCGCACCCTTGCTGGCTGGCGGGTTGGTCTCGATGCTGGCGGTGAAGGTGACCGCCACCGTGGCAAGCACGAAGATCAGGATGTTCACGACGATGTCGAGGAAGGGGACGATGTTTAGCTCGCCGCCTTCCTCGTCTGGAGCAAGCTCCTTGGGCTGACTCAGACGGCGAATCTTGCTGCGCTGCGCTACGGTAAGCGACATGCTGACTTGCCGGAGTACGCGTTAGCCGGTCTTCGAGATGGTCAGCATGTTGAAGGTCCGCTCCATGGTGGCCTCCAGGTCGTGCTGAATCGTCTTGGCGCGCGTGTGCAGGATGATGTGCGTGATCATGCAGAACACCGCGATGCCCAGACCGAGCGCGGTGTTGTACATGGCTTCGGCGATGCCGTTCGACAGCATGCGCTGCTTGTCGGACTGACTCAGACCCGGAGCCGCGATCGCGCCGAACGTGGCGATCAGACCGGATACGGTGCCGAGCAAGCCGATGAGCGTCGCGATGTTGGCGAGCGACCAGAGCGCGCCGATGCGCTTTTCTGATTGCGGCTTGAGCTCCGAGAGCTTCTCGCTCAAGGAAGCGTCGATTTCCGCCTCGCCTTTGTTGGCGTGAGTCAGACCGGCCTTCACGAGCTGCAGGATGGGGTAGTCGTCCGCCTCGCAGAGCTTGATGGCGCGGTCGATGTTGCCCGCTGCGACCAGCTTTTTCACCTGCGCGAAAAACTCCTTCGAGTTAACGCGGTAGCGAGTCATCTGGAACGCGAAGCGTTCGATCACGATCGTGAGCACGATTGCGGACGTGCACAAATTCAAGACCATGAAGGTCGGGTTCGTCTTGAAAGCCTCGACGAGTTGGCTGTGTCCGCCTTCGGCCGCTAGAAGCAGGAGATGCATTCCCCAAGTCCCTTCTGTTGCTTTGGGTGCTTATGTGTTTCGAGCGCCGAAACCTGGCGCTCGACCACTACTGAGCCGACGACTATAGCCGGCCAAAAACAAGTTTTACAAGTCCACGTTAACGCCACGTTTTTTGGGCGAAACCACCGCGAGGGGGCTACGGCCACGCTGCGCGGGCCCTAAGGGCGTGCGCCGTGACGGTCACGATCGCTCGGGCTCGTGTTCGCGCTCGCGTCACCCGGGGGCCGCTGCTTCGCGAAAGTCCTTGAATGTAAGTAAGAGTGCGAGGATGTGATGCTCGCAGAAAATTTTGTAACGGAGCGCGAACAGCTTCGTAAAATCCAATCTCTCTTGACTGCCGGGGTTCCAGTTTAGCAAGATGCCCCGCACCCAAAAACCCCCGGTCCCCGTAATGCGGGCGGCGGGCGTCCGGAATCGCTCAGGCCAGTGGCCGACGACAAGGCGGGAATGAGGCGTCTTCAGCCGAAATCCCCGGGGTCATTCAACGAAGCATCAGGCGGAAGGTAAACGTACAATGTCGGCAGCATGGCACCACTTCCAGGCAGGCGGATGGGCGATGTATCTCATCCTGTTTTGGCTCATCTGCGCGATCGCCACGATCGCGGAGCGCTCCGTGTATCTGTTCGGCGCGTCGATCAATAAAGAGGTGTTCCTCGCAACCATGCAGAAGTGCATCTTGGCCGGCGACATCGCCAACGTCCGGACGAAGAAGTTCAGGCGGCGATGGACGAGGCAGCTCTTCGCGAGATGCCGAAGATCACGAAGCGCACGGGCTTTTTGGCCCTCTTCTCCAACCTGGCCATGCTCTGCGGCCTGTTCGGCACCATCGTCGGCCTCATCAAGGCGTTCGCGGCGGTCGGTGGCGAGTCGGTGGATCCGAGCCAGAAGGCCCGCATCCTCGCTGAAGGTATCTCCGAAGCCATGAACTGCACGGCGTTCGGTCTGCTCTCGGCCATCGTGGCGCTGATGGGTTTCGCGTTCTTGAACGGCAAGACGCAGACCATGGAAGACGACATCAACGAAGCGTCCGTCCAGGTGCTGAACTTGGTCGTCGCCAACCGCCAGAAGGTCAACCTCCAGGGTATCGAAGGCTGATTCCGCTTACGACGTTAGGGCTCGTTCCCCTCAAAGGATCGGGCCCGCGTCGTGTTCAAGCTGTTCGTTGGCTGTTGTTTCTAAGGAGCGAGCATGGCTGGTATTGACGTCGGCGGCGGTCACGGTGGCAAGCGAGCCACCAATCACGACATCCCGCTGATCCCCTTCATCGACTTTCTCCTCTGTCTCGTCGCCTTCTTGCTGGTGACGGCCGTCTGGTCGCAGATGGCGCGCATCAACGCAGACGCGCGCGTGCCCGGTCCCCCGAAGGACGAGCCGCCGGAGGAAATCAAGAAGGAGAAGCAGCTGCACGTGGAGATGAAAGGTGAAACCAAGTTCCAGCTGATCTGGAAGGAAGGTAACACCGTCGTCAACACGATCGATGTGGACAAGAAGGCCGTCCCGGCCGGTGGGGAAGGTGACATTCGTTACCCGGACCTCGCCAAGAAGATCACCGAGGAGTGGAACCAAAACGGCTCCCACCGCGGTGACCTGAAGGATGACAAGAAGATCGATCAGGCGATCCTCCACACGGACAACTCGACTCCGTTTTCGGACGTGATCGCGGTCATCGACGCAATCTACACCCCCAAGCGTGCTTGCTCGGTCTGCGGTCCGAACGAGAAGAACACGCCGGGCTTCAACGTGACTTTCTCGGTGAACTGACATGTCGGAAAAACCGCTCAGCCGCTTTCACCAGCCGATCTCCGTTCCGGGGCGGCGCCTGCTCCACCACGTTCCGCTCGCCTTCGTTCGTAAGAAGGTCGCGGGCGGCGGTGGTCGCTCGGTGAACCAAGAAATCCCGCTGATTCCGTTCATCGACTTCTTGCTTTGCATCGTGTGCTTTCTCCTGGCGAGCTTCTCGGCCAGCGGTGAGCTGCCGATCGACAAGAACGTCAAGCTGCCCAACGCCGAGAACGTCATCGACATGACCGACGCGCCGATGGTGGCCATCACGGGCGCGCAGATCCTCGTGGACGGGACGCCTGCCGGCAACACTCGCGCGATCGTGGAGGCGAACCGTCTTCAGCGCGTGGACGAGCTCTTCAACGTGCTCAAGAACAAGCGCGAGCTGTGGAAGCAGCTGAACCCCGGTAAGGAGTTCGGCGGCGTCGTGGTGCTCCAAGTCGACCGCAAGGTGCAAGCTCTCGTCGTAAAGAGCGTGTTCCAAACCGCCGCGTTTGCCGGCTACCCGAACGTGAGCTTCATGGTCGGTCGCATGGGCGGCGCCGGTGGCGGCGGCGAGCACTGAGGCCTGACAGATGAGGGAGCGCGGGCTCCCTTCACTCAACCAAGCGCGCGCCGAACGTCGGCGCGCGTTGGTTTTGGGGAAGGTCTCTATCCGCGCCATGCCGCCCCACTTCTGGCTGTGGGCGCTCATCGGCATGGCCGCGTTCGGTGTCATCTACTGGCGTGTGGCCGAGGGTAAGCTCGAGGCCCGCAAGAGCGCGGTGATGGCAAAGCAGCGAGCCGTCTCAGTCGCGCTTGGGCCGAAGATTCAGCCGTTTCGCGAGCAGGTCGAAGGCTGGGCCCGCGAGCTCGCGGCGGACGGCGTGGCTGACTTCGTCGCGCCTGGCGACGCATTGAAGGACTTGCGTGACGCGCCCGGCGTTTATCTGCGCTTGAGGCGCGAGAATGCGCAGTCGCCCAAGCAACTGCGCAAGGCGGCGCAGTCGTCGCTGTTGGACGGATTCACCTCGTGCTTGTTCGTCAGTCCGACGGGGCTGCAGACCCAAGGGACGGCTTGCCGCGTCACGAGCGAGTGCGAGCCCGGGCAGCTCTGCAACGAGTGGAACGTCTGCGCGGCGCCGCCGCGTCCGTACAACATGAGGCTCGCGTTCCGCGCGTTGCGTGTCCTCTCGACCGAGTGGAGTGACGAGCTCAACGCCGCCGAGAGCGAGCTCGCCGTCAACGGATACGACCGTGACCTGGACAGCGTCGCCAAGCACGACGTGCCGATTGCAGTCGAAATCATGAATAAGGCGAAGTTCGTGACGCTCGTCGTCGACGAGGACCCGCCCGGCGGGCTGCCCAAGCAGGCGCCCGACGCCGGGGAGACAGCCGAGCAGCTCCTGCAACGTACGCCCCATTTCGCCCGCGTAGGCATTTGGGACATCGCCACGAAGGCGCCGCTCCTTCGGCTCCGCGCGGAAGCCGCGTCTGAGTTCGTCGCTCTGGGCGGCCACGCGCCGACGAGCGCGGAGGCGCAAGCCGCGCAGGCTCGTCAAGCGAACAGCTGTGCGCTCGCGCTCGCCGTCCGCGCCAAGATCTCGCCTGAGCCGCCGGCTCAGGCTCCTTCCGCACCGTAGCCGCCGCCCCCGGGCGTGAGGAGCGTGACGCGGTCGCCAGCGACGACGTCGAACGTCGTCGCGCCAGCGATCACTCGGCCGTTCAATAGATTCTGCCCGGTCGCGCCGGGCGCTCCGCCTTCGAGGCCGAAAGGTGCGACCACGCGGTGTTCGGAAAGAATCGAGACGCGCGCGGGCGCCAGGAACTCCAGCGTGCGCTCCACACCGTCGCCACCGGGTTGCGTGCCGCGACCCCCGGACCCGCGCCGCACCGCGTGCTCCACGACGCGCACCGGAAAGCGCCTCTCCAGCACCTCCGCGTCGGTGATACGCGTATTGGTCATGTGGGTATGCACCGCCGACGCGCCGGGAAACGTCCGCCCCGCTCCGGCGCCTCCGGCGATGGTCTCGTAGTAGCCGTAGCGGCCATCGCCAAAGGACAGGTTGTTCATGGTGCCCTGGCTCCCGGCGAGCAGCTTGGCGGCGCCGAGCAGGGCGTCCACCACGCGCTGCGACGTTTCGACATTTCCGCCCGCGACCGCGCGCTCCGGCCCCGGCGAAAGGATGCTGCGCTCGGGAATGCGCAGCTCGACGTGCCGTAGGCAACCACTGTTGAGCGGGATTGGCTTGCCGACCAACACGCGCAAGAAGTAGAGCACGCAGGCGAGGGTCACGGCGCGCGGCGCGTTCAAGTTGCCGGGATGCTCCGCGCCGGTACCGTTGAAGTCGACCAGCAGTCGGTCCGGAGACACATTCAGGGTCACGGCGAGCGGCGTGCCGTCGTCGAGCGTGTCACGGAAGTGGTGGCGTCCTTGCGCGAGCGTGCGGAGGGCCCTTAGCACCTCGTTCGCGGCATTGTCCTGCACGAAGCCCATGTAGCGCTCAACCTCGCGCACGCCGCGCTCGCGCGAGAGCTCGAGCAGCAGGTTGCCGCCCGTGCGAACCGCCGCGAGCTGCGCCGACAAATCCGCCAGATTTTCAGCGAAATGGCGCGCTGGGAACGGCCCCGACGTGAAGGCTCGCTCGAGCTGTGCGACGTCCAGCTGCCCTTCGCGACCGACGCGCAACGCGCTCAGCACGACGCCCTCGTCCGCAAGCGAGCGCGAGAACGCCGGCATCGAGCCCGGGGTCGTTCCGCCCACGTCGGCATGGTGACCGCGCGCCGCGGAGAAGAAACGCAGCCCCCCGGCTTCGTCGTGAACGGGCGCGATTACGGTGATGTCGGGCAGGTGCGAGCCGCCAAGCGTGGGGTCGTTGCTGACGAAAACGTCCCCAGGCTCGAGCCGCGGGTGCGCCGCCAGCACGGCCTTCACGGTTTCGCTCATCGCGCCCAGGTGGACGGGAATGTGCGGGGCGTTGGCGACCAGCTCGCCCTGGGCGTCGAACACGGCGCACGAAAAGTCCAAGCGCTCGCGGATGTTCACGCTCATCGCGGTTCGACGCAGCGTCCGGCCCATCTGCGCGGCAATCGACATGAAGCGATTGGCGTAAATTTCGAGAAGAACCGGGTCTGGCTCAGCATCGTCGGTTTCGTCGGCGGCGAAGCTCGGGAGCATTGGCTCGCCCGCGCGAACGCGCAACAAGCCGTTAGGCTCGATCCGTAGGCAAAATCCCGGCTCCAGCACGATCGTACCGGTTGCTTCGGCGATGATGGCGGGCCCCCTGAGCTCGCTCCCGCTGGGTAGGGCTTCACGGAAGTGAACGGGCACGTCCTCCAGCCACCGGCCGTCGAAGTAGACGCGCGTCGTTCGACTCGGCGTCATGCTCGCGACGCCTTCGGTAGGTGACAGGCTCGGCAGCTCGCTCACCCCTTCCCGCAGGGTGACGCGCAGCTCGGCTAGCACCAGCTCGCGCCGTTCGTGCGCGTAGCCGAACTGGGCCCGGAACGCGCGCTCGAAGTCCGCCGCGACGGCTCGAGGATCGCGAGAGAGCGGCACTCCGAGCCGCGTCTCCGTTCCGCGATACCGCACCGCGACCGTAACCGTCGTGACGAGCGTGCGCAGGTCGGCGCCGTCACGCGCCAATGCGTTGCGCCCAGCGGCGACGAGCTCCGCCACCTTGGGCTCTAGCGCCACGAGAGCCGCCGCGTCGAGCGGACGACCTTCCGCGTCGCCGCTGCCGTCCCAACTCAAGCGCGCAATGCCGATGCCCCACGCGGAGAGCACGCCGGCAAGGGGGTGAAACAGCACCTCCTCCACGCCCAGCTCGCGGCAGAGCGCGCAGGCGTGCTGACCCCCGGCGCCGCCGAATACGACCAGCGCATGCTGCCGGACGTCGAACCCTCGCCCGACCGTGACCTCACGAATGGCAGCGGCCATGTTCGCGTTGGCAATCCGGAAAAAGCCCTCCGCGACGTCGAGGGGGCCAAACCGGCGGCCCCGAGCGGTGAGCTCCGCAGCGAGCTGCGATAGCCGTATTTGCGGCCGCTCCGCGTCCAGGGGTAGGGGGAAGCGGTCGGGTAGCAGACGACCGAGAGCGAGGTTCACGTCGCTCAGCGAGAGCTCGGTCGCGTCCACGTGCCCGTAGCAGAGTGGGCCCGGCTCCGAGCCAACGCTCTCCGGTCCGACGCGGAGCCTCTCTCCGTCCAATCGACAGACAGAGCCGCCCCCCGCTGCGACCGTGTGGATGGCGACCATCGGCGCGGAGATCCGCGTTCCGGCGACCTCGCTTTCGTAGACGCGACCGAGCTCGCCCGATTCCACGCGCGTCACGTCGGTCGAGGTACCGCCCATGTCGAAGCCGACGGCCGCCCTCACGCCCGCGAGTCGGGCCACCGCGACGAGCGCCTCCGCGCCTCCCGCCGGCCCGGAGAGCACGGAGGCGGCGCCGCGGAAGCGCTCTTGCTCGCACAGGCCACCGCTCGACTGCATCAGTAGTAGCCGCGAGCCGGGGAGCTGCTCCGCTAGGTGTGCGAGGTAGCGGCGCAGGAGCGGGGTCAGGTATGCGTCGATAGCGACGGTGCTGGCGCGCGCCAGGTAGCCGACGCCGGGCGCGACGTCGTGACCGGTGGCGACGTGCGCGAAGCCAGCTGCACGCGCCGCGGCTGCGAGCTCGGCCTCTAGCCGGCCGTCACGGTAATCATTGAGCACCACGACGCCCAAGCTCTCCACGCCAGAGGCATTGAGCGCGGCGAGCTGCTCGGTAATCTGCGCGAGCCCGGGTCGCGCCACGATTTCTCCCGCCGCGCTGAGACGCGCGTCGACCTCCAGCGTCTTTTCCGGCAAAGGACGCGGCCGCTCGATGCGCAGGGCGAACAGCTCCGGACGCGTTTGGTCGCTGAGCTCGAGCAAGTCCCCGAAGCCGCGGGTGAGGAGGAGGGCGGAGCGCGCTCCGCGCCGTTCCAGCAAGGCGTTCGTGCCCAGGGTCGTGCCGAGCCGAACCTCACAGGGCGGAATCGGGGCATCCGCGGCGAGACCGAGCAGCCGCCGAATCCCGATCAGCGGCGCGTCGTCGCTGGACGGCACCTTGACCACGCGGAGCGCGCCGGTGAGCGGATCGCGCGCCACGCAGTCGGTGAAGGTGCCGCCGCGGTCGATGTAGAAGTGCCAGAGCGGAGCGGACATGCCGCTCGTGTTTTAGTTGAGGAGCTTCGGCCCAGGCTCGGATTTCGACTGGAACGTGAAGCCGAGCTTCTTGTCCACGACGTCAACCCGGACATGGCCGCCGTTTTCCAAGGCGCCGAAGAGCAGCTCGTCGCCGAGCGGCTTCTTCACTTCATCCTGAATCAGCCGGCCCAGCGGGCGCGCGCCGTTGTTCTTGTCGTAGCCCTTTTCGGCCAGATACTCCTGCGCGGCGAGGGACAGCTCGATGGTCACGTCTCGCTCTGCGAGCTGCTTACCCAGCTCCGAGATGAACTTGTCTACTACCTTGGCCATCGTGCTCGGCGAGAGCGGATCGAACGCGATCCGCGCGTCCAGCCGGTTACGAAACTCTGGGCTGAACGTGTTGCGGAAGGCGATGTCGTCGCGGCCCTGCTCGTCGCGGCCGCCGAAGCCCATCAGCCCGCGCGCCAAATCCTGCGCGCCGACGTTGCTCGTCATGATCACGATGACGTGGCGGAAGTCCGACTTCTTGCCGTTGTTGTCCGTCAGCGTGCCGTGATCCATCACCTGCAGGAGCACGTTGAATACGTCGGGGTGCGCCTTCTCGATCTCGTCCAGCAAGAGCACGGCGTGTGGCGTCTTCGCGATCGCCTCCGTCAGCAAGCCGCCGCGGTCGTAGCCCACGTAGCCGGGGGGCGCGCCGATGAGGCGCGACACGGTGTGGCGCTCCATGTATTCGCTCATATCGAAGCGAATCAGCTCGATGCCGAGGGTCTTGGCCAGCTGCTTGGCGGCTTCGGTTTTGCCGACGCCGGTCGGGCCGGTGAACAGGTAGGAGCCGATCGGCTTCTCCGCCGGCCGCAGACCCGCGCGAGACAACTTGATGGCTGTTACCAGCTCGGTGATGGCGCGGTCCTGCCCGAATACGACCTTGTGCAGATCTGCGTCCAGGTTTCTGAGCGCGCTCTTGTCGTCCGTGGATACCTGGCGGGGCGGAATTTGCGCGATTCGCGCTACCACGGCCTCCACGCGCTCGACGGAGACGACCGCGCCGTCTCCGGCGTCGAGCTTGGTGTCCGCCCCGGACTCATCCAAAAGGTCGATGGCCTTGTCGGGCTGCTTCTTGTCACGCAGGTGGCGATCCGACAGAACCGCGCACGCGTCGATCGACTCGGGCGAGTACGTGACCTTGTGGAACTCTTCGTACTTCGGCTTGAGGCCCTTCAGGATTTCTTTCGTCTCCTCCAGGGAAGGCTCGAGCACTTCGATCTTTTGAAAACGGCGGGCGAGGGCGCGGTCGCGCTCCACGTGACTCCGGTACTCTTCGAACGTCGTCGCGCCGATGCAGCGGAGCGTGCCGTTGGCGAGGGCGGGTTTGAGCAGATTGGCAGCGTCCAACGTGCCACCGCTCGCGGCGCCCGCGCCGACGACGGTGTGCAGCTCGTCCACGAAGAGGATGGAGCCTTCCTGCTTCTGAATTTGTTTGATGACGGCCTTGATGCGGTTCTCGAAATCACCGCGGAAGCGCGTGCCTGCCACCAGCGCGCCCATGTCCAGGGCGTAGATGGTCGCGTTGAGGAGGTGCTTCGGCACCTCGCCCGCGACGATCTTCGCCGCCAAGCCTTCCACGATGGCGGTCTTGCCGACCCCGGCGTCCCCCACGAAGATGGGGTTGTTCTTGCGGCGGCGGCACAGCACTTGGATGGCCCGCCGGACTTCTTTTTCTCGGCCGACGAGCGGCTCGATGTGACCGGCGGCAGCGGCCTCGTTCAAGTTCATCGCGAACTTGCTGAGCGGGTCGGCGACCTTCTCGCCGTCGCCCTCTCCGTCTTCGTCGTCTTCGTCCGAACCGGCGCTCTCCATCGCCGAGTCGTCGTCACCGTCCTTGGACACGCCATGCGAGACGTAGCTCACCACGTCGTAGCGGGTGAGGCCCATCGCCGTCAGCACCTCCACGGCTTGCGAGTCCACCTCGGCGAAGATTGCGACCAGCACGTTGAAGCCCTTGAGCTCTTCCTTGCCGCTCGACTGCACGTGGATGGCGGCGCGCTGCAGCACGCGCTGAAAGCCGCGCGACGGCGCCGGAGTCAGTCGTCGTGCAGCAGGGCGTAGAGCAGGTGCTCCACCGTGATCAGGTCGTGACGGCGGCGGGCTGCTTCGCTTTGAGCGAGCGAGCACGCGATCTCGACTTCTGCGCTTACCTTCACGCCTCACCCCCGTAGCCTTCCGGCTCTGCAGTGACCATCAGTGGATGCCCGTGCTCCTTCGCGTACGCAGTCACCTGCGACGCTTTCGTCTCCGCGACGTCTCGCGAAAAGGTCCCGACGATGCCGTAGCCCTTGTGGTGGACGTGGAGCATTACCCGCGTCGCTTCGGTCTCGCCCATGTGAAAGAATTTCTCGAGAACGTGCACCACGAACTCCATGGTGGTGTAGTCGTCGTTATGCAAGACCACGACGTACTTGCGCGGCTTCTCCGTCTTGGGGCGCGTAGCAACGCCCAGCTCGTCGTCCGGGGTAACGCTTGGCCTGTCGGTCGCCATCGTGGTCGGGCAATTTGAGCACCTTCACTCCCGTTGTCGAGGGGGGAGGGGGGATAACGGCCCTCGACCTACCCGAACGACCAGGATCCGGCACGAAATCGCGCGGCGCGTGGTGGGGCGAGGTTACTCGCAGGTCTCGTCCAAGTCGCCGTAGACGGTCATTTCCCACCGGGAGTAGCCGTACATCGTCTTGCGCGCGACGCCTTGCATTCGCACGTAGCGGCCCGCTGCGACGTTGAAGGTCGCGACGTCGTCGGTGCCCCCGTTGCGATTCGTATCCGCGAACAAGTCCTGGAAGGGCCCGCCGCGGTGGTGGCGATCTGTACTCTGTAGCTAGTGGCGAACGCCGGCTCCCAGAAGATCACGACGCGATTGACGGCGGCGACCTCGCCGAGATCGAGGAGCAGCCACGCGTCGTCGTTCATCTGCTGGCTGGCCCAGCGCGTGCTCGTGGTGTTGCCGTCAATCGCGAACTGGGGGCCGAGAACCGCGCGCTCCATGCCGGAGGCCGAGGCCGCGGTGGGAGCGAGCTTCGCGCTCGCGCACTCCCCGCCGGCTTTGCTGCCCGAAGCTCCGCTCTCGCCGCCGCCACCGGAGCTGGAGCCGACACCGCCGCTCGTGCTCGTAGAGCCGCTGGCTCGTTGCCAGAACCGCTCTCGCCGGAGAAACTGGTACATTCTACGTCAGCTGAGGGGCATCAGCTACGTAGGTGCGGGCGCGCCACGAGCTCGTGACACGCGAGGAAATGGCGCAAAACAAAACACGGCAGCGCAGACCCAC
>JAQSWN010000137.1 GCA_029266615.1 Polyangiaceae bacterium
GACATCCGCGCCGTCGTCTTCGTCGTCCGCCAAGCCGAGCTTTTTGAGGCGGTATCGCAGCGAGCGAAAGGTGATGCCGAGCAGCTCCGCGGCGCGCTTCCTGACTCCGCCCGTGCGCTCGAGCGCCGCGAGCAGGAGGCGTCGCTCCGCCTCGCTCAGCACGTCGTCCAAGTTGAGTCCCTCTTGCGGCAGCTCAAGCAGGCTCTGCGCGGGCGCGGAGGCATGCCCGCTGATCGACTCGGGCAGGTCCCCGAGGCCGATCACCCTCGACGCGGAGAGCGCCACCGCGCGCTCGATGACGTTCTCCAGCTCCCGCACGTTGCCAGGGAATCGATACGCGGTGAGCACGCGCAAGCCGTCCGGAGTGAAGCCGACCACGTCCTTACCCATCTCGGCCGCGAAGCGGCGGATGAAGCGCTCGGCCAGGAGCGGCACGTCCTCCGCCCGCTCGCGGAGCGGGGGCAGAGTGAGGCGGATCACGTTGAGGCGGTAATACAAATCTTGGCGGAACTTACCGCTCGCGACGTCCGCCTCCACGTCACGATTGGTCGCGGCCAGCACGCGCACGTCCACCGGAACTTCTTGCGCAGCGCCGACCGGACGCACGCTCCGCTCCTGCAGCACGCGCAGGAGCTTGACCTGCAAGCTGAGCGGCAACTCGCCTACTTCGTCGAGCAGCACCGTGCCCCCTTCGGCTTGGCGGAACAGGCCCAAGCTTTTGCTCGCAGCGCCAGTGAACGCGCCCTTTTCGTGACCGAAGAGCTCGCTCTCCATCAGCGCCTCCGGCAGCGCACCGCAGTTGACGACCAAGAACGGCCCCGACGCGCGATCGGAGCGCTCGTGAATGGCGCGCGCGACGCGTTCTTTGCCGGTGCCGCTCTCGCCGGTAATGAGCACGGTCGTCTTCGCGCTGGCGATGCGCGTCGCGAGCTCCAGCACTTGGCGCATCGCCAGGCTCTTGCCGAGCACCTCCGTCGACGCGATGCGCGACAGGTGCGCCTTGAGCCGCTGGTTCTCGACGACGATGGTGCGCTTCTCGATCGCTTTGCCCACCAGCGCCGCGAGCTCTTGCGCGTCGAATGGTTTGGCGACGAAGTCGTAGGCGCCGGAGCGCATGGCCGAGAGCGCGTTTTCCATCGTGGAGTGCGCGGTCATCAAGATGACCTCGGTCGAGGGGCTCCGACCCTTGGCCGCCGCGAGCACGTCCAGGCCCGAGCCGTCCGGCATCGAAAGGTCCGTGACGATGGCCGGGAAAGGCTGGGGCGAGCTCGCGATGGCGTCCAGGGCCGCTTTGCAGCCCGGTGCGCTGACGACGGCGTAGCCCTCACGGCGGAACAGAATCTCGAGCATTTGCCGCAGCCCGGGCTCGTCCTCGACGATCAAGAGCATCAGCTTTGGCGCAGCGATTGAGGTCACGACAAGAATGTCAGGGTAGTGCGAGTTTGGCCGCGCCTGCTAGGCTTTTGGAGCCGCGCTCCCTCCTAGGCGCTCGGCGGCTTTTCTTCATGCGTGCATTCATCTTTTCTGCGCTCACCCTCATCGCCCTGGGTTGCGGAGCTTCCGGGGACGAGCCGAGTGGCCTCGGCGGCTCGGGCGGGAGCGTCTCCACCGGGAGCGGCGGAACCGCCGGCGACGACTCCGCCGCGACCGAGCTCAGGATTCAAAACCCCCAGGGTCTGGAGGCCCGAAACCCGGTGACCATCCGGGTGCGGGCTACGCCCTCGGGCGTCTACAGGGTTCTGTTCGCGCTACCGAGCGACGGGGGCAACCCGCTGGACGCGGTCCTGGACCGCTCGGAGGCGGAGACAGACGAGCAAGGCTACGCGGACGTCGTGCTCACTCCGCCCAGCTCACCCACGACATTCAACCTACGTGCCAGCATCGGGTCGCTCGTCGCGATCCAGTCGCTCACGGTGGCAGACGCGGGGGTTGCGACGGTCGAGGTGCAGCCGCGCCGAGTGAATCTGAGCGCGCTGCGCGACATCACCACGTGGATCGCCAGCGCGTATCCGGACACCAGCTGCGCCGAGCTGCCTGGCATCCCGCTGGAGGACGGACCGATTCCGGCGCCCGCCGCGAGTAAGACCGACGCGCCCGTCATTCCGAGCGTCCCCGCGCGTAGGCGGCTCGCCATCACCCTTCGGTCCGGTCACTTCATCGGTGGGTGCACCACGGTGGAGTCATTGCCGCCAGGCCCAGTGAGCAGCCCGCAAGTCGTCGTCGTCTCGCTGCTCAATCGCCCCATCGATCTGGCCGCGTCGTATTTGACGATCTCCTTCGGATTAGAGAGCCCGGGCGCGGTCTGGCAGACCCTACTGACCGAGGCGGGCGAAAGCGCGCGAGGCGCGGTGCTCGGCGCCAGCGCGGACGACGTGGACGCCTTGCTGGACGCCATGCGCGAGGCGAGCGGAGACTCACGCCAGGTGTTCGAGAACACCCGCAAGAGCGAGCTGTGGGACGACCTGCTGCGCGCGCGTTGGGGGTCGGGCGCGCCGACCAAGCTTCGCGATCTCCTCGGCACTTGGCTCGTCGCGGGCCGCGCGCGTTTCGCGAGCGCCGAGCCCACCTTCCGCGGCTCGCTCTCGCCGTTGCCGCAGTCCGCGCCGACCGACGCGAGCACCGCGCGCCTGGCGCTTTCCACGGTGGCGGGGGTGAGCGCCACGAGCGCCGGTTTCGCGGAAAGCGCGCAGGTAGCGTGGAGCGCCAGCCCGGACGACACAGTGGCGCTCGGGACGGACCTGTACTTCGTGCGCTCCCGCCTCGCCACGGCGCTCGCGGAAGCGGCAGCGGTGGAGGCATCTCCGGACTCGACGGACGCGAAGGGGGCGCTCGCGGCGGGGCTGGATTGCTCCGGCATCGCGGCGGACCTCGCCGCCGCGGGCACGGACGGCGCCGCCGCTTACGGGACGTGCCAGGCCGACTGTTTGGTGGAACTCTGCGAGCGCGCTCTCGCCACCCTTTACGAACGCGCCGCAGACGCGGAAGGACTTGCGCCCACTCGCCTCAGCCTCACCGCCACTGCGAAAGCCTACGTGGGTGACGCCGCCGAGATAGCGGGGCTAACCGGTGACTGGATTGGCGAGGTGGTCGCCGACGGCATGGGGGTCACCACGCGCGGTCCTTTGACGGCCGCCTTGCCCCCGATAGTGAAATAGGTCGCGATCAGCCGGCGTCGCGCAACGCGCGCCGCAGATCCAGCACGAACGCGTACGCCCAGAGCCCGGCCTCGACGGAAACGAGCGTACCCGCGCGCGCTTCGCGCACGAGGGTTCGAAACTTGAGGTAACGCCTCGGCTCGACCCCGAGCAGCAGCACGACCAAGCCGGGGTCGCGCGGAGCGTCGTGCGCCGAGCCCGCCAGGGCCGCACCGGCGGCGAGCGAGCGAGTCACCAGCTGATCCATCGCGGAGAGAGCGGCCGCGGGGTCTCCTAGCGAGAGCGCGCTTTCCACGACCTGCACGACCCCCTGCTCGGAGCCCGTGAAGAGCTTCGCGAAGCTGAAAGACGTCGCGGTGCTCGGCGCCGGGCTCGCCGCCGCGAGCGGACGCATGGGAGCGAGCGCGATCGCCGCATCCATTCCTTTGCCGGCCCCCCCGCTCTGCGCCGGCAACGTGATGTTCGCGACTGGAGGCAACGGCGGCGTTGGTTCAGGCGCTCCGGGGCGAAGGTCTGTCTGAAGCTCCGATTGCTCGCCCGTGACCGCGCGCGCGGCGGCTTCGCCGACGTCCGCTTCGGGCAGCTCGGAGAGGCGCAGCGCGGTGGGAGTGCGAAGCGTCGGTAACCGCCCTTCGACGACGGGCTCCGCGGCCGTATTCTCCGCGCGACGCAGCGCCTCCACCAAGCCGCCCTCCGGCACTTCCAGCGAGGCGCGCTCGAGCGCGCGCGACTCTGGCACGCGCCGGTCGAAGTCTTCCATCACCGCGCGGGTGATCGCTTCCAGCGCCTCGTAGACGCCTTCCCCGCTCGTCGCGGTGGTCGCGAAAGAAGGCGCCGCGTAGCGGTTGAGCGCGCGCTCGAGCTCGTCTATCGGGGTGACGTCGTAGAGGTCGCGCTTGTTGTACTGAACGACGTGCGGCACCTCGCGGAGCGATTTGCCGTGCGCGTGCAGGTTGTCTTTGAGGTTCTCCAGCGTCTCGAGGTTGGCGTCTTCCCTCGCCCGCTGGGAGTCGAACACCATCACGATGCCGTCCGCGCCGGTGAGCACGAGCTTCCGCGTCGCGTTGTAGTGAACCTGACCTGGCACCGTGAAGAGCTGCAGCCGCACCCCCATGCCGCGCACGTGCGGCACGCGAATGGGCAAAAAATCGAAGTACAGCGTGCGGTCGACCGGGGTCGCCAGACTCACCATCTTCCCGCGGTGCTCGGGCTTGGCCGTCGCGTGAATATGCTGCAGCGTGGTCGTCTTGCCGCCGAGCCCGGGTCCGTAATAAACGACCTTGAAGACGAGCTCCCGCGCGAGCGGATTGACGACCGGCATGAGGACGAAGTCGGAGCCTACCCCGATCGGACGCGCGAGTACTAGCGCTCGGCTTCTTCGCCGCGCGCCATTTCGAACGCGCGCTGCTGCTTCCAGACGGGCGACCGGGCCGAGAGGACGAGCGAGGCGATGCTCGCGACTACGCAAAAGGCCGCTAGAACGCGCAACGCCAGGGCGCGCCGCTCTGGGCGCTTCTCCCACTCGAAGAGCCGTGCCAACAGCACACCGACGAAGAAGCCGCCCAGATGCGCGGCGGTGTTCATCGAGGGCATGGCGAAATGCCAGATGATAGCGCCCAGCAGGTAATTGACGCCCTGGCGCTTCCACTGCGGATCGCGGGTGCCCCACATTCGGCCGATTTCGGCGCCCAGCAGGCCAAACACCGCGCCGCTCGCGCCGGCCGTGGGAGGCGAGGATCCGTAAAGACGCTCGTACCACCACTGGCTGACGACGAAACCCAAGACACCCGTCACGGTAAACAGCACCAGGAACCGAGCCGTGCCGTACCGGCGCTCCACCTCGCGGCCGAGCCCAACGAGGCCGAACATGTTCATGACGATGTGAAAGAGCCCCAAGTGCAAGAACACGGCCGAGAGCAGCCGCCAGGGCTCGGCGTAAACGAGGTCGGCGAACAGCACCCCGAAGCGGAGCAAGCTGCTCAGCTTGAAGCCCGCGGCCAGCGACAGCTCGAAACGAAACGGGCCGTCGGAAGCCATGAGCAGCGCGTAGACCACGATGCAAATCAGCGCCATCAGCTTGGTTCCGGGCGCGCCGTCCGCGGAAAACTCGCCCCAAAAGCCGCCCAAGGACGCCTGAACGGGGCCGGGAAAGCGCTTTTTGCAATAAAAGCAGCTCGTGTCGTCGGCGGAGTTGAGCTTGCCGCAGCTCGGGCAAACGCGAGACCCAGAAGCCATGTGCCGCCCCGGTAGCTCGGGGCCCGGCCTGGTGCAAATCGGGGAGGCTCCGTAAGGTCCGGCGGGGGCGCGCGTTACGACCACAGTGCTCGCCGTCGCGTCCACCTACAGCGCCCCCCCGTGTCGTTTCCTCCTTCTTCCAGCCGATCCTGGTAGAAGGCATGGCTTCGTGTCAGCCGATGGGCCCAATCGATCGCAGCCGAGCGGTCTCCCGGACAGCGCGGAGCTCGAACAGGAGCGTGCTTGGTGCGAGCAGGCGCGGGCGGGCGATCGCGCCGCGCTCGGAAAGCTGCTGCGAAGGCACGGTCCGCGTCTGTATCGAGCCGTCCTTCTTCCGCGCCTCGGCTCCGTGGCGGCGGCGGAAGACGCGCTAGGTGTCACGTACCTGAAAGCGGTCGAGCGCTTCGAGCAGTTTCAGTGGCAGGCGGTCGGTATCTACCCTTGGTTACGCGTCGTGGCGCTCAACGTGGCGCTCGATCAACTGCGGCGCGGCAAGCGAGAAGCATTCTTTCGACCCGAAGATCTGGAGCGCGAGCTCGACGCCAGCGCCGGCACGTCGCAGGGCGCCCCCGAGAGCGAAATCGCGGATTTGGCGTTCGCGCGCCAGCGCGTCACTGAGGTACTCGACCGCATCAACCCCCGCTACGCCCAAGCTCTGAGGCTGCGCATTCTGGAGGAGGTCCCCCGCGAGGCGTGCGCAGCGGCGCTTTCCGTCTCGCCGGCCACGTTCGACGTCGTGCTGCACCGCGCGGTCGCTGCGCTAAAGAAGGAGCTGGCACGTGCGCCAAGCTGACGACCAAGAGCCGTTCCTACCGCCCGAGGAAGAAACCGAGCTGCTCGCTCGGCTCCGGGCGGCGTTCCGCCCCAGCGAGCTGGATCCGGAGGTGCACGAGCAGCTCCTCGCCGTTGCGTTGGAAGATCCGTTCGCGCCCGCGAGCGAGGCGGAGCTCCTCGAGTCGCAGCGCCTGCGCCAGGCGTTGGAAGAGGGGTCCTCGCACCCCGACGCGGAGGTGCTGCGCGCGTTGGGCGCGCCGTTCGCCGCGCTCGACGAAGCCGCCTTGGAGCGCGCCCTCTCGGCGGCAGAGCGTGCCCCCCAAAGCACCAGACCGCCCCGCCGAAACGTCGTTTACCTGGTGTTTGGCGCGGGTAGCGCCGCGCTCGCGGCCGCTGCGGCGTTCGCGCTTTTGTTCGCGGGCAGCCCGAGGTCGGAGCCGTCCTCCGCGAGCTCCGCGGTGGTGGCGCCAAAGCTCGTTCAAGCTCGTAGCACCGCGGACCTCTTCGACGAGCACGAGCGCTTCGAAACGAGCGGCACGACCGCGAGAATGGATCGCATCGCATCCGCGCGGAGCCGCGACTTGCGCGACAACCGCTACGCCGCGTGGGGGGTGAGGTGACCCGCCTCTGCTGGCTGCTACTCGCGGCGCTCGCGGCGCTCCCGTTGGGCGCGTGCTCCAAGAACGAGCCCCGCGACGAGCGGCCGTGTGAATGCGGCCCAACGACGCCCGTCGTGGACCCCGCGCTGCTCGCCTTCCTGAGCCAGGCGCGAAGCGCACACCATGTAGCAGACGCGCGCGAGGCGACCGGCGACCAAGGCGGCGCCCTCGCCGCACTGCAAGCGCTCACGGCCGCGGCCAAACCGCCGGGAAAAGCGCCGGAAGTGGAGGAGGTGCTCGCGGACACTCGCGCCCGCATCGCGGATTTGTCGAGTCAGCTCGGACGCTTCGACGATGCCGACGCCGCCATCGCGGCCGGGCTCGAGAATGCGCCGTCACCTACCTACTTTCGCGGACATCTGTTCGAGGTGCGGGGCGCCGTGGAGGAGCGGCGCGAGAAGGCGTTGCGCGTCAAAGGCGACGGCCAGGAGGCCGATCGCGCCCGGGAGCGCTCCCTCGCCGCCTATGAAGAAGCCATGAGGATCCAGGCCCAAGTGATTCGAGAGACGATCGACGGGTCGGCGGGGCGCGCGGCGCCTGCGCCTTCGTCGTCCAAATGAGCTAGAGTCCTGGCAAGTTACGGGACGGTTTTCTTGACGCCTGAGACACCTAGCCGCGTACCTCGGCTGCTGCCGGGGACAGACCTGCGAGGCTTGCCCCTCGGTCCGGCGGAAGCGTTCATCCTCTCCCGCGTGGACGGCGCGACGAGCGTCGCCGAGATCTCGGAGCAGACGAGCAAGCCGCTCGAAGAGGTGAGCGAGCTGCTGGAGCGCCTCGCGCTCTTGGGCGCCCTCACTCTGGAGGCGCCGCAACCGGCCGAGCGTCGCGTGTCTCCTGCTCCCGCGCCGCGCCCCTCGGGCTCCTTTCGCGTCGGGCCCATCGTAGAGACGCGCGCCGTCAGCGACGTGAAGCACCCCGCCGCGTCGCTCTACGATCCGGCCGAGCTGGACGAGGCCGTCGACATCGACCTGCCGCGGCGCCGACAAGTCTTGGATCTGTTTTACCGCTTGGACGGGCTGGACCATTACCAGCTGTTCGGCATCGACCCGAGCGCGGACAAGAAGGCGATCAAGTCCGCATACTTCGAGGTGGTGAACGTCTTTCACCCAGACCGCTACTTCGGCAAAAATGTCGGTAGCTTCAAGCCGAAGCTCGAGAAGGTCTTCGCGCGGCTGACCGAGAGCTACAACGTGCTGTCGCGCAGCCAGAGCCGCGCCGAGTACGACGCGTACCTGCGAGCGCAGCTGAAGACGCGCGCGTTCGACGCCGGCCAGAGCGAAAGCGCGGCGCACCACGCGGCCCTGCAGGAGGTCATGCGGCGCATCCAAGCCGAGGCCAGCGTGGACGCCCGTCGCGCGTCCGTCGCGCCCGCCCCCGCGCCCCCGCCGGAGGCCCGCACCCATCAGAGCCTCAGCCCCGCGCCCTCGCCCGCATCCCAGCCGTCACTTCGTCCTTCAGCGTCCCTGCGCCCGACCGACCCGGAAGAGCGCCGCCGCGCGCTCGCTCGCAAGCTCGGGCGGCCCGCGGCAGCAGCGGCGCCGAGCTCGGATGCAATCGCGGCCGCGGAAGCAGACGCCGAGGCCCAACGAGGCCGCTCGGCGGCGGACGACGCCATGCGAAAGGCCTGGGCCGCCGAGGAGCTGAAGCGCCGCTACCAAGAGCGCATGCACCTCGCGCGGGACCGCCAGCTGGAAGTTTATTTGCGCGCCGCCGACCAAGCCCTGAGCAAAGGGGACAACGTAGGCGCAGCCAACGCGCTGCGCATCGCCGTCTCATTGAGCCCCGAGGACCAGTCGCTCACCCAGCGACTTAACGAAGTGTCCGGCAAAGCCCGGCTGGACCTCTCGAGTAGCTACCTCGAGCAGGCGGAGTACGAAGAGCGCGACGAAAAGTGGCTGGCGGCCGCCAAATCCTACGCGCGCGTGCTCACCGGCCGACCCGAACCGAGAATCTACGACAAAGTCGCGCACTGCCTGCTCGCAGGCGACGGCAACCTGCGCGAAGCGGGGGAGATGGCGAAAAAGGCGGTGCTGATGCGTCCGGACGTCGCCGCCTTCCGGGTAACCCTGGCCCGTTTCTACCTGAAGGCAGGCATGAAACAGAGCGCGGACGGAGAGCTCTCCAGAGCCGCGACGCTGGCCGCGAGCGATGATAAGGTAACGGATTGGATCCGGCGGCTGAAGCGCGAGCTCGGCTGACGGCACCGCCAACCACCCACGGAGCTTCGAATAGGCGATATGGAGCGCGTCATCGGCATCGATCTCGGGACCACTAACTCGTGCGTCTCGATCCTCGAGGGAGACACCCCGGTCGTCATCCCCAACCGCGGTGGCTACAAGACCACGCCTAGCGTCGTCGCCGTCACGGAGGCCGGCAAGCGTCTCGTCGGGCACATCGCCAAGCGGCAGGCCATCACGAACGCGGAGAACACCGTGTACGCGGCCAAGCGCCTGATCGGCCGCAAGTGGAACTCGCCGCAGGTGAAGAACGCGATCATGACGTCGAGCTATTCGATCGTCGAGGGCCCGCACGCGGACGTTCGCATCAAGCTGCGCGACAAGACGTACTCGATCCCGGAAGTGTCCTCGATCGTTCTGCAGGAGATGAAGATCATCGCCGAGGACTACCTCGGCGAGCCGGTGAAGAAAGCCGTCATCACCGTCCCCGCATACTTCAACGACAACCAGCGCCAAGCCACGAAGGACGCCGGCGCCATCGCGGGGCTGGACGTGATCCGCATCATCAACGAGCCGACGAGCGCGTCGCTCGCTTACGGGTACGGTAAAGATCTAGACCGCACCGTCGCCGTTTACGACTTGGGCGGCGGCACGTTCGACGTGAGCATCCTCGAGATTGGCTCGCACGGCGTGTTCAAGGTGATCAGCACGACCGGTGACACCTTCCTCGGCGGAGAAGACTTCGACGCCCGGATCATCGATTGGCTGATCGGCAGCTTCCAAGAGGAGCACCAAATCGATCTTCGTCAGGACCGCATGGCTCTGCAGCGCCTGCGTGACGCGGCCGAAAAAGCCAAATGCGAGCTCTCCAGCGTGCGGGAGACGGAGATCAACCTGCCCTTCATCATCTCCACCGGTCGTAACGAGGCCTTGCACCTGCAGCGCAGCCTCTCGCGGCAGACCCTTGAGAAGCTCACGGAAGATCTCGTCGAGCGCACGGTAGACATCTGTCGTCAGGCCATCGGCGACGCGAAGCTGGACGTGGACGAAATCGAAGACGTCATCCTCGTCGGCGGCATGACGCGCATGCCGGCGGTGCAGCAAGCCGTAGCTGGGTTCTTCGGGCGCGACCCGAACAAGAGCGTGCATCCGGACGAGGTCGTGGCCATGGGCGCGGCCATCCAGGGAGCGGCCTTGGTGCAAGAGAAGCAAGACATGATCTTGCTGGACGTCACGCCGCACGCGCTCGGCATCATGACTTTCGGGAGCTACTTCGAGGAGCTCATTCCGCAGAACACCACCGTGCCGACGAGTCGCACGAAGATCTTCACCACCAGCCGTGACGACCAGACCGCGGTAAAGATCCTCGTCATGCAGGGCGAGAGCAAGCGCGCCGACGACAACGAGCTGCTCGGCGAGTTCATCCTCACCGGCCTCCGACGCGCGCCCAAGGGCCACGTTGAGATCGAGGTTACTTTCGAGATCAACACCGACGGCATCGTCAGCGTGCACGCCAAGGATCTCGAGACGGGTCAGGCCCAATCCATCCAGGTGACCGCCACCAGCGGCCTCACTCAGGACGAAGTGAAGAACATGATGTCGAGCGCTCAGGACTACCTGGTCGAGCGCCGCTCGGACGAACAGTTCGAAGGGGCCAAGCAGGAGGCGGAGACCCTCATGTCGGAAATCGAGCACATGTTCCCGGAAATCGAGCGGGTCGTGGGCGGCGCGGATTTCGGCCGAGACGCGATCGCGAAGGCCCGGAGCGCGGTCGACAAGACCCGCGCCGCCATCGCCGCCAAAGACACGACGCTGCTCAAAGAGCAGGTCCCACGTCGATGCCGCCGGAGGTGCCGGTCGACTTGGACTCGAGCTGGGACGACGACACGGTGCCGCGCTTCGAGCTGGATGATCCGATGTCGGAGAGCGCGTTCGACCGCGTCACCGCGATCCCGGAGGTTCCGGCCGAAGCGTTCGCCCGACAGCTGATGTCTGGGCAGCAGGCGGACACCGCGCCGCCTGGGGCCGCGCCGCGCCCCGACTCGCGGGAGCTGCCGCGGCTCGCGAGCGAGCCTCCAGTCGTCTCCGTTCGCCCGCTGGACCCGATGGAGATGCAAGAAGCGCCACGCGCTGGGCGCGCGGCTTCCCTCGCAGAGTTCTCGCTGGATGTGGACCCTGGTCTCCACGCCAGGAGCTCGCCGACCAGCGTCACCGCCCGCCCTGGCCGAAACCAGCCGCACCCCGGACCCGACGTCACCGGCTTGGAGCTCGACCTGGAAGAGGCACCGCCGACCGCTCGCGCTCCGTCAACGTCGCACCTCGGCCGCGACCCACGCGACCCACTGCTCGAGCTGGATTTGAGCGACGTCGCTCGCTCCGGGCCCCCCCCCGCCGTTCTCGTTCATTCGCCGCCGAGCAGCCGCCGGGACAACGACATCAGCGAGATGAAGGATCGCTACGCGATGGGCGACTTCACGGGCGCGCTCGTCGTGGCCGAAGGCATGCTGGAGCGCAGCGCGGACGACATCGACGCGCAACGCTACGCCCAGAGCTGCCGGGACGTCCTGACGCAGATGTACAGCGCGCGACTCGGCGCGCTCTCCCAACGCGTGCGCGTCGCGGTCCCGAGCGAGGAGATTCGCTGGCTCTCTCTGGACCACCGCTCAGGCTTCGTGCTCTCGCTGATCGACGGCTCGTCGACGGTGGAGGAGCTGCTGGATATCAGTGGTATGAACCGGCTGGATGCGCTGCGAATCCTCTATACGCTGTACGACCAGCGCGTCATCGCGCTCGGGTAGCGCCGCGCTACTGCTGCTACTGCTGCTGCTCTTCCCGCGAAGCGCTCCCGGTGCGCCTACGCTCGAAAAACCGGAGCACGTCGCCTCTTACGTCCTGACGGCGCGCCTGGACGAAGCTTCGCACCGCGTGAGCGCGCGCGGGAGCATCGAGCTGTACAACTATACCGCGCAGGCGCTGCCGGAGGTGTACCTGCACCTCTACATGAACGCGTTCAAGAACGACGAGAGCTTGTTCCTGCGCTCTCCGTTCGGCGCCGGGCGCAGCGGCCAGCATGGAAGCAAGTGGGGCTACATCGACGTCAAACGGCTGGTCACGCGCGAAGGAGCGATCGACTTGTGGCCGGCACGCGGGGCCAAAAGCCCTGGCGATCCGCAGGACGAGACCGACGTACGGCTGCCCTTGCCCGCGCCGCTGGAGCCGGGGAAGCGGCTCACGCTCGACGTCGAATTCGAGGTGCAGCTCCCCGAGGTGGTCGAGCGAACGGGATACGTGGAGGACTACCACTTCGTCGCGCAGTGGTTCCCCAAGCTCGCGCGCTTGATGCCGGACGGCACGTTCGCGCACTTCACGTTTCACCCGCAGTCTGAATTCTACGCGGATTTCGGAAGTTACGACGTCACGCTGGACGTGCCGGCGGCGCACGTCGTCGGCGCGAGTGGCCGCTGCGAAGAAGGAAAAGCACCCCCGGGGCGACGCTCGCTCCGCTGCCGCGCCGAAGACGTGCACGACTTCGCGTGGACGAGCTGGCCCGGCTTTCAGGAGCTGCGTCAGGTCGTCGATGGGGTGGAGGTGCGGGTGCTGACGCCGCCCGGCCACTCCCGAAACGCGGCCGTGGAGCTCGACACTGCGAAGTTCGGGCTCGAGCATTTCGGGCGCCGCTTCGGTCGCTATCCCTATCCCACGCTCACTGTCGTCCACCCCCCGAGCGCAGCCTCGAACTCGGGAGGCATGGAGTACCCGACGCTCTTCACGACGGGCGGCCCCTGGTACACGCCGTGGAGCGGGGCGCGCGCCATCGAAGCGGTGACGATGCACGAGCTCGGGCATCAGTGGTTTTACGGCTTGTTCGCGAGCGACGAACACCGCTACCCGTTCTTGGACGAAGGCCTGAACAGCTACGCCGAGCAGTCGGCGCTTTCGGCACGTTACGGCGACGCCTCCGCTTTCTCCGGCTTCGGGCTGCGTATTTCCAGCGAGGCGCTTTCGCGCGCCATCGCCGCGGAGCGCGGCGCGGACGAGCCGCTCGCTCAAGGCGCTGCTGATTTCTTCAGCTTTCGCAGTCTCGGCGCGATCGTTTACAGCCGCACCGCCACCCTGCTGAGCACGCTGGAGCGCGTGTACGGCAAGGCCGAGTTCGACGCGGCGCTGATGGATTACGCGCAAGCTGCGCGTTTCCGGCATCCGGAGCCGAGGCAGCTGGTGGACGCGGTGCGCGGAAGACTGGGTGAGGTCGCCGCGCGTAACCTGGAGCGCGCGCTGTTCGAGCGCGGCCACGTCGACTACCTGGTTCGCGACGTCCAGAGCGCGGCGCTGGATCCGCCCGCGGGCGTCTTCGACGAAAGCGGTGGCCGCCGAACCGTCGCGCGGGCGGACGCACGCCCCACCGCGCGTTTCGCGGGCCACGCCGTCGTGCTGCGCCACGGAACTCTGGAGCTCCCCGTTCAGATCGAGCTGCGATTCGAAGACGGTCACACGGAGCTCCGCAATTGGAGCGGCGACGGCACTCGCTACATCGTGAGCTACGAAGGTCCGTCGCGGCTCGTGGGCGTGACGGTAGATCCGAAGCAGCGGGTGCTCCTCGACGACGACCTGACCAACAACGCCGCTTCGCGACAAGACGCGGGCGCGTCCCGCGTTCTCGAGCGGCTGCTCTACGTCGCCGAGCTGCTCCTGGCGGGAGGAGTGCCTTGATTCCGCTCGCCCCGGGCGAGATCCGCGCGCGCCGCCGCCCCTTCGTGATCCTGTCCATCGCGCTCGTGCGGCTCATTTGCGGGCTCTGCCTGGCCGTGCCGCTTGCCTCGCTCCTCGCCGAATCCGGCGTGGGGCAGCGCGCCGAAGGCGATCGAGCGCTGTTCGAAGGCGGGGGCTACTTGCTGCTGGAGGTTCTGCGCCTGCACGGCCCCGCGCTCGCGGCGGCCGCGCGCGGCTTGCTGCCGGTCCTGGCCCTAGGTCTGTTGATGACAACGCTCGCCAACGCGGCGCTGCTGGTTGCGCTGAGCACGCAAGGGCGGCTCCGTTCGCTGGATTGGCTCACCCCTGCCCTTTCGCGACTGCCGGCCCTGAGTGTCGTGGGCGTCGGTACGGCGCTGGCGCAAGGTCTGGTGCTGCTCGTGGCCGCGATCGTCGCGGACGGTATGCCGGAGCCGCTCGCGCGTCCGCAGCAGAGCACTCTGCTCCAGGTCCTGCCTTGGCTGTTCGCGCTACTCGCCGTCGGCGCCCTGGGTGGCTTCGCAGACGTGGCGAAGGCCGCCCTCATGCGCCACGAGAGCTCGCTTTCCCTAGCCCTCGCGCGCGCCTGGCAGTCCGTGACGCTTCGCCCTATTTCTAGCCTCTTTGGTTGGGTTCCGTACGGCCTCCCGTTCGCAGCGGCCTTAGCCGGTGCGGCGTGGCTGACGACCGTGTTGGACGTCGCTCGCCCCGGCGCATGGCGCGTCGCAGCCGTGCTCGCGATCCATCAGTTGGTGATCGTCATCTCGGTCGCGTGCCGCGCGGCTTGGTTTGCGCGGGCGCTCCGCGGCGTGTGCGGTTTGCAGTAGAGCCGCGGTGTTGAAAAGATTGGCGGAGCGCGGAAATGTTTTCCGACGCTGTCACCTTTTTCGCCACTAACGAAGCCGTCACTCCCTCTCCGTTACTGGCGCCTGGCAAAGCGGTGCGGCGGGTACTGATTTGCCCGACACCGCACGTCACCCATCCTTCACACACCGGCAGGATTCGTCATCAAGATGCTCGTCCTTCGATTGGGTTTGGCTCCGTTCGCCGCCGCTTCGGCACTGTGCCTCCTCGCCGCCGCTTGCAGCGAAGGCTCGCCGTCGGCGACGCCGCCCGGCGGCGCAGGTACCTCCGCCGGAGGCGGGGGCGCCATGGCCGCCGGAGGCGCAGCCGCCAGCGGGGCCCCGAACGGAGGCTCGGCGGGAGCTCCAGCGACGGGCGGCGGAGCGAGCGGAGCGGGCGTGGGTGGTGGTACGGGAGGAAGCGCGGCCGGCGCGATGAACGGCGGCAGCGCGAACGGCGGCGCTGGCGGCGCGAGCGGTTCCGCAGGCGCGAGCGGCGCGGCCGGCACCGGAGGCGTCGCGACGGAGCCGTTCAGCTTCTTCGTGACGAGCTTGGCGGCGGTTCGCCGCGAGTCGAACAACGAAAAAGGATTCGGCGGCGACTTGGGCGGGCTTACCGGAGCCGACGAAATCTGCCGCAAGATCGCCGAAAAATCCATGCCGGGAGCGGGCGCCAAGGGCTGGAAGGCCTTCCTGAGCACCTCCGCCGAGAACGCCATCGACCGCATTGGCACGGGCCCCTGGTACGACCGCACGGGCCGAGTCGTCGCCATGAACATCGCCGGCTTGCTCGAAACACGGCCCGACGGCGACGAAGCCATCATCAACGATTTGCCGAATGAGGACGGCGTCCCCAATCGCGCCGGCACCGGTAGCGGCAATGACGACAATCACGACATCATCACGGGCTCGAACTCGATGGGTAAGCACGACGGCGGCTCAACCTGCGAGAACTGGACGAGCGCCACGGGGAGCGACGGACCGCGCGTCGGTCATTCCTGGCCGGCGATGAGCGGAATGGGCTGGATTCAGGCGCACACCGCGCCGGGCTGCGAGCCGAGCGTCGCCCTGACGCAAACTGGGCCCGGCAGCGGCAACGGCATCGGTAACGCTGGCGGCTACGGCGGCTTCTACTGCTTCGCCCTCAAGCCCTAGGGCGTGTCCCTGCGCGCTGCGGTGTCGGGTCTCGAGGGGTCCCGAGCCGCGCGTCGAGCTTGTCGATACTTTAAGAAGAAGGGGTGTTCGAGACTCGGCACGATGTCGCGGTTAGGACTAAATTTACGGAACGATTTCGGGCTCTCGCTCGCACATCACGGCATAGTCGCAGCGGTGACACTCCACGGGCGTGCTTCGGGCGATGGTCACCGATGCGACTGATCGACTTTCCGGCGCGCTGCACTTGAAATCGTTAGCGAAGTTTAGTCGCTTCTGCGGCTTCTGCGACTGCGACCTGAGTCTGCAGAGTGCCTCTTTTTCGAGGCGAAAACTTTTTTCGCGCGACGAGCGAGAGCGGGGCGCCGGTAGCGGTCGCTCCCATCGCTAACTCGATTCCGGACCGAGCCGGGCCACGGCGACTTCTCGCTCCGGCGATTCCGCGGTCCGTATGCGCCGGCCGCCTTCGAGCAGTAGATGTGATCAATCCCGAGACGGGCACATTTACGGGCACGCGCGAGCGATCCCAATTTAGGGACATGCCCGCAAGCCCTAGACTAACGCTTCACAAGTTGGCACCGACGTTGCCGATCGAGATGCTCGGCCCGAAGATGAAGGCGGGCGAGTGGTCGTCGCGCGATATCGGAAATTCGAGCCAGCCGTGCAGGTTGATCGAAGCCTCCGCCGCCTGGAGCCGATTGGCGATCGGGATGCTCAGGCCCAAGCCAATGGGCACTCCGACCTCGGTCAGGCTCTTGCCGGTCGTGCTCACCGAGTTGGCCAAGCCGATCACCATCACGCCGCCTTCGAGCCCAATGAGGCCTTCTTTGCCTTCGCTGGTGAGCCACGTGAGGCGGGAAATGACCGCGAAGTTGAGGGACAGCAGTCCGCTGTGGTCCTTGTCGCCGAAGCGGTACAGACCGGCCGGGATGGCGGATGTGGCGTAAAGCCGGATGTTGCCGTTGCCGAGGATGACGGACCACTGCACCGCGGGGCCTCCCGCGCCCAGCTCGGAGCCGGCCACGTAATGCTCGTCACCGCTGTCGTGCGAGACCCGCACCACCACGCGGTCGAACGGCGTCGTGACGCCTTGCACCCAGATTTGCCGCGGCTCGCGCCCGGGTCCAATCTCGAGCGTGTCTTTCAAGCGCCCTTCCGAGCGCGACGCGCCGTCCGCCGAGTACACGTCGATGCTGAGGGTGATGCGTTGCCGCCCGTTCTCTTTGCGCAAACGCTGACGATGCACGGTGACGCGGCAGCTGTCGCGGTACGAAAACGGCAAGTTGATGGGGTCGCCCGGGCGCAATGTAACGGACTTCCCGCTGGGCCCGCACTTGAACTCCACGAGCGGCGCTCCTCCCGTCATGCTCGGACCGAGCGGCACCGGCACGTTGGCTTCGTGAATCTTGCGTTGGATTGGGTCCATCGCGATCGCGAGGTCGATGTCACCGAGCACCGACGGCACGTCCTTGTTCCGGAGCGCGAACTGGAGCTGCGCGTAGCCTTCGGCGTCCGGGTCGCCGACGATGGTCATCCGCTGCCCCTCCTGCCCGGCGGTGTAAACGTTGGGCAGGGTGACAAGCTGCCAGTGCTCGTCCTTGCCGAAACGCGAGACATTTACGAACGCCGGGCGGTTGGTGGGAATGAAGTCGATGCGGGGCGAATCCGCGAGGCCGAGCGACGCGCGCACCGGAGCCAGGCTGCGCGTCGGCGTGGACAGCACCGCCACGACCGCGTCCGTATCCCGGCGCCGGGCCGTGATTTCCAGCGCGTCTTGCCCGTAAGAGCCGAGCTCCAACGCCACGAACAGGCCCTCGTCCGTGTCCGCGTCCGCCACGACTCGCAACGGCGCGTCCCCGACCGTGAAGCGGTAGAGGTCGCGCGAGGCGAGGCAGCGCTTGTCCAAACGCACCACCACCTTCGCGGCGTCGTTCTTCTTGATGGGCTCGCCGGAGACGAGCGTCATCGCGCAATGCAAGACGGGTAGCTTGAGGCTAGGCGTGGCGTCCAGCCCGCCCTTGCGTTGAAGGAAGACGCGGGGCGCGAGTCGAAGCCGCAGATCCGCGGTGCTCACCGGAGCCGTGCTGGTGACGAGCAGCTTGTTGTTCTGGACCGAGCAATCCAGCACGCCGCACTCAGCGCCTGAAACCGCCTCCGGATGCGCGAAATTGAGCTCCGTGCGGCCCATCGAAAGGTCGATGGTGCTCTCGCCCGCCAAGAGCCGCCCAATCACGATTCGGGCCAGCGAGAGGGGCAAGCCGTCCGACGGCACGGCTTGCCCTTGCGCGTCGAACAGCCGCTGCCCCTCCCCGACCTGCGCGAAGGGCGGCAAGACGCGCAGCGTGTCTGCGCCCGGATCCGCCGAGAGGTCACGCCCCACGACCCAGGCGCAGCTCTGCACGCCGTTGTCCGTCTTCGGCTCGGGACAGGCGTCCGTACCGGAGCGCCCGGCGCCGAGCCAGCGCACTTGAGCGCCTTTCAAGCTCCGGCCGCTCGCTTCTACCCGGGCTTCGTCCACGTAAAGCGTCACGCTGCTCGGATCCAAAACGGGGTAGCGCCCGGTGGCGATGAGCCGGAGCTGCTGCTTACTCTGCAGGCACTGCGTGAAGCTCGGCGCGACCCGCACCATGACGCTCGTTCCCGCGGCGGACTCCGCGCTGGGCGGGCGGATCTGCGTGCCGCCGGCTTCCAGCACCCAACCGCCCGTCGCGGCGCAAGCCACGAGTCCGGGGCCAACCGGAATAGAAGAGCCGCCGACCGGTGCCTCTAGCGTCTGGGCCCTCGAGGGCGCGGACCAAAGCGCTAAAACCGCGACGAACGCCAAAATCGCCGCTCGCCTCCACGTCATGATCCATTCCGCGTAGCACGACTTACGGTCGGCGGGATTGCCAGAAATCAGCCATGTCCTGGGGCAAGGGCGCCACGAGGCCCAGTGGCTCCCCGGTCATGGGGTGCGTGAAGTCGTAGCGCTCGGCGTGCAGCAATTGTCGCGGATGCTCGAGCAGCACCAGGTCCTCTTCGGTGAGCTCGCCGTCCGCGGCGCGAGCCAGCAAGCGCTCGTCGGGTCCGTACAATTTGTCGCCCACGACGGGGCACCCGAGCGCGGACAAGTGCAGCCGGATTTGATGCTGGCGCCCGGTGTGGAGCGACATACGGCACATCGCGTAGCCGGCGTGCGCGTCGAATACGTCGATACCGGTACGCGCGGAAAGGCCTTGCCCTGGCTCCGCGATGCGCATCTTCACGCGCAGTGAATTTTCCGTATCGAGCTCCACCGGCAACTCGCAAAAAGAGGACGGCGGTACTCCGTGGGTCACGGCAACGTAGGTCTTCTTCACCGAGTCTTCGCCGCCCAGCGAGCGCTCTTCCAACAGCCGCTTGAACGCGCGCTCGCTCTCGATGTGCTTGGCGAGCATCAACACGCCGCTCGTCTCTCGGTCGATGCGGTGAATCAGGGCCAGGAATTCGCCGGGCCGCGCGGCGCGAAGCCGCTCAATGACCGTATTTCGGTGGTAGCGCGCGGTGGGGTGCACGGTGACGAGCGGCGGCTTGTCGATCGCGAGCAGATGCGGGTCTTCGTAGACGATCGGCAGGGGGACGTCGTCCACCTCTTCGAACGGCGCGCGCCAGAGCGCGATGCGCTCGTCGGCCTTGACGCGGTCGTTGGCGCGGAGCGCCCGCCCGTCTACCGCGTGCGCGCTCTGCTCGATGATGGCGCGCGCACGCGTGCGACTGGTGTTACGGAGCTGGGTGCGCATGAAGACGTCCAGCCGCATGCCGGCGCACTCGCCTGGCACGCGGTAGATCTTCAATATCGCGTCCTCGTGGACGCCGGGGGGGCGCACGGGCGGAGCTTCGGTGGGCGGCGTGTCGCGCGGCTTCATGCTGCGGGGCGCCGCCGTCCGTCAGCTCCGCGCTTTCACGCGGTGAATCTCGGTGCCCACGCCCAGATCCGTAAAGATTTCGAGCAAGAGTGCGTGGCGGCGCCGCCCGTCGATGATGTGCACCTTCTCGACGCCGGCCGAAACCGCGTCCAGCGCGCAGCGCACCTTCGGGATCATGCCGCCGGTGATCACGCCTTCGCCAATCAGCCGCTCCGCTTCGTTCGCGTCCAGCGAGCTCAGGCGCTGACCCGTCGCCGTCTTCACGCCTTCCACGTCCGTCATCAGCATCAGCTTTGCGGCGTTGAGCGAGCCGGCGATGGCGCCGGCCGCGGTGTCCGCGTTCACGTTGAGCGAATGTCCGTCGCGATCGACCGCGATCGGCGCGATCACGGGGATGAAGCCGCTCGAGATCAGCTGCTCCACGATCTTGGCGTCCACGTGGCTCACCTCGCCCACGCGGCCCAAGTCCACCATGACGTCGTTGCCGGCGGCGTCCTTGCCCTTGACCGGCTCTTGCCGCCGGCCGCGCATGAACTGGTCGTCTTTGCCCGAAAGGCCGACCGCGCGCCCGCCGTGCTGGCAGATAAGGCCGGTGATGTCTTGATTCACGGAGCCGCCGAGCACCATTTCCACGACATCCATCGTGGCGTCGTCCGTCACGCGCAGCCCGCCGCTGAACGTGCTCTTGATGCCCACCCGCTCCAGCATGCTGTTGATCTGCGGGCCGCCTCCGTGCACCACCACCACGCGGATGCCCACGTAGCGCAGCAAGCACACGTCTCGCGCGAAGCTCTCCTTCAGGTCGTCGTCGATCATCGCGTGCCCGCCGTACTTCACGACGAACGTGCGCTGGTGGAAGCGCTGGATGTAAGGCAGCGCCTCGTGCAAAACCTTGGCCTTCTCGACGAGCTCGTCCATTTTCCGGGGCCCGTATAGCGCAAATCCAGGCCGCCGTCCGGAGCGCCCGCTCCATCCAAGACCCAATCCGCAGCCGATCCACAGGAGGTGGGAGGCGGGAGTTTCGGGAGCGAGCGCGAGATTTGGGGGGGCGCGCTGCCGCCGACGACCGGCAACCCTCGCGAACTGGAGCTACTGGTCGCGGGGCGCTAGAACCTCGAGCTCGACGCGCCCCCCACGGGCGGCAGCGCGAACCCTAAAACTCACGCTCCCGTCCCTCCCGTCTCCCCTCCTCCTGTAGATCTCGCTGCTTCGGAGACGTTAACCACCAACCGGAGCCGGGCAGCGTTCGTGCCGGTCTGGGCCCAACTTCGTTGGCCCCCACTTCCGTTGCCGCGCGATTTGCCGGCCACTCCCGGGATCGCCATGCGGCGGCGGAGCTGTGCTAGGCAGCGTGGGCGATGGATATCTTGATGGTGTCGGCCGAGCTCTCTCCCTATGCCCGCGGTAGCGAGGTGGGCGACGTGGTGGCCGGCTTGAGCAAGGCGCTGCGGCAGCTGGGCCACCGGGTGACGCTCGCGTTGCCGCGTCACCCCGGCTTCGAGGCGGGGGGATTGCTGATGGCGCGCCGGCTCACGCCGCTGTCTTTGGGCGGCTCGGACCTGACGGTGCTGGACGGTCAGCTCTCTTCGGGGGTGGAGCTCGCGCTGTTCGACGACCCGCCTCTTTACGATCGTCCGTCCGTGTACGGCGAGCGCGAGGGCTACGAGGACAACCTGGCGCGGTTTGCGGTGTTGTGTCGCGGCGCAGCCGCGCTCGCGCAACAGCGCGCCGAGCAGGGCAAGCCTTTCGAGGTCGCGCACGCGTTCGACGCACCCGCCGCCGCCCTCCCCGCGCTGCTCAAGAACCAGCAAGGGCCGGCGCTTCCGACGCTGCTGAGCGTGATCGATTCGGAGCGGGCCGGGCGCTACGAGAGCGGCGCTCACGCAGCGTTTCCAGGCCTCCGCGGCCACATTGGGGATTCACTGTCGCTGCTCGAGCTCGGGCTCGGCGCGGCCCAGCTCGTCGTCGCCGGCTCGGAAGACGCCGCGCGCGACTTGGGCAGCCCGCGCGTCTCCGGACCGCTTGCGCCGAGCTTGGTCGGTGAGCGCGCACCCAGCATCGTCGGTTCGGGGCTCGACTACGCCGTGTTCAACCCGGCGACGGACACCGCGCTTCCCGCGCGCTTCGACGCGGAGGACGCCTCGAACAAAGGCCGCTGCAAGTCCGCGGTGCTGACCGAGCTCTCGCTCGAGCTGGAGCTGGATCGGCCGCTGGTGTTCGCCGCTGCCGGCTCTGACGTCGAGGCGCGGCTGCTGATCGCCGCGTTGCCGACGCTGCTCAAGAACGACATCGCCGTGATCGCGTGGGTACCGCCGAGCGCGCAAGCCGAGGTGGACCGTCTGGCCGGCGACTACCCGTCGGACCTGGTGCGCCTGCGGGACAGCGGAGACGCCGCGCGCCGAAGGGTCTTGGCCGCCGCAGATTTCGCGATTTGCCTAGACGCGAGCGCGCTGACGCCGGCCCCCGTCCAGGCCGCGCAGCGCTACGGCACCGTCCCGGTTGCACTGGGCCAAGGCGCCGTGGTCGACGCGCTCGTTGACTGCGACGCGGAGCTCGCGACCGGTACCGGCTTCATCTTCGACAGCGCCGAGGTGAGCTCGCTCGTCGGCGCCGCCACGCGCGCCTTCTCGGCGTACGGCTCGCCCGGCCACGCGCGCTTGCGTCGCCGGGTGATGCGCTTGGACGTGTCGTGGGAGCGCGTCGCGCGCCGATACGCTCAGCTCTACCGCAAAGCCGCGGGCTGATTCAGCCGCTGGCGCCGCCCGCCGGTGCGCCGCCGAGCCCTGCCGCCGCACCCGCGGCGCCGCCTTCGCTCGGTGCGCCCGCTTCGGGCAAGGTAGGCGCGCCGCCCACCGGTGGTGCGCCACCTTCGTTCGCAACGCCGCCCATACCGCCTGCGCCGCTCCCCGGCAGCTCACACGTGGGGAGCGCGTCGTTCCGCTCGGCGGTGACGATGCACGGCGAAAGGCTCTGGCAGCTGAACGCGTCGTCGTACGCTTCTTCGCACGCCTCCACGCTGCGCTCCGAGTATTGGTAGCAAGCGTTGCCGCCTCCGGGCCGCAAGAAGCCAGGGCACTCCGAAAGCTTGGGGCCTGGGCAGCCCAGACTCTTCCGGGCGGCGGCGTAGGCGTCCAGCAACCGCCCGCACGCTTCCTCTTCCGTCAGCAAAGTGCCGCCGCCCTCGGGCTGGATCGCGCCCTCCGAGGCCGGAACGAAGGGCTCGGTGTCCTCCGACTTCGTGCAGCTGGAGACGACGGCGAGGCCGACCAGGGCCGAAACCAGGAGCAAATGGCCCCGGCGCGGAAGCAAAGCGGAAGGGATCCGGGCGAACATCGGGCGGCATCGTAGCCTCCTATCCCTCCGCTTTCTAGGCCAGCTTTTGGGGCGGAAGAGCAGGGCCGTTGACGGCGCCCGCGCGCTTGGATACCCCGACGGGATACATGCCTATCCGTCGTGCCCTGCTATCCGTTTCTGACAAAACCGGTCTTGTCGACCTGGCGCGAGCTCTCACCAAGCGCGGGGTCGAGTTGCTGTCCACGGGCGGCACGTTCAAGGCCCTGGCCGCTGCCGGAATTCCGGTGGAGACGGTCGAAAGCTACACCGGCTCGCCCGAGGTGATGGACGGCCGCGTCAAGACGCTGCACCCGCGCGTCCACGGGGCGCTGCTCGCTCGCGCCGGCACGGACGACGCGGACCTGGAGCGCATCGGCGGTAGGCCCATCGATTTGGTCGTCGTGAACCTCTACCCCTTCGAGGAAACGCTCGACAAGCCGGGCGCGCAGTTCGAAGAGCTGATCGAGAACATCGACATCGGCGGGCCGAGCATGCTCCGCTCCGCGGCGAAGAATCACGACCGCGTCACCGTCGTGTGCGATCCCAGCGACTACGCGCTCGTGCTGGAAGAGCTCAAGCGCGACGGCGACGTGAACCGCCTCACCAAGGAGAAGCTCGCCTCCAAGGTGTTCGCGCACACCGCTGCCTACGACGCCGCCATCAGCGGCTGGCTGTCCGCGCGCGGCGAAGCCGACGGGTACCCGCGCTTCTACTCGCTCGTTTTGGAGAAGGCGTACCCGCTCCGCTATGGCGAGAACCCGCATCAAACCGGCGCCTTCTACAAGGAGCGCAAGGCGCCCGTGGGCTCGCTCGGTCGCGTGGAAAGCGTCGGCAGCGGCTCCAAAGAGCTCAGCTTCAATAACCTGGTGGACGTGGAAGCCGCGCTGGACGCAGTGCGCGAGTTCGAAAACCCGGCCGCGGTCGTCGTCAAGCACACGAACCCGTGCGGCGTCGCCACCGCGCCGATGCTCGCGGACGCGTACCGCGCCGCGCGCGACGCCGACGCGATGAGCGCATTCGGCGGCATCATCGCCCTCAATCGCGAGGTCGACGACGCCACGGCCGCGATCCTGGCGGAGACCTTCCTGGAGGCGATCATCGCCCCCGGCTACGCGGACGGCGCCTTGCAGCGCCTACGCGCCAAGTCCGCGCTGCGCCTGCTAGCGACCGGCGGCTGGCAAGCGGCCAACCACCGCGCACGCCAGTTCAAGCGTGTCGGCGGCGGCTTCGTCATTCAAGAGCGCGACGGCACGGGCGCGGGCGAGGTCCTCAAGGGCCGCGTCGTGACCGACCGGCAGCCCACCGCCGCCGAGCTGTCCAGCCTAGAGTTCGCGTGGATGGTGTGTAAGCACGTGAAGAGCAACGCGATCGTGCTCGCGGCGCCGGGTCAGAGTCCCGGAATCTACGAGACGATCGGCATCGGCGGCGGTCAGACCGCGCGCGTTACGGCCGTGCAGGTGGCGTGCGACAAAGCCGGCGACCGCGCGAAGGGCGCCGTGCTCGCGTCCGACGCGTTTTTCCCGTTCCCGGACGGCGTCAAAGCCGCGGCTGCCGCGGGCGTCGCCGCCATCGCGCAACCCGGCGGCTCCAAGAAAGACGACGACGTGATCCGCGCCGCCAACGAAGCCGGCATCGCGATGATTTTTACCGGCGTTCGTCACTTCCGTCACTGAGACTGCGACTCCACGCTCCGCGCAAACGGCGTTCGTTGCATCTCGCAGCGAGCGCCGTTCGTCTTTTGAAGCTGCCCCCTCCAGCGCCGGCGTCAGCTTCCCTGACGCCAGAAACGCCCGTAAGCGCCGTCGCGACGCTGCCGCGGGGTCGTCCTCAAGAGCCAAGCCCGCGCGCGCGCGAACCACGGGCGCGGCTGCAACACGAAGGGCCGTGCGGGCTCGTCGACGTCTGCAGCAAGCCGCCACAGCTCCAGGCCATGGCGCTGCCACTCGAGGAGCACGGCTTCGAGATCGGGGGTGGGCGGCCTCTCCGACACGGCTTGAATCAAGAGCGCGCGCTGGAAGCCGGCCCTGGTCAGCCGGCTCGGTGATGGGAAGTCCGTAAGGCGCGCCACCGAGCGATTATCGTACGCCGCCACGTCGCCAGGCAGCGCTCGCGTATCCATGCGGCGTGAGTCCAGTAAGAACGCCGGAGGAGCCGAAGGCGCGAGGGGGGCGAGCTTGGCGGCCCCGCTCGCGAGCGCGCTCATTACGCTGTCCAGCTCCACGAAGCCCGCGCCGTGCGGCACGGCGTTGTAGAGCGGCACCGGCCGGTAACCCACACCCGACAGCGCAATCCCTCGCAATACCCCTTGCGCCCCCGGAAGCTCCCCCCCCCGCGGGCCCGGGCCCGCCGCTGCGATGCGAGCGGCGAGCCTGAGCCACTTATCGTCAAGCCGAGCCGCTTCTGGCTCGAAATCATCGGGCATGGACCCAAACAGCACCGGCTTGACCCAGTCGCTCCAGACGCCGTCGTCCGGCGCCCAAGCGTCATAGATCTCTTCCCGCTGCACTACGCCTCACTCTAGCAGCAGCGCGGCGTCCACAGCCGCGAGATCGATGACCGCACCACGCGTGAATCGCGCATAGGCACCAGCCTGTCGACCGTCGACCACGTAAACGCCAACACACGGAAACAGAGCGCCCTCCGCGTCATGGAGCGGCGATACCTCGAAGCGCCGCTGAGCCAGCCAGCGGCCGGGGTCGAGACGCGCCTGCCAGCTTCGGCGACGCCACTCGGCGCGCGGTAGCGCGCATCGGATGGAGACCGTGTCGCCATTGTTGCAAAACGCCGACTTCAGCAGCCAGCCGTCGTCGCTTGCCCAGGGCGCGTCGCGAAGCTCGCGCGTCTCGGGCAGGAGGCGGCGCCATGTGGGTAGCGGCGTGGTCAGGCGATCCCACAGCAGTGGCAGGCGCTTGCTCTCGCTCAGCACGGCCGCGGCGGGGTTCGTAACCGGCGTGCCTCCGCCGGCGAACATGGGCGCCCAGCCATCCGCCAGCTCCGCCAACCACTCCGCCTGGAAGAATCGGAAAATTCCGCCCAATTCTCGACCAGCGACACGCGCCCGCCCGCCGACCCAAGCCAGCTGCGCCAGCGTGACGAGCTCGGCCTGGGCCCCGCGCGCGCGGAGCGCCTGAGCCAGCTGCGATACGACCTGCTGATCCTCCATGAAGCCTGGCGCGCACAGCAGCGCGATCGGCCCCTCGCGCGACGACGCCGAAAGCGCGGCGACGAGCGCCCTCGTCGGGTCGCCCGCCACGGACGCGCCCGGCACCTCGCTCGCGAACAACCGGGACAGGTGCGACGCCTCCCCGTAGCCGCCCGGCACGTCACTGTTCACCTCGGACACCCGCCAGCCCTCCGCCGTCGGGTGGAAGTCGAAGCGCATGACGCGTGCGGCGCTGGGTGCGGCGGGTTGGCGCAGCAGCCACCGCAATCGGCGGGGCACCCCGAGCGCCGCGTGCAGCTCCGGTCGCCCGATAAGCTCGCGCTCGACGGCGAGCGTCTCCGCGAACAGCTGCTCCGCGAGCAATGCGAGCTCTTCCCAACTCGAACGGGCCAGCAGCAGGGGCGCGCTCGAGAGCGCCGTATCGTCGCCAACCTGGGCGTCCCATTTGCAATGCTCGAGGGCGAGGCGGCGCCGAATCACCGAAAATTGCGCGCGGCTCAGCCGGCGGCCGATTCTAAGCGTATTGCTTTTCAATTTCAGGTACTTAAAGACGATATTAATAGTAAATTCTAGGCTAGAGCGAGGGCTCGGGTCGTCGAAAATCGATCGCCGAAGGGCACGAAAGTGTTCACACAAATTTGGCCCAGCTCGGGACGCCATGAGAAGCACTTCGATAACAGCGAAGCGTTCACATGGTTGTCATCCCCCGTAATTGTGACGTCTGCAAAACCGAGTTCGAGCTGCACTTCCGTTATCAAATGGAAGAGCGGAGCGAGCTGACCGAGGGCGGCGCGTCCGTCACTCGTTACGCCTTCTACTGCTCGCAGAAGTGCCTGGAAGCGAGCCACAAGGACCGCTCCGACGGCCAGGTGGCATGCCACGCCTGCGCGGCGCGCTTCACGGTCGAGCTGGCGGCGCAGGTGCTGTTCACGGGTGGCCAGCGCCACTACGCGTGCGGCCCCGAGTGCCGTAGCCGCATCCTCGAAGGGGTGCGCAGCGTACGCATCGGCGAGCTGCGCCAGAACGAGCTGGAGCTGCCCGGCGACGCCGAGCCCCTGCCCGAGCTGGAGCCTTCGGACAGCGTGCGCCTTACCGAGCGCGTCCCGCCCGCGCTCCCCCCCGCGATCCAGCCGCAGCCTCACCACGAAACGCCGCCTCCGCCCCGCGCGGAGCGCACCAACGTGCGCCGCCTCCGCCCCGGAAAGCCGCAGGTTCTGGCGGTTTTCAACCATAAAGGCGGAACTGGAAAGACCACCACGTCGGTGCAGGTCGCGGCTGGCCTCGCCGAAAAAGGCGCCCGCGTGCTGCTCGTCGACACGGACGGTCAGGGCAACGTCGCCACGTCGCTCGCCCTCACTTCGGAGCGCTCGCTCTACCACGTCATCGTGATGGGCTTGTCGCTGGAGCAAGCCGTGATCGAGGCGCGACCGAACTTGGACGTGCTCCCCTCCAACGAGACCTTGGCCGCCGCCGAGCTGTACCTAGCCGGCCAGAAGCGCCGCGACCGCGTGCTGGCGCAACGCCTGGAGCGCGCCCGAGACCTGTACGACTACGTCATCGTCGACTGCTCACCGAGCCTGTCGCTCATGAACCAGAACGCGCTCGCCTTCGCGGACGCGGTGCTCTGCCCGGTGGCGTGCGACTACCTCTCGCTCGTGGGCGTGCGCCAGGTGCTCCGCACCATCAAGCAAGTGAACCGCATCCTCGGTCACTCCGTCGCGCTGTGGGGCGTCTTGCCCACGCAGTTCGACACTCGCGCCCGCATCTGCCGCGAGGCGCTGGAGACGCTCCGGCAAAACTTCGGAGACGCTTGTCTTTCGCCGATTCACTATGTGAGCCGCGTGAAAGAGGCGCCTTCTGTCGGCAAAACGCTGTTCGAGTATGCGCCAACCTCGAACGCTACCGAAGACTATTGGCGCGTGGTGGAAAAGCTTCTTTCCTCGACTGCTGCAGCGTCGCCGCCGCAAGCCGCCGAGCAGGCTGGAGGTGTGAAATGAGCGATCGTAACGACTTGCGACAAGCTACGGCGAAGGTACTCGACCCTGCGGACGTCGACGGCGTCCTCACCCAAACGTATTACTCGACGGCGGCCGGCGCCGGCTCGCGCCCCCAAGACCCGAACGCGGAGAAGCCGACGCACTACAAGGTGATCTGCATCTCCATGTACACGGAGGACTTGAAGCGTCTCGACAACATGGTCGACTCGCTCAAGGCGCGCGGGCTCACCAAGGCCAACCGCAGCGCGCTCATCCGCTACGCGCTCGGCGCCGTGAACCTCGAGACGGTGCCGAAAGGCCTCTGATTGGGGTAGGCCTGGTCACGGGCCGCTCAGCGGAGCGGCCCCCCAGCGCCTCTTAGTCTCTCGAACCGACCAGCTCCGCAACGTCTCTCGGGACTACTGTCGACGCTGCTCGGTTCGCGCTTCCGCCCTAAGCGCGTGTGCGCGGGGCTGTTTCAGGCGCTCACTTCCCGGTGGCGGTAGCGTTACCTATCCCAACGCAAGCCCCACTGCGCTCAGGGTGTGACCTTGCGCCGCGACACGCCCGACACCTCGTAGTGCCGCATCTCGCGGATGTGCTCGATGAACGGACGCACCGCCGCTAAGAAGCCCGCAAACTCCGGTGACTTGCGGAAGCCCTGCAAGTGTCCCTCTGCGGAGTCCCATTCGATACGCACGACGACCGACTTCGGCTCCTCCGTGCAGCGCGAGAGCTCGTACGCCAAGCAGTGCGGAGACGCGTCCAGCGCACTTCGGCCCGACTCGTACGCGCGCACCAGCGCTTCGGCGTCACTGACTTCGTAACGAATGTATTCGACGATCATGCCGCATGCGTAGGGCTGCGCTCGGCCTTTGACAACGCACCAGACGGTGCGTTGTCAAATACCGCTGACGTCGCTAGGCTGAGCGGCGGAAAATGAAGCAGACGTTCTCGTGCCACGTGGAGCTGGCGCTCGCGGTTTTGGGCGGGAAGTGGCGGGTCGTCATCCTCGCGCAGGTGAAGCAGCGCCCGCTGCGCTACGCAGAGCTACGTCGCCGTATCCCCGGCATGAGCGAGAAGATGCTGTCGCAGCGGCTGCGCGAGCTCGTGAGCGCAGGACTGTTGCAACACCAAGCCGGGACCTACCGTCTGACCGCGCGCGGCAATCGCGCGCGAACCGCGCTCACGGCGCTCCACGCTTGGGGCCGCACCCTCGAGCCCGAGCTCGGCGTCCGAGTCGTTCCCCCCGCGAGCAGGAGCGCTTCTTGAGGCTCTCGCGCCGCGCGTTCGTTGCTGCGTCCGCGACAGTCGGACTCGGATGTGGCCGCTCCGTCCCCGTCTCGATCCCGCAGTCCGAACGCGGTCCAGGCGCCGGCTTCGATGTGGTCGACCTCACCCACCCCCTCGGCCCGTCTTCTCCGTACATTCACGTGCGGGGCGCAACCTTCCCCTTTCTACGCGCGCCGATCGCGACCATTGGCGAGCGCGGCGTGTACGCGAACCGTTGGGAGCTCACCGAGCACATCGGCACCCACGTGGACGCTCCCTGTCATTTCGAAGAAACCGCGCCCTGCCTCGAGAGCATTCCTCTCGCGGATCTCTTCGCCGAGGTCGTGGTGATCGACGTGAAGCGCCGCGCCCAAGCCAACCCCGATACCCAGCTCGAGGTGGCGGACTTGGCGGCGTGGCGGACGAAGCACGGACCCTTTCCGGCGCGCTCGGCGGTGCTGCTCTCGTCCGGGTGGAGCGAACGCTGGCCGTCGCAATCCCGATTTGCCAACCAAGACGCGCAAGGCGTCATGCGCTTCCCGGGCTTTTCCCGTGCAGCCGTGGAGGAGCTAGCAGCGACCCCCCAAGTGCTGGGCATCGGAACGGACACGTTCTCCATCGATCCAGGCTCGGACGCGCGCTTCGAAGGCCATCGCGTCCTCTCCGGAGCGCGCAAGTGGGCGCTGGAGTGCCTCGCCAACCTGGACCGACTGCCGGCGCAGGGCTCTCACCTCTTCATTGGCGCGCCGAAGGTGGAGCAAG
>JAQSWN010000138.1 GCA_029266615.1 Polyangiaceae bacterium
GGAGCCGTCCCGCCAGCCGTGCATCGTCCTCTCCGTCTCCTCTACGATGAGCGACGCGTAGCGCTGGATGCTTTCGTGGCGAAAACCGGGCTGAACGCGGCGGCGCTGCCGGCGCCAAAGCTCGCCGTCGCTGGTGAGCAGGCCATGACCCAAGACTTCCAGGTCGCGCGTGCGCTTGTGAAACGAGCGCGCGTGAGTCACCAAAACGCGGTGGATGAGATCCGGATCGCAGGTCGAGTACACATCGACGTCGAGGCCTTCGGCGAAATAGAAATTGCCGTAAGTCGCGAAGCGTTGCCCCACCGTGCCGAGCACGTCCCGGCGCAAGTCGTTCAACCCTTGCAGGCCCTCCCACAAGTGCTTCGGTGCAGGCGGGCCCGGGGGGTATCCAGGGAACGAGACGGGGCCACCCGCCAGGTTGCCATCGTGACTCACGGGTTCGCCCTCGCGCCGAGGTCGCGTAGGCGCGCAAGGATGGGCTCGTAGCTCGGCCTCACGACTTTTTTGGCGGGCGGTTCCGTCGCGGCGGCCCTCACCATGAGCTCGAGCCGTGAAATGACAGCGGCGAGCTGCGTGCGTCCGGAGCTCGTTCCTTGCCCCGTTTGCACGATTTGCCCGCCAAGACGGCGCCTCAAATGCGCGAACTCGTCGCGTCGTCGTCTTCGCTCGGCGGCGGACACGGCCGGGTCGTCGACGGCTTCGGCAAGCTCGGCGTAGCGCTCGGTCAGCGCGCGCTCTTCGCGGGCTTCTTGGGCTAGCCGTTCCAGCGTGACGGAGCTGAGCAGCTGCGAGAGCTCGGCGACGTGCTTGGGGCTGCGGAGCACTTGGGGTTGGCGTTCGGCGCCTTCCAGCCACGTCATCAGCTTTTGCAGATCCAGCGGCGGGGGGACACCAGCGCCCTTGAGCAGAGCGCGCCCCTTGCGTTGCTCCTGCAGGCATTGCGCCGCGAATGGAAGCACCGGTAGGGGAGGTGGCTTGCCCGCCGACTCTCGCACACAGCGCAGCGCGGCGCCGAACAGCGGCTGGTCGCGCTTTTGATGACGGAGAGGAGGAGCTTCATCGGAGGCGGCGGGGCTGAGCGTCGCGAGGGCGAGCTCCCCCTGCGGGTCGCGCGCGTAGACGAGAAGGCTGCCGAAAGTGCCTGGAACGTCGGTATCGAATAAGGCTCCGGCGATCGCCTTGCGGTCGTCCATTGTCAGGCCGGACACCTCGTTCGTGGTCGGCAGTCGCCAGCCCAGGCCGAGCGCGAGCGGGCACGGGTCCGCGCTCTGCACGACGTCCGGGCTCCAGCCTTCGCCCAAGGCCAAGTCGGCGCCAGCGCAACGCGCGACCTCGTGGTAGTTGCGCTCGAGCTCCGCAGGGGACGCCGTGTCGCCCTCCTCCGCGAGTAAGATTGACGGATGCGCGTCGCGACATGCTTCGGCCAACAGGTGGAAGGGCAAGCTGGCTCGCGCCGCCGCCTCCACCCCGCCATCTGCAGCGAGCGCGCTCGTGCAAGCGGATACCGGCGCCGAGAGCACGAGCCGCAGCCGCCGGCCCGCGCCGACGACGGTCAAGCTGCCGTTCGCGTCGAACCAGGCACCCGGCTGCAGGTCTACGAGCGGCGCGTCACCCGGGGTGGGGCGCGCCGCGACCTCGGTGCCGAGCTGCGTGCCCCCACTGCAAGCCAACGCCAGGAGCGCACCCAGCAGCGCGCTGCATTTCGCGACGCGGGCGTCCCCTTTAGACGGCGCACGGGAGGTCCTCACGCTGACTCTTATAGCCCAGGCGGCCCAATGGTAAAACGCGCCTTCGATGAGGCTCTGGCCTAGCAACGGCCGCGTGAACGGACGGCGAATTGTCGTCGCGTGGCTCGCGGCGGCACATTGGGGAGCCGCCGGGTGCGCGCCCAAGGCGGCGGCGCCCGCGAAGGGGGCGGCGGACGCGCTGGGACCGCAGCCGGAGTCGTTCGTGGCGCGGGTCGCGAGGCTTCGTCACCTCCCAGAACGGCGGCCGACGCCGGTGATCTTCGACGACGACGCCACGTTTCACGCGGTCGCAGATCGCAAGGCGGAACGAGAAGCCATCAAACCGACGCCGATCGATCATCCGGCGGTGCAGCTCGGGCTCGGCTTGATCTTCGCGGCGCGGGGCGCGGGGCGCGCGTCCAGCTTCGGTACGCTGCATCGCAGCCAGATGATCGCGTTCTACGACGAGTTCACGCATCAAGTGCACGTGCGGGAGCGCGCGCGCAAAGAAGCAGACGTGCCGTTCGTGGTCGCGCACGAGCTCGGACACGCGCTGCAGTTTCAACACTTTCATACGCCCGAGGTGGCTAGCGTCGTCGACGAAGACGCGCGCCTCGCGCGCCTCGCGCTACTCGAGGGCGACGCCATGCTCACGATGGCCGCCTTCGCGGCGGACGAAAACCAACTGCCGCTCTCGCGCGTGCTGGTCAGAGTGTCGCAAGGGGCACTGGAGGCGAGTCTCCGCGATTACCGCACGTCCATCGAGCAGAGCCCGGAGCTGCGGAGCGCGCCGCCTTTCCAGCGCGAACGGCTGGTTTTTCCGTATCAAGCGGGCGCAAGCTTCGTCGCGCAGGTGCACCGGGCCGGCGGGTTCTCGCTCGTCAATCGCCTCTACGAATCGCCGCCGGTCAGCACCGAACAGATCCTACACCCCGAAAAGTACCTGATGGGGGAGGCCCCGGTGCCCGTCCGTTCACCCGCGGCGCCGACGGGGTGGGAGGTGAGGGGCAGCGGCCACGTCGGGGAGCTTCTGCTCGGCGCGATGCTGGACGTCTGCAACGAGCGTCCCATCTCGCGCGAGGCGGCGATCGGATGGGGCGGAGATGCGTTCACGGTGGTCTCTCGAGGCGAGCACGGAGGCCTCTTACTCGTGACGACCTGGGACACGGAGGGCGACGCGCGGCAGTTCGAGCGCGCGATGCGCGTCACCGCGACCTGCTGGGATCGCGCCCCCGCGGCGACGCGCGAGATCTTTCGGAACTCGACGTCGGTGCGGCGCGATGGCTCGGTCGTCAGCATTGCCCGGGGCTTCACGGCGGACGTGGCCCGCCGTGCGCTGGCCGGCCTGCCCGAGCTCGTTTCCCCGAGGCTCGCGTCGAGGCCGCCGTTCGGCTCCGTGACCATTCCGCCCCTCAAACAAGCCTTCGCGGTGCCAAAGCCGTTCGTGCGGGGAGCGCGGCTGATCGCGCCGCGGCTCGGGCTCGCCATCCCCATCACGCGTGCGCTCAAGCCGCGGATCGAAGACGACGACGTCAGCTTCACCGCGGCGGGCCCCGGGTTTGCCTCCTTGCTTTTCGCGATTTCTGACCTGGCGTACACGGAGCGAGCCGTGCGTCAGTCGTTCGATACTTTCGAAAAAGCTCTGCAAAAGCCGCTCGACCGGGGCCAGCGGGTGAGCGTACTGGTCGAATCCAGCCAGGTGAAGACGCCGCTGGGAGCGGCCGTGGAGCGCGTTTGGCAGGTGGACGGCACGCCCGTGCGCGGCCGGCTGCTCTTGGTGTCCATTTGCGACGGGACCGGCATGTTGGTCATCGGGCAAGGCTACGCGGACGAGGGCACGCGCACGCTGCTGGACAGCGTGATCGCGGCGGTGCGACCGCTGGGGACCGGCTCGCCGGTGTGCGCCGAGCTAAATCCCTAGTCTTGGAAAGGTGGGTGCGGCTCCGCTATGCTCGCGGCCCGACGATGAGCGCAAAGCAACGTGTCCTGGTGCTGTTCGGTGGCCGCTCCGCCGAGCACGAAATCTCGCTGCTCTCCGCGCGCTTCGTCGTGGAGGCGCTCGACCCCGCGCGTTTCGAGGCGGTGCTGGTCGGCATCGACAAACAAGGCCGATGGCAGCTGGAGTCGCTTGAATCGCTGCTCGCGGCCGGGAAAGACGCGCGTGCCATCGCGCTCGCCCCGGGCTCGCCCGGGGTTGCACTACCGCCACGACCTTCGCCAAACGGCGCGCTGGAGCTGAGCGTGGAGGGGCGAGAGCCGCTCCCGGTCGACGTCGTGTTCCCCGTCTTGCACGGCCCCATGGGAGAAGACGGCACGGTCCAAGGCCTGCTGGAGCTGTCTGGGTTGCCCTACGTGGGCGCGGGCGTTCTTGGCTCCGCCGTGGGAATGGACAAGGACGTCATGAAGCGGCTGCTGGTTCAGGCGGGCCTGCCGGTGTTGCCGTACGTCACGCTTCGCCATTCGCGTTACGGAAAGGCGCGGGCCGCCGCGCTCGCGGAAGCGAGCCAGCTTGCGTTTCCGCTGTTCGTCAAGCCTGCCAATCTCGGCTCTTCCGTCGGAGTCAGCCGTGTGCTCGCGCCCGGCGAGCTCGGGGCAGCGGTCGACCACGCCTTCGAGTTCGACGGCAAGGTCGTGATCGAACAGGGGCTCGAGCACCCGCGGGAGATTGAGCTCGCCGTGCTCGGGGGCGAGGAGCCAGTAGTCTCCGTCCCCGGAGAAATCGTCGTGGACCATCCGGACGGCTTCTACTCCTACGCGGCCAAGTACCTGGACGCTTCAGGCGCCGTCACCCGCATCCCGGCCGAGCTCGCTCCGGCCGAGGTGCGGGAGGCCCAGGCGCTTTCTCTTCGCACCTTCGAGGCGCTCGAGTGCGACGGCATGGCGCGCGTGGATCTGTTCTTGGGAAAAGATCGCAAGCTTTGGGTGAACGAGATCAACACCATCCCCGGGTTCACGCAAATCTCGATGTATCCGAAGCTCATGGAGGAAAGCGGCGTGCCGCCGCGGCAGCTGGTCACACGGCTCGTGGAGCAAGCGCTGGCGCGCGCGGCCCAGAAGAGCGCCCGAAAGACGAGCACCTGAGATGGCCGAGCCGCTCTACAAAGACGCCGCGCAGCCGGTCGCACGCCGCGTGGAGGACCTGCTCGCCCGCATGACCTTGGCCGAAAAAGTCGGCCAAATGCTGCAACTGAACGGGCAAGTCGACCCCATCCAAACCATTCGTAGCAAGCAGCCTGGATCACTGCTGCACATCCTGAACGAGCGCTTGGCCGAAGCCATGGACGCCGCGCAGCAAACCCGCCTCGGCATCCCGCTCCTCATCGGCGAGGACGGCATTCATGGCCACTCGTTCCACCCCGGCGCCACCATCTTTCCGACGCAGCTGGCCCTCGCGGCGTCCTGGAACCCGGAGTTGCTCGAAGCCGTCGCGCGCGCCACCGCGCGCGAGATGGCGACGACCGGCGCGCACTGGACGTTTTCGCCCGTGCTCTGCCTATCCCGCGATCTCCGTTGGGGGCGCACGGGCGAGACGTTCGGCGAAGATCCCTTCGTGATTGGGGAGCTCGGCGCGGCGATGATCCGCGGCTACCAGGGGAGGGGGCTCGACGACGCGGACGGCGTGCTCGCCTCTGCCAAGCACTATGCCGGCTATTCGGAGACCCAAGGCGGCCGCGACGCTTCGGAGGCGGACATCTCGCGCCGCAAGCTACGCAGCTTTTTTCTGCCGCCCTTCGAGCGCGCCGTGCGCGCCGGTTGCATGACGTTCATGACCGGTTACCAATCGATGGACGGGCTGCCGTCGACGGCGAACCATTGGCTGTTGCGAGAGGTGCTCAAGAAGGACTGGGGCTTCGAAGGTATCCTGGTCACGGACTGGGACAACGTGGGGCGCCTCGTTCACGAGCAGCGCATCGCGCCCACGCTGGTGGAGGCGGCCGTGATCGCCGTGCGCTGCGGCAATGACTTGATTATGACGACGCCTGGCTTTTTCGAAGCCGCGCAAGAGGCAGTCGAGCGCGGCCTGCTCTTGGAAGCGGAAATCGACGACGTAGTGCGTCGGATCCTATCGCTGAAGTTCCGCATGGGCCTGTTCGAAAACGCGCGTCGCCCGAACCGGGAAGCTCAGGGACGGGTCATTGCTTGCGCTGAGCACCGCGAGCTGAACCTGCGCGCGGCGCGTGAGTCCATCGTGCTGCTCGCCAACGACGGCATCTTGCCGCTCGTTGGCGCGGAGCTCACGCGGGTCGCCGTGGTCGGTCCCAATGCGGACAACGCCGACGCCCAGCTCGGTGACTGGTCGCTCGGCTCACCGCAATATGGCCCCGAGTACGGCAAGCACCCGCGCGAGCTCACAACGACCGTCCTGGACGGCATTCGGGCACGGCTTCCTCATGCGGAGGTAACGCACGAAACCGCTGGCGATCTTTGGTCCAAGAACCCGGCCCAGCTCGCTCAGGCGCTGGAGCTCTCCAGCCGGGCCGAGCTCACCATCATCGTGGTGGGCGACGACATTCCGTTCGTGGGGGAGACGCGCAGCACCGCCACGCTCGAGCTGCTCGGTAACCAGAACGCGCTCATCGATGGCGTCGCCGCTTCGGGCAAGCCCTTCATTCTGGTCCTCGTCGCCAGTAAACCGCTCGTCCTGCCGGAGAGCGCCAGCCGTGCCGGCGCCGTCCTCCAGTGCTTCAATCCGGGGATGCAGGGGGGAACGGCGCTCGCCGAAATCTTGTGCGGCGACCAAGCGCCGAGCGGAAAGCTCACGATTTCGCATCCCCGGCACGTCGGTCAGCAGCCGATTTTCTACTCCCAGGTGCGAGGGCAGCACGGCGACCGGTACGCAGACTTGACGCAGGAGCCCCTCTACCGGTTCGGCCATGGCCTCACTTACACGCGCTTCGCGTATCGAAATCTGCACGTTGCCACGCCGCTCGTTCAGCCAGGACAGGACGTCGAGGTCGAGGTGGAGCTCGCGAACGAGGGGCCTCGCGCGGGCACGGAGGTCGTCCAGGCGTACGTCTCGGATTTGGTGACCTCCGTGACGTGGGTCAATCAGTCGCTGGTCGCCTTCCAGCGGGTGACCCTGGAGCCGGGGGAGAAACGCACGGTTCGCCTGCTCGTGCCTTACGAGCGGCTCTCGCTCGTGAACGCTTACGAGGAGCGGGTGGTGGAGCCGGGCGATTTCGAGCTCAGGGTTGGCGGTTCTTCCGCGCGCGGAGAGCAGTTGAGCGCCACTTTCCGTGTGGGCGGTGCTGCCTTTCGCTTCGAGAACATTCCGGGCGTTTCCCGTTAGCGTTTTCAACGGCTCAAAAGCCACATCCCGCCGAAGATCACCACCGCGAGCCCCGCCACCAGGAGAGCCTTCGTCTGAGGGCCGAGGCGTTGGGCCAGCGGCAACGGCTCAGCCCCCGCGAGCGACGTTTGCGCGGCGCTCTCCAGCAGCTGCGATAGCAAACGCTCCCGGAGGTCGGCGCGGGGCGTGCGCTCGACTCGCGACGCTTCCAGCAGCTCACGACCGTGCCGACGGAGCTCACTCATCCGGGCGGTTCTGCCGCGCCGTCCAAAACTGGTGCGCGCGAAGCTCGGCCGAGCCCACGTTGAAGATCCTGCGCGCGTCGTCCAACCGAACACGCAGCGTGCTCTCGCCGATGTGCAGCGCCTCCGCCGTGTCCGATAGTGACAGCCCCTCGACTTCGCACAGGATGAACACTTCGCGCTCCGTCTCGGTCATCTTGCCGAGGATCAGATCGCACAGCTCGCATGCGCGCCGGCCGTTCAGCGCCGCCGCTCCGCCGAAATCCAACGGTCGCGGCCCGGCGTCGGTGGGAGGCGCGGCAAGGGGAGAGTGGTCGCCCAGTTGTCGCAGGTAGCCGCGAACCACGTGGCGCGTGATACCGGCGACGGAGACGCGAAGCTCCTCCTGGTTTTCCAGGCTGATCAGGCGGCCGTGAATCACACCGAAGACCTTGTGGACGACCGGTTCGAGCAACTCCGCCGGGACCCCGCAGTAGGCCGCAAAACGCCACACGAAGTCGAGGTGCTGCTCGCACGCCGCGCGAAACGCGTCGCGCGAGGGGGCGCGGGCCGGCCCATCGCCACGCGGGGTTGGGAGCGGCGCGCTACCAGCCGACGCGACCGCCGTGACTTCGGTGTGGGGGGGAGGCTTGGTCATGAGGTAGGGAGACGACGCCGGCTTTTACCGCCTTTGGCCTACATGAAACACTCTGGACGCTCGGGGTTCGGAGCTGCATGATCCACCTACGATGACCGAGTCCATTCGTACGGCGGCCGTGATCGGAGCGGGAGTCATGGGCAGCGCCATAGCGGCGCACCTGGCTGGCGCGGGCGTCAAGACCCACTTGCTGGACATCGTCCCGCCCAACCTCACGGACAAAGAGCAAGGCCAACCGAAGGCCCGCAACAAGTTCGCGGACGGCGGCTTGGAGAAGGCGCTCAAGGCGAAGCCGGCGGCTTTCTTCGATCCGGACGCGGCGCGCCTCGTCCAAACCGGCAATATCGAAGACCACCTGGACCGCCTCAAAGAGTGCGACCTCGTCATCGAGGCCATCATCGAGGACCTGGGCGTCAAACAGAAGCTCTTCGAGAAAATCGCGCCGGTGCTGAAGCCGGACGCCATCCTGGCTTCCAACACGAGCGGCCTCTCCATCGCCAAGATGAGCGCGGTGCTCCCTGCGCAGTTGCGTCCGCAGTTTCTAGTCTTACATTTCTTCAACCCGGTTCGGTACATGCGGCTGCTGGAGGTCGCGCCCGGGCCGGAGACCCGCCCCGAGCTCGTCGAGCGCATGGCGCGTTTCGGCGAGTGGCTGGGCAAAGGCATCGTTTACGCGAAGGACACGGCGAACTTCGTGGCCAACCGCATCGGCGTGTATTCGCTGATGTTCGCCATGCGCGCCATGCTGGAAGACGGGCTCACGGTGGAGCAGGTCGACAAAATAGTCGGGCGTCCGATGGGTCGCCCCAAGAGCGCGGCGTTCGACACGGCGGACTTGGTCGGCCTGGACACGCTCGCCCACGTCGCCAAAAACTGTCAGACCGCGCTCGTGAACGACGAGGAGCGCGACGTGTTCGCGCTGCCGGAGGTCGTGCAGAAGCTGATCGCGCGCGGCAGCCTCGGTCGCAAGAGCGGTGGCGGCTTTTACAAGAAGGTCGACAAAGACATCCACGTCGTGGACCTGCAGACTCTCGAGTACCGTCCCCAAGCCAAAGTGCGCTTCGACTCGCTGGGCGCGGTGAAGAACGAGGAGGACGCCGGCAAGCGGCTCAAGCTGCTCGTCAACGCGGACGACGTGGCGGGCCGCTTCGCCTGGAAGGTGCTCTCGCGCACGCTGGCCTACTCGGCGCGCCGTCTCGGCGAGATCGCCGACGACGTCGTGAACGTGGACCGGGCTATGCGCTGGGGCTTCAATTGGGACCTCGGCCCGTTCGAGGCGTGGGACGCGATCGGCGTCGCCGAGTCCGTCGCGCGCATGGAAAAAGAGGGCGTCGCGCTTCCGGAATGGGTCAAGGCGCTCGCTAAGTCCGGAGGCAGCTTCTATTCCGGGGGCGCCAAAGAGGCGCGCTTCTACGACTACCAGACCGGCGAAAAGCGCCCGGTTCCGTTCGGGCCGAAGGAGATTCGCGTCGCCGCGCTCAAGGAGTCTGGCAAGGTCGTCAAGGAGAACTTCGGCGCATCCCTCGTGGACCTGGGGGACGGCGTTCTGAACGTCGAGGTTCACACCAAGATGAACACGCTGGATCCGGACGTGATCGGCATGTTGAGCGAAGCGGTGGATCTCGCGGAGAAGGACTTCGAAGCGCTGGTCATCGCCAACGATGGCGAGCACTTCGGCGCTGGCGCGAACCTCATGCTCATCATGATGGCCGCCCAGCAGAAGGCGTGGGACCAGGTCGAGAAGATCATTCGCGGCCTCCAGGCCTCGCTACAGAAGGTACGTTACGCGCGCGTGCCGGTCGTCGCGGCGCCTTTCAACTACACGCTCGGCGGCGCCGCGGAGGTAGCGATGGCGGCGGACGCGTGTCAGGCGCACGCAGAGACCTACATGGGGCTGGTGGAGGTCGGGGTCGGGTTGATTCCCGCGGGCGGCGGCTGCTTACGCATGGTCGAGCGCTTCACGGACGACGCCGCGAAAGTGAAGGGCGTGGACTTGCTTCCATTCATTGGGGAGGCGTCGCTCAACGTGGCCATGGCCAAGGTTGCGACCAGCGCGGAAGAAGCCAAAAAGCTCCGCTATTTGCGACAGTCGGACGGCGTGACCTTGAACCGGTCGGAGCTGCTCTACGCCGCCAAGTGGCGAGCGGTCGGCATGGCGCGGGCCGGCTATCGCCCACCGCGTGCCGCCGTTCATACCGCGGTCGGCTACGACGCCGCCAAGACCATCGGCGCCCGGATCTGGGGCTTGGTCGAGAGCAACTTTGCGAGCCCCCACGACGCGCTCATCGCCAACAAGCTGGCCAACATCCTGTGCGGTGGCGTGGTCCCGGCCGGCACGGAGGTCTCGGACCAACACTACTTGGATCTCGAGTGCGAAGCGTTTCTGTCGCTATGCGGCGAGCAAAAGACGCTCGACCGCATCGGTCACATGCTCATGAACAACAAGCCGTTGAGGAACTGAACATGGCCTTCCCCCTGAATGTCGTGATCGCGAGCAGCGTGAGGACGGCGGTGGGCCGCGCCTTGAAGGGCACTCTCCGCCATACCCGCCCGGACGACCTGGCCGCTTGGGCGATGCAAGCGGCCGTAGAAAGAGTGCCCGGTCTGAAGCCGGAGGACGTGCAAGACGTCGTGCTCGGCTGCGCTATGCCGGAAGCCGAACAAGGCCTGAATATCGCCAGAAACGCGGTATTCGTGGCCAAATTCCCGAACAGCGTCCCCGGCGAGACCATCAACCGGTTCTGTGCCAGCGGCCTGCAGGCCATCGTGCACGCGGGAATGCAAATTCAAAGCGGGCTTTGCAACGTAGCCATTGGCGGCGGCGTGGAGTCCATGTCGATGGTGCCCATGGGCGGCAACAAAGTGAGCCTCAACCCCGCCCTCATCGACACCTACCCCGAGAGCTACATCGGGATGGGTCACACGGCCGAGCGCGTCGCGAGTCGCTTCGGGGTTTCGCGCGCGGAGCAGGACGCGTTCGCGGCTCGCTCGCACGAGCGTGCCATCGCCGCCATCAGCGCGGGGCGCTTCAAGGACGAGGTGGTCACGGTCAAGGCGCGCGTGCTGGAAGGTGGCAAGCTCTCGGAGCTCGACTTCGGCGTGGACGAGTGCCCGCGGCCGGGAACCACCGCCGATGTGCTCGGCAAGCTGCCGGCGGTGTTCAAGCAGGGCGGGTCGGTGACCGCCGGCAACAGCTCGCCGCTCAACGACGGCGCCGCCGCATCCGTGCTCCTCTCCGATAAAAAAGCGCAAGAGCTGGGAGTGAAGGCGCTCGGACGGCTCCGCGGCTTCGCCGTCGCGGGTGTGGATCCGGACATCATGGGCATCGGTCCCGTGCCGGCCATTCAGAAGCTGCTCGCGCAAACCGGCCTCGCCATCAAAGACATCGATCGGTTCGAGCTCAACGAAGCGTTTGCGGCCCAGGCCGTGTATTGCGCGCGCGAGCTCGGCATCCCCGACGATCGTCTGAACGTGGACGGCGGTGCGATCGCGCTGGGTCACCCCCTCGGCTGCACGGGGGCGAAGCTCACCTCTACGTTGCTACACGGTCTGCGTCGGAACGGCGGCCGCTACGGCATCGTATCGATGTGCATCGGCGGCGGCATGGGCGCGGCCGGCTTGTTCGAAGTCGGCTGAGCTCGATTCAAGGCTTGGGCGGCGGGCTCGATGCACCGCCGCCCGGCGCGGAGCTCGGCTGTGGCGCGGCGGCCTTGATCGCATCGCACAGCTCCACAAAGCTCGCTTCTTTGGAGATGACCGGCGCCGTCTCCTCGGCTCGCTCAAGCAGTAAATCGTCGATGCTCCCCGAGCAGAACAGCGCGCCGCCCACGCGCCGCTCGCGCAGCAGGCTTTCGCACAGCTCGATGCCGTCTCCATCCGGCAAAGTGATGTCGAACACACCGACGTCGTTGTACGCCGTCACGGCGCAGGCGTCGGCGTAGGTGTGGGCCAAGGTCACGACGTGGCCCTGGGCTTTGAGCGATTTGGCGATCGCGCGCCCGACGGCGGCGTGGTCTTCGACTAGCAGGATCTTCAAAGGGTCTTTGGGAGGCGCGGTCGCGCGTCGCGCGCCGAATTAGCACCGCAGTGCGCCAGCGCAACGTTCCTTCCGTCAGCGCGCGTGACAAAAAGCGACCCCGCAGCGCGTTGCGCGCTCTCGCCATACAACCGCGCGAGACGCCGCCCTCGATCCCTCCGGGCAGCTAAGCGCAAGTGATCGTGTACGTGTGCGTGTGCCCGGTGCTGTCCACCCCACCGACCGCGCTCGTTGCGCGAGTGCTCAGCTTGCCGCTCACGGTGCCGCCGCTACGCAGCGTCTGCACTTCTTGCGACGTGAGCTGGAGGTCATGCCAATGCGCGGTCGGTCCGGCGCCCAGCGTCTCGAGCCGGAACGGCGACGTGGAGGTGGAGCCGTTCACGAAGTTCGCGAAGAACGTGAACGAGGAGGGCAGGTGGTTGTGGGTGACGGGCGTCTCGGTCAACGCCGCTGGCTGGCACTTGCCGTCATCCACGGCGCTTTCCCCCGCGCCCCCGGCGCCGCCAGCGCCGCTCGCATTGCCTTCACCCGAATGTCCGCCGCCCGCTGCCGCGCCGCCCGAAGGCTCGCCGCCTGCGCCCGCCGTCCCCCCGGCCGTGCCGTCGCTGTCCTCACCGCCCGCGCCCGAGGCTCCGCCCGAGTTGCCGCTCCCAGACGCGCCGCTGCCGGACGTGCCGCCGGCCGCACCGCCGCTCGAGGCGCCGCTGGTGCTGCCGCCAGTAGCGGACATGCCGCCGCCGGACTTGCCGCCGCCCTCTTGGCCGTGGCCGGCCTCGCCATCAGCTCCTCCCGCATTCGAACCGGCTCCGCCTGGGTCGCCGCCGTCGTCGTCACCGCAGCCGACGATGGCCGACGTGGTGACCGTCACGGCGGTGATGGTCAGCTTGATGAAATCCTTCCGCCCGATTGTCCGAAACATCCTGAGCTCCCTCCGTCGCCCGTGTAAGGGCGAGTGGGCCTTTTCTACCAGGCTTCCGCGTCGGCCGCTTGCTGGTCTAAGCTCGTCCGCGTCGGCTTTGCGGGCCCGGTAGCCCGCCCCGTTTAGACCTGGAGGTATCGTGCTTCGGATGCTCGCCTTGCGGATGATTGGGGTTGGATTGGTTGCAGCGTCAGCTGTGGCGTGCGGTGGCGCAGCCGTGCCACAGGAGTCGCTCACGGCCGCGCAAGCGTCGGTCAAGGGCGCAGAGGTCGGCGGCGCGAACGAGGACCCGAAGGCGCAGCTGCACTTGAAGCTCGCCAACGAACAGATCGAGAAGGCAAAGAAGCTCATCGAAGACGGTGACAACGAAGAAGCCGCGCGCGTCATCGACCGCGCGCAGGCGGACGCAGACCTGGCGCTCGCCCTCGCCCAGCAGGCCAAGGCGCTGAAAGAAGCCAAGGACGCCGACGAGCAGCTCGGCAAGCTGAAGAAGAAGCTCAAGCAGTGAGCCAAGGGAAAGGGAAGACCCAGACCATGTTCCGCGTAACGACCTCGCTTTCATTCTTGGCCGTGCTCGCCACGGTTGCGTGCGGCGCGACGATGCCCCCGGCCGAGCTGGTGGACGCGCGTAAGGCTTACGACAAGGCTTCGCACAGCCTCGCCGCGCAGCTCGCTCCCGCGCATCTGGACACCGCCAAGCAGGCTCTGGACAAGGCCGAAAAGAGCTTCGCGGACGAGGGCGCCGACGCCCCGACGCCGGATCTCGCTTACGTCGCCCAGCGCAAGGCGGAGATCGCCGAGGCGGAAGCCGGCAAGGCTGCCGCGGAGCGCGACGCCAAGACGGCCGACAAGCAATTCAAAGACGCTCAGCTCGACGGCCTGGACAAGACCAAGGCGGAGCTGACCAAAGAACGACAGAACAGCGAAAAGACGAAGGCCCAGCTCGAGGCCGAGCGCAAGCAGCTAGACGCGGAGAAGGTCGCGCGCGCGGAGGCCGAGCGCAAAGCCGCTGCGGCAATGGCGAGCTTGGCCGAGGTCGCGAAGGTGAAGGAAGAATCGCGCGGCATGGTCATCACCCTGTCCGGCTCCGTGCTTTTCGCCACCGGCAAGTACGAGCTCTTGCCCATCGCGCGGGACAAGCTGGACGAAGTCGCCAAGGCCGTCTCGGATCAGGGCTACAAGTCCATCCTCGTCGAAGGGCACACGGACTCCGTGGGCAAGGCGAGCGACAACGAGACGCTCTCGCTCAAGCGGGCGGAGTCGGTGCGCAGCTACCTCGTCTCCCGCGGCATCCCCAGCGACAAAATTCGTGCGGCTGGCCTCGGCTCCTCGCGGCCCGTGGCCGAAAACGGCACGGCGGACGGACGCGCCAACAACCGGCGCGTCGAGCTCGTCGTCGAGCCGCTGAAGTAAGGGCGCGGCGGTGAGCAAAGCGGACAGCGCGCTGGCCGCGCTGGAGCGCTTCTACGGCACGCCGCTGGACCACGAGCTCGGGCGACACCTGATCGAGTCGCCCGAAGCTCGGGCCTTCGAGCTCTTGCGGGACGTTACGCTTCACGTTCCCGCTTACGCGCAGCTACTGCGCGACGCAGGGCTGGAAGCGGCCCGCCTTTCGAGCCTGGCGGACGCGCCCGTGGCGACGAAGGAGAATTACCATCGTCGTCATCCGCTCGCGGCGCTCTGCCGCGACGGCGAGCTGTCTGCGTGCGACATGCTCGCGGTGTCTTCGGGCTCGAGCGGCGAGCCCACGGTTTGGCCACGCTTCGTGAGCGATGAAACGGGCACCGCGTACCGCTTCGAGCAGGTGTTCCGCGACGCCTTCCGCGCGCACGAGCGCCGAACCCTGGCCGTGATCTGTTTCGCGCTCGGCAGCTGGGTCGGCGGAATGTACACAACGGCGTGCCTCCGCCACGTCGCGGCCAAGGGCTACCCGGTGACTCTCGTCACCCCCGGTAACCAGAAAACCGAGATTCTGCGGGTCCTTCGCGCGCTCGCGCCGAGCTTCGACCAGGTCGTGCTCTGCGGCTATCCGCCGTTTTTGAAGGATGTCATCGACACGGGGCGTGCGGACGGTTTCGATTGGCATGCCCGACCGTTCAAGCTCGTGATGGCGGGGGAGGTGTTCAGCGAAGAGTGGCGCAGCGTCGTCTGCGACCGAATAGGAGCGCGCGAGCCGGAGCTGTCGACGGCCTCGCTCTATGGGACGGCGGACGGCGGTGTGCTCGCGAACGAGACTCCGTTCAGCATCTTGATCCGCCGCCAGCTGGCGCAGGAACCAGAGCTCGGCCGCGAGCTGTTCGGTGAGGCCCGCCTCCCCACGCTCTGCCAGTTCGATCCGCTCCACCGCTTCTTCGAGGCCCTAGACGGCGACTTACTGTTTACGGGGGACGGGGGTATCCCTCTCGTTCGCTATAAGATTTTGGACCGAGGAGGCGTGCACGCCTTCCAGGAAATGAGCGCGCGCTTTGCCCGGCTCGTGCCTCCGGACGTCACGGTACGTCGGCTACCGTTCGTGCACGTGTTCGGTCGTAGCAGCTTCGCGCTCTCGTATTACGGCGCGAACGTCTACCCCGAAAACGTCGCGGTCGGGGTGGAGCAGGCCGCGCTGCTGACGGCGCTCAGCGGCAAATTCGTCATGGAAATCAGCCACGACGCCGATCAGAACCCTAGCCTCCAGGTGACGGCGGAGCTCCTGCCCGCAGCCGCCGCTTCGGAACAGCTTGCCGCAGACGTGGCGCGTTCGATTCAGCACGAGCTGGAGCGGCTCAATAGCGAATTCAAGAACTACGTCCCCGCCGAGCGGCGCGTGCCGCGCGTCCGACTTTTGCCCCATGCCGAGGCGAGCTACTTCCCGCTCGGCGTCAAGCACCGCTACACGCGTCAGTAGCGTAGCCGATTCGAAGCATCCACGGCGCGGTTGTAGTTTTCGATGAGCTGGGCGGGATGGCCCTCCACGAGGCGCGGATTGGAATTGGAGAAGAACTCCTTGTTGAAATCCTTGTTGTCTCGCTTGCGGCGGAGCAGCTCCTTCGCCGACTTGAGGAATGTCTTGCTGTCGCTGATGTACGAGGACAGCCCGGAGGATTTGTCCGCCTCGGTCTTGTGCGCACCCGCGTACTCTTCGAGCTCGGCGATCGAGCGCTCGTAGGTTTGCAGCGCCACGTCGTACTTTTGCAGGTCCAGCTCTTTGAGCTCAGCCACGTTGCTGACCTTGATCAGCGATTTGGCCTCGTTCTGCGACTTTTGCGCCAAATACTGGAGACGACGCGCGGGGTCCTTTTCCAGCCGCGAAAACTGACGGTCGTTCACGGCGTCGTTCAACGCGAGCACGCGCTCTTCGAAGCCTCGGCTGACTTGCTCGAACTTGGCGAAGGCGTTCATCAGCTCCGGGTGCATGGCCTTGCCCTTGGCCATCTTGTCGTCTTTGTAGTCCTTCTGGTCGTAGTAGTCGTTCGCGCGTTTCACGAGCGGGTCCAGCTCTTCCAGCGCTTTGCGGTACTCGATCGCGGCCGACTCCACTTCGGGTAGGGGAGGCTGCAGCGTCTTGGCGCGGTCCAGGTGGGGGAAGCAGGTGCTGGCGTTGATGTCGTACAAGCCGTAGATGTTGCGCTCTTTGCCGGTGGGGCCAAGCTTCTCGTCCGCCCAGGACAAGTAGCGATTGCGGCTCTGCACCACGCGCTTCGACGTGCCGTTCATGCAGTCGATGTACTCGCCGAGCTTGGTGCTGAGCTCTGCGTCCTTGCCCTCCTCCGACGTGATATCGGAACCTTTGGCGGCTTCGGCCGTTTGCTTCAGCGTTTGCGCGGCTTTGCGCGCCTCCTCGAGCTGCTTGCAACCAGCGAGACTGACGGCTCCGCTAAGCGCGATGACCCAGAGCTTGTTCATGATTCTCTCTACCTGAGCAGGGGTTGGCCCACTGTACGCCCGGGGTGGACCACGACTTCCCGATCATTAGCCGGTAGCATGCGCCTTAGCGCGGGGTCAACGAGCGCCAAGCGAGCAGAAACGCACCGGGTACCGCGACCCCGAGCGCGAATGACGCGAGCAGCGCGCTCTTCCCCGAAAGCTCCAGCACGCCGATCGAGGCGTACGCGCAGGCGAGCCCGACGTTGCCGAGCGTCGTGGCGACCGCGAAGCGTGCGGGAGTCAGGCGCGTCGCGCCCGCCAGCAAGGTCGAAGCCTCGGCCAAAACCGGGACGCCGCGACACACCAGCAGGAGCCAGCGGCCGTGCCGTGCCATCGCCTCGCGAGCTCGTGCAAGCTGCTCGGTTCCGGCGATTTTTTCGGCAAGCGGCTCTCCGCCCCAACGCCCGAGCACGTAGCCGAGCCAACCGCCGAGCGTCATTCCCAAGGCTACCGCGACTCCCCCCGCGACCGCCCCCAGCAAGGCGACCGCGCCCGCGGAGACGAAGCTCGAGGGCACGGGGAGCAGGACGTCCGCGGCGAGCAGCAGCACGACCACGCTCGCAACCACCGCGCGACCGGCGGTGGGGGCCAAGAGCCGAGCGGTGAAGGCGGTGATCGCATCTTCCCACAGCGCGAAAGGGACGAGGATGAGCGCCAGCACCAAGCAGGTGAGGGCAGTCCAGCGCAGCCACGGCTTCATGGGCACGAGTAGCTTACTCGAGCGCGGTCAGAGGCCGAAGAAGTCACGAATACCGTTCAGGATGCGCAAGTTTTCATGGCTCAGGCGATTGCTCCGCGCATGGTCGTCGTCCACGACGCCCCGCACGGCCTCCAGCTCGAGCCGCCGCGCGGCCAGGATCTCCGAGATGCGCTCGGCGATGCTCGGACGGCGCTGCAGGATGCCTTGGAAATCTGCCTTGTCGATGCGAAGGCACTCCACCGCCGTGAGCGCGACGACCGTCGCCTCTCGCGGCTGACCGGTCATTAGCGCCATCTCTCCGAAGAAGCTGGGGGCACGGAGCACGGCCACGCGGCGCTCGCCTTCGGGCGTCGCCACCCGCACCTCCACCTCACCCTTGGCGAGCACGTACAGCCAATTGGCCTGCGCACCTTGCCTCGTGATGACCTCGGCTCGGCCGAACGGCGTTCGGCGGGTCGTTTGCGCGAGCGAGCGCCGCTCCTCGGTCTCTAGGGTTCGGAACAGCTCGATGGCGTCCAGCGTGCGGAGCTTGCTTTCGACGTCGCGCTGAATTTTACGCTCGGCTTTGACCGAATCCTCTTGCTCGAGGAACAGCGCCGCGGCTGGGATCGCGAGCGGAATATCGGCGCGCTTGAGCGCCGAGTAGACGCGCTCGCGGACGTCCGAGCTGGTCGCGTCGTTGCGCCACAAGTCGTCCAGCCAGTAGCGCACGGCGTACAAGGCATAGCCGTCGCGATTGTCCCTCGCCAGGTCGTTGCAGATGCAATGAGCGGCTGGATCCGTGACCACACCCGTGATGGGCGCCGACACCAGAGCTTGGTTTACTACGCTGATCACGTCCGCCGGTGAAAAGCGAAAATCCACGCAGAAGTAGACCCACTGCCGATGCGGTACGGCCTTTCCGTCGCGCCGGCCGAGCACCTTGATGGACTGGGCCATGAGCTGGCCGTTCGGCACGATCAGCGTGTCGTTGTCGCGCGTCTCCAGCACGGTGTGCCGCCAGCGCACCTTCTTGACCTGCGCTTGCTGCTTGTTCTCGAACTCCAGCCAGTCGCCTTCTTTGAACGACTCGTCTACCTGCAACGCCAAGCCGCCGACGATGTTGCCGAGCGTCGCTTGCAGCGATAAACCGATGACGGCCGTCACCACGGCCGACGTGGCGATGATGCTGGTCAGGTTGACCCCGGCCTTATGCATGAGCCAACCCGCCGCCACGAGGTACGCGGCTCCCACGACGAGGTCGTGCAAGATGTCCGGAAAATCCCAGCGCGTGAGGGGCGCGAGGAGGTCGAACACGGCGAGCGCCGACAAGTTGATGATCAAGAGCACACGCAGCAGCTCACCGGCGAGCGAGAACCCGAGCGCGACTTCGTCGAAGCGCGACAGCGCGAGCACGGACGTGGCAAGCACGACGAGCAGGTGCAACGCGAGTAAGAGCACGCTGCGCCGTAAGCGCCGCCGGGACGCGCCGGGGACGACCCGGAACACCGCGGCGAGGACGACGATGACCGCGGCGAATACGCCTACGTAAATCAGCTCTTTCGTCACCGAAACGTCACGTTAGCACAAGGCGACGTCTCAGTTGCCGCTCTCGAGGGCGCGATGAATGGCGTCCGGCACGACCCCGAGCTCCTCCGCCAATGCGAGGAGGCGCGTGTTGTGTGGCAGCTCGGTCAGGTAGAGCTTGGCGTAGGGCGTTCCGGACAGCCCCAGCAGCCGTCGCTGAGCGAGCGGCACCGCTTGCGCGATGGCGGCTTTGGCCAGCTCCTCGTCGCCGACGTCCATGGCCGCGTCGTGGTAGGCGAGGAACACGGGCGCCTCGTTGAGCAGACTCGGGGCGCCTGCTTCCAGCAGTTGCGCGGCCTCACGCGCCAAGTCTAGCGCCGCGTGGA
>JAQSWN010000139.1 GCA_029266615.1 Polyangiaceae bacterium
CCAGGAACTTCGCGAACATCTGCGTGTACCAGGTGTAGATTTTCGTGAGCTGCGCCCGCGCCACCTCGTTGGTGTCCGGCTCGTGCGTCATCAAATGGTGCTCGAGATCACTGATGCCGAGCCAGTCGTACAGGTAGCCGCCGTCGTTTTCTCCCACCCGGTACTGCATGCTCGCGAAATTCGTGAGCCCGCACGAGAGCGAGGAGGCCATCAGCGAGATCATGGCGTCCATCACGACCGGCGTGTTGCTGGCCTTGTTCGCGTCCAGCTCGTCACCCAGCACGGGACCTTGGCACGGGATGGTCGAGCCTTGCAGACGCTGCTCGATTTCGCGCACTGCGGTGAGGTGCGCGTCTATCTTGCGCTTGTCCGCGCTGCTCACCTTGGTCTGCAGCGCGGACAGCTCTCCGTCCAAGACGTCCAGCACCGACCGGCGTTCGCTGCGAATGCGTTCGAGCTGTTCCGTCGTTTGGCCAATATCTCCGATGAGGCGCTTGAACGCCGCCCACGGGTTCGTTTCCGGTGCGAGAGGTGACTCGGCGGCGGTGTAGATCATGCGCGAACCGGGGTGATTGCCACCAGATCGCACCCCGAACTCCAGCGAACGATACGGAGTCGTGGGCCGCAGCTTCTCCGCGATGACTTGGTCGATGCTCGGGGCGCTGTTCCAGCCGTAATACATGCCGCCGGAGCCGTCGGGCCGGGTGAAGGTCATGTCGTTCTTCAACGACGACGCGGTCCAGAGTAACGGGGGCCCTTTGGTGTGCGGCGCGCCCACTCCGTCCGCGTGAATCTTCAGGCCATCCAGCACGTTGATCTTCGAGCGGTGCGGCGCGAGCGGCTCCAGGATTGGCCCCAGCGTGAAGTCGCGCTCGCCGCCGGTCGGCTTCCAGTTGTCGTAAATGGTGCCGTGAGGGGTGAACCACAAGATCAAGCGCCGCGGCTGCGCTTCTTGGCCGCGCGCTTCGAGCAGCGGCAAGAACGGCGCGAGCGCGGCCGAAGCCCCGAGCCCGCCCAGTAGAGCACGACGATTGAGACGAGGCTTCATGGCTGCACCTTGCGATGGCGAAACGCGTCCGAGGTGACGAGCGAGAGCAGGAGCTCCCTCACGTCGTAACCAGACGCCTCGAAATCGTGGGCGAGCTGCTGCAAGGTGCAGGCGTCCTCGGCGCCTTCGAAGCGGCCGAGTGAAAAGCGAAACCACTGCTTCTGCACGCAAGCGCGCACATCCGCGCTCGTGGACAGCCGTTTCGCCAGCTGCACCGCGCTCGAAAACGCACCGCTTGCTTCCCCAGCAGAGGCGAGCTCGCCGGTCGCGTCGATGGTCAAGCCGTTCTCCGTCGTCCGGTAGCGCCCGATCGCGTCATAGCTCTCGAAGCCGACCCCGATGGGATCGAGCAGCTGGTGGCAGCCCACGCAACTAGGATCCGCCCGATGCTGCTCGAAGCGCTGTCGAGTCGTCGCCTTCGGATCGGGCGCGGGCGGCGTAGCGTTCACGTCCATGGGTGGGTCTGGCAGCTCCGTGCAGAGCAAGTTCTTGCGCACCGCGAGGCCGCGCTGCACCGGCGACGTTTGACCTGCGTGCGAGTGCCCGGCCAAGAAGCTGGCCTGAGTGAGGAGGCCGGCGCGTTGCAGCGGATCCAGCAACACCGTGCCGTCCGGGCGCGGCTCGCCGCTCGCGCCGTAAAAGGCGCGTAGCGACGGGCTCGCCACCGTGAACGGCGCGCTCAGCAGCGTCTCCAGCTTCCCATCCCCACGGCGAATCACGAAGTCCACGAAATCCACCGTCTCTTGTCGCATCGCCGCGGAGAGAGCCTCGTCGTACTCGGGGAAGAGCTCGGAATCCTTCTCCAGGTCCAGCAAGTTCTCCAGCCCTAGCCATTGCAGGTGGAAGTTTGCAAGCGCGCCCCGAGCTCGCTCGCTCGCGAGCAGTCGCTCGCCTTGCGTGCGGATACCGACCCCAGTCATGAGCTCGCCTGCCGCGGCTGCGTCCAGCAGGGCGTCGTCGGGCGGGCTGCTCCAGAGCGCGAAAGAGAGCCGCGACGCGACCTCGTAACCATCGAGCGCGGTGAGCTCCGCGTCCGCGGGAGCCGGCGCGAGCTCCAGATGGTAAAGAAACGTCGGCGACTGCAGCATGCCGGTCAGCACCAAGCGGATACCTTCCGCGAAGCCGCGCGGCGCACCGAGCGTGAACAAGCCGCGGTAGCGCGCTTCCTCGGTCGCCTCGAGCGGGCGTCGAAATGTCCGCCGCCCGAAGCTCGCGATGAATCGCGCTGCGCACGCAGCATCTTGGGCCGCACCGGCGCAACCGGTGAGCTCCTCCAACCGCGCGAGCGTGGCCTGCGCCGCCAACTGCTCCGCCACGTCCCGATATTGCTCGACCGACAAGCGCGACACGGGTGATACGGAGTTGCTGGCGAAGGCGGCCAGCTTCTCGTCCGCAGGGAGCGCGAGCGAAGGACGCGCTTCTGTGCCCAGGAGATCGCGAATCGAGTTATCGTATTGGGTGCGGCTCAACCTACGCAGTGGCGTCGCCGCGACTCGAGGTCTGCTGCAGTCCAGTGGAGTCTCACCCGGAGGAGTGGAGTTTGTGCCGCCGCTGCCAGGTCCCGGCGTCAGACCCACGCTCCCCCCAACGTCAGAGCTTTCGCTCGAGCTGATTCGCGCCGTGCAGCCGGCCACAGCCGACGCACCCAACATCAGCAGGAGGGCACGGAGCGAAGTCACCATCAGAGTGAGTGCGCGCGCTTAAACCACCCGTTAAGGCCACCGTCATTTTTGCACCAACTGGGTGTTTTCACGCGCATGTATTGGAGAACATGGTCATTTGCTTCGACCAGCAGCGCAGGATTCCGTCCGCGGTGCGTCATTTCCTTTCATCAGCGTGGTCAAAATTGACGAAAAATGGGGCGAACCCACCTGTGGTTGTTGACCCCAGAATCTGACAGTCGCAGAGTCACCTACATGATGGGGCAAGCGACGCAAGCAGTCGGCGAAGCGCAGCTGATCTGCCTTCGCGGTTTCGATTCGGCCGAGCTCAATGAGTTCGGTACCTCCTTCGCTGACGGTCAAATCTCCGTCAGCGACGACATCTCGCAATCATCGGTGTGCGTCGCCAAGTCGGACGTCACCCCGCCAAGTGAGATACCTGCCAATCAAGCAGTGCTCTGGATCGTCCCGGGAACGGGGCAGCCATCACCTAGCTTGTTCGAGCGGGAAGCACCGACGGATTTCCTCCGTTCACCCGTCGACGGCCTGGAGCTGCGCTTGCGCATCCTGGCGCTGGTGGCGCGCACGCGTCGCACTTCGGAAGTATTCCGCAGTGTGCTGCGCGCGGGTCCCCTGTGCCTCGATCGCTTGGCGCGAACCCTGACCGTCAACGATCAAGAAGTGTCGCTACGGCGCGCGGAGTGCGCGGTGCTCGAGTTCCTGCTCGATCACTCCGAACGCTTCGTGCCGTCGAAGGAGCTGAACCGCGTCGTGCTCAACGGCTCGGTGGGCGGCAACGCGGCACGCAACCAAGTTTACGAGCTGAGGCAGAGGCTCGGCGCGGCCGGGGCGGCCGACGCGATCCAGTACTTGCGCGGGCGGGGCTATCGGGTTCGTTGGCCCGTGGCTAGATAGACCAGCTGCTCGAATGAGCTGGGGGGCGATTCGCTGCGGTCACTCGTAGCGAATCGCTTTGATCTCGATTTCGATTTCTCCGGCGGGGCGAAGGACGCTCACGACGTCCCCTACTTTGCGCTTCATGAGCGCCTTACCCAACGGGGACTGGAAGCTGATGCGCCCGTCGGCCGGCGAGGCTTCGTCCGGACCGACGATGAAGTAGCTGCTTTTTTTGCCGTTTTCGTCCTCGACGTCCACGAACGCGCCGAAGCGGACCTCCCCATGCGAGGTCTCCTGCTTGACGATCACGGCTGAATCCAGCCGCTTGGTGATGAAGCGAATGCGTCGGTCGATCTCCCGCAGCCGCTTCTTGCCGTAAATGTACTCGGCGTTCTCCGAGCGGTCGCCCTGGGCGGCGGCTTCCGCCACCTCTTGCACGACCTTGGCGCGATCCACGTTCAGCAGCTGATTCAGCTCGACCTGCAGCTTCTTCGCGCCTTCGGGAGTGAGGTAGTTGGGCATGTTAGGCTCCGGCCGTGAAGCGAAGCAGCGGCCTTTTGATCGCCCTGGGCATCTTGGTCACGGGTGTCATCGGTATCTTGGTCGGGCTCAAGGTTTACTTGCCCCGCTACATCGAGAAGCGGGTCGTAGCAGAAGCAGCCGCGCGCGGCATCGAGCTCACGCCAGGTGAGATTGGCTTCGGGTGGCAATGGGTGCAACTGACCGGCGCGACGGCCAAGCTCATCGGGGCGCCCGGCTTCGAGGCAAAGGTCGGCCTGGTGGACGTTCAGCTGCAAAACTTCGAGCCCGCGACCGTACAGCTGTCGGACGTGCGGGTGGGCGTCAGCGGCAGCTTGCCGCGGGTCTTGCTGGAGCTCGGTGAGTGGGCGCACAACCACCCGAAGGCGTTCGAGGCGCCGGTGGTGGCAAGCCGCGTCCAAGTGCAGGTCGCGGAGCAAGCCGCGAGCGCGCCGTGGCTGGAGCTGGGCGGCGGTTTTCTGACGAGAACGGTCGTAGGCGCCGCTTTCTCGGCTCAAAGCTGCAAGCTGTCTGGGTTCGAGCTGGGCAAGGTCGGCGCCGGGTTCTCGTTGACGGGTGGAGACGTCTCGATTGGCTTCGGCGACCAGAGCACGCAAGCGGCGCCACTGCGCCTAGACGCGAGCCTGAACACCAGTGGAGCGGGCAAGCTCCGCATCGTGCTCACGCCGACCAAGATCGGCTTGATCGGAAAAGGGCTCGGCATCCCTCTGCCGCTCCCCGACGTCGTCGTGTCGAGCGAGGTGGATTTGGTGTTACCGGCGGACGTGCTGGACGGGGGCGAGGTGACGGGCACGCTCAAGAGCGCGCTCAAGGGCTTCGTACCGCCCCACCCGCCCGAGCTGGACGGCTTCGTCTTCGGAGACGTCACGACTTTCGATACCAAGCTGCGCGTGGACGGCAAGCGCGAGCGCGTCACGCTCACGGAGTCCAAGGTCCAGGCGGCGCGCTTCGAGCTCAAGGGCGACGGCAGCGTCGTTCGCCAAGGGCTAGACGCAGAAGTCAGCATGGACTTGAAAGGCGTCCTGCCGTGCGACGCGCTCGCCGGCGCGGCCGTGGAGTCGCGCCTCGGCCAGCTTCTAGGCAAGGTCTCCGGCAAGCAGGGCAAGCGCACCGCCCTCGCGGTGGTCCGAGGCGAGGTGACCGTGAACGTCGGCATTCAGGCGAGCACGAAGGACCTAGCCAACGCCAAGCTCACGCAGAAGATCGGCGTCGGTTGCGGGCTACGTCCCCTTTCGTTCGGCGAGCTGATAGCGCTGACGCCCAACGCCAAGGATCTGCAGGCGATCGGCGACGAAGTCGGCAAGAAGGTGGAGGCGATCGGCAAAGATCTCGGGCTGCCACCGGTGCCCACGAGCCTGACTATTCCCCTCCCCCCGCTCCCGCAGCTCACGCTGCCGGAGCGAACCAAACAGAAGGATCTGGCGGCTCCGGCCACGTCCCGCTAAGAGCTTCGGCATGGCCGTCATCGCCATCGTAGGCGCCGGAATGATGGGCAGCGCGCTGTCCACCCCCTTGGTGGATAATGGGCACGAAGTGCGGCTAGTCGGCTCGCCGCTGGACCACGAGATCGTCAGGGCGTTGAAAGCCGGCGAAGCGCACCCGAAGCTGCGTGCCCCCGTGCCAGGTGTCAGGCCCTATTTCGTGGAAGAGCTGAGCGCCGCACTACGGGATGCGGACGCAGTCGCGCTGGGGGTGAGCTCGGCCGGCGTGAGCTGGGCCGCGTCCGCACTCGCTTCAGAGCTGAGCCGCGCTCCTCGGCCCGTGCTCATGATCTCCAAGGGCTTGGTGTGGAGGGAGTCGAAATTACACGTCTTGCCGGACGTCTTCCAAGCTTCGCTACCCCCAGCCGCGGCGGAGCAGATTTCCCCGGTCGGGGTGGCAGGGCCGTGCATCGCGGGAGAGCTTCTGCGCCGCGTGCCGACGAGCATCGTATTCACGGGCCGCTCACCCCAAGCATGTGACGCGTGGCGAGCGCTGGCGCGCGGCCCCTACTACTTCGTGCATCACGAGCCAGACGTAGTGGGCGCGGAGACGTGCGCGGCGCTCAAAAACGCCTTCGCTATGGGCGTGGGCTTCGGCGCCGGCGTACACGAGGCGCGCGGCGGGGGAAGCGGGAGCGTCGCCTACCACAACTACGAGAGCGGCGTGTTCGCGCAAGCGATCTTGGAGATGCAGCGCGTGGTGGAGTTGTGCGGAGGCGAAGCGCGCACCGCGGTTGGCCTCCCCGGCACCGGCGACCTAACCGTAACTTGCAACGGCGGGCGCACCGGGCGCTTCGGCAAGTGGCTCGGTCTCGGGCTCTCCCTCGACCAAGCGATCGAAAAGATGGAAGGCGCGACGCTCGAGTGTCTCGAGGTCTTGCGTGAGCTGGACCTCGCGCTCGATGGCTGGGACATGAGCCGCGCCACCGAGCCCGGAGAGCTACCGTTGCTGCGCCACTTGACGGACGTGGCGCTGCGGGGCGCATCGGTCGCGGTGCCGTTCGAGCGGTTCGGCCGCTGAAGGGCCGCGGCGCTGCGCGCAGAAGCGAGCAGCGCCGCGAACTTGCAGGATTACGGCATCCCGCCGCCGACGCCACCGGCTGGGATGGGGCTGCTCCCGGCCGTCCACCCGCCCATGCCCGCACCGGCGAAGCCGCCGGACCCGCCGTAGCCGAGGTCGCTCGGATCCTCGTAGAGGACGACGCCGATGTTCAGGTCGCCGTTGAGCCAAATTTCGCGGCCACCCAAGCCGAACTGGAATTCGGCGAACGAAGTCGACTGACGCGACACGTACACGTATTGCGTCTCCCCGTAGAGAAGCGTCGCTTCCACTTCTTCGTAGCCTGCGGCGGTTTGCTTCTCGAAGTGCCAGCCGGGCTGGAGCGTCACGAAGTATTGGCCCTCCTCCAGGTTGACGCTGATCGTTGCTGCGTTCGGATCGGTCTCACTGCTGACCGTAACGACTTCAGTGCCGCCCGGACCGCCGCCGCTAGCCCATCCCGTGCCCCCCGTGCCCATCCACCCGTAACGAGAGATGGTGAAGGTCGCGTCGCGCAAGCGATACACCACACCGGAAGCGCCCTGCGTCACGAGCGGGAGCGCGAGTTGCCCCTCGCTCTCGTTCTCGCCGCCGCTCGATTGTCCGGAGCTCGAGCAGCCCATCAAGGAAGTGCTGGCGGCGGCCAGCAACATCGCCATCCCCAAACGTCGCGTGATTGTCATCATATGAATGCTCCCGTTGTACGCGGCTCTCCTCCGAGCCCGCTCCGCCGTTGAGCAATTGCTGCGCCAACGTGTGAGCTACGACAAAGCGCGCGAATCCTCGCGACGGTGCCAACTCGCGTACCCAGCCGTGGCCCAGGGTGGCTCAAACCGAGCGATTTGATCTCGCCGCAGGCGTCAGCGTTTGCCTTTGCCGAGCGTGAACCTCACGGAGTAGCTGAGCACGGTCGGCCCGGCCTTCGGCTTTTCGAACTGCACCTTGGCGAATGCGCTCAGCATGCAGTCGCGAAAGGCCGCGCCGCGGATGCGGGTTCGCGGCTGCTCCACCGTCGGCGGGCCGCCGCCGCGGGCTACCTTGATGTCGACTCCGAAGCTGCCGCCGGCCCACGGGTCATCGACGCCGCGATAGCACTCCAGGAACGCGGGAAATTTTTGCTCGAGCGCGCGGTGAAACGGCGCCTTTTCTTCCGGCGAGTTCGTTCCGCCACCGACGTGCATACCGAGCGCCTCCACTCGCAGCTCCGGCAGCGCCTTGTCGGGCGTGGGCTCTTCCCCCGCGGGCAGCGGCGCGGATGGGATGAAGGCCGTCGTCGACCCGGGCGTGGCGGTGGTGCCGGGCGTCACCAAAGAAGGTGAAGTGGCACCGTCCCCCGGCTCCGAGCGCCCCGCCACCGGCGTCGTCGGCGACGCGCCGCGCGTGGCGCAGCCAGAGAGCAACGAGACGAGGAGGGGAAGGACCCAGCGAGCACACATGGCTCCGCCTTTCTCTCGCGATTTCCGCGTCGACGCAACCGCCCCGCGGACGCGGCGATATTTACTGGACAGGGCGCCTCCACAAACAGTAACCATTCAGTTACCCATCAGGAGGTCCCCATGAACAACCATTCGCAACGTCAGGTTCACGAGCTCTTCATTCAGGCGAGCGCAGAAAAGCTTTGGGAGTCGCTGACCAACGGCGACCTCACGCCCGCGTATTTCTTCGGCACGGTGGTCAAATCCTCGTTCGAGCGGGGAGCGCCCATTCGCTTCGACTTACCGGACGGCACGCCTACGGTCGACGGGGTCGTGCTCGAGTGCGAGCCTCGCAAGCGCCTCGTGCACACCTGGAAAATCCGCTACGATGCCGCCCTCGAGGACGAAACGTCCACCGTGGAATGGCAGATCGAGCCACGCGGCAAAGCTTGCCGAGTCATTGCCATTCACGACTTCGCCCAGGCCCCCAAGACGGCCGCGCACCTGGGAGAGGGGCAGGACGGCTGGAGCGTCGTCCTCTCCGGCTTGAAGACGTTCCTCGAAACGGGCAAGCCGTTGGACCTACCGATGGCAGGTTGACGGTGGCGAGCGGCGCGCCCCCGGTGTAACCTAAGAGTTACCTAATGTCGCGCGCCGCCGCCAGCTCGGACGCTTTTCATGCCGTTGCCGATCCCACGCGCCGCGCCATTTTGGATCAGCTGCGCGCGGGGTCGGCACCGGTAACGGAAATAGCCGCCAACTTCCGCATGAGTCGGCCGGCGGTGTCCAAGCACCTGCGCGTGCTGCGCGAGGCCCGGCTCGTAACGGAGAAGCGCGACGGCCGTTTGCGCGTGTACGAGCTCACGCCCGGGCCGCTGTTGGAGTGCGCGCATTGGCTCGAGCAGTATCGCCAATTTTGGCAGGTCAACCTGCTCAACTTGAAGCGGCACGTGGAGGGAAAGAAGTGAGCGCGCTATCGGATTTTCGCGCTGGTACCATCCACGCTTCGATGGATATCGACGCCCCACCGGAGGTCGTGTGGGAAGCGCTGACGGATCCCGCTCAGCTCGCCAGCTGGTGGGGTTCGCCCGATGCGTACCGTACGTTCGACTGGGAGGTGGATCTGCGACCAGGCGGGAAATGGTCGAGTCGTTCGGAGAGGCTGGACGGCACGGAGCGCGGCTTCGTGCACGGTGAATACCTGCAGGTGGAGCGTCCGCACTTGCTCGTGTTCACGTGGATCGCCAGCTGGGACGGAGACGCCGAGACGCAAATCCGCATGGAGCTCACGGCCACCGCCGCAGGGACTCGCGTCAAAGTGCGCCACAGCGGCTTCGGCGAGCGCGTCGCTTCGGGCGCCGGTCACTCCGAAGGCTGGAAACGCGTCCTCGGTTGGCTGGCTGGCCATGCGGCGCTACGCTCCCCCGCGTGAGAGACCGTCGTTTTCTGTTTCCCGCGGTCCTGGGCGCGCTTCTGTCTTGCGGCTGCTCGTCCGAATCCTTGGATGCGCAAGCCTCAGGTAGTGAGACGCCGACGCCGCAAGCCGTCGAGCTCACGGAGGTGTTTCGACCGAGCGCGCGCGTCGAGCTGAGCGCGACCGCGCTGGCGTTCAACGCCGCCGTCGAAGACGAGCTCTGGGTGGCGCTGCGTCAATTCCCGAGCGGTCTCCCCTGCACCATGACCGACGACCGCGGTTGCAGCGCGCTGCCCGGCGCCATGGCCGTGGTGAGCGGCGCCACCGGAGACGCCCCGGAGGCGGTCGTCAAGCAAGACGGCAACGCTTGGCACTTCATGCGCCACCCCACCGCCATGGCTTGGGGAGAGGGCAAGCTGTTCGCGGCTTGCGGCGAAGCGCTCACGGACAATTACGAGGACGTGGACATTCCGTACGCGGGGCCCGCGCTTTGGTCGTCGGATCCGGCGATATTCGGCGTGACGCCGAAGCCGGATCAGAACGGTACCCATTTGGACATGCTGCACGAAACTCCGTACTGCATGGGTATCGCGCATGAAGCCGAAAACGCGTACTGGCTCTTCAACGGCGACGCGGGCTCGCTGGATCGCGTTGATTTTCATGCGCCGCATCAGATTGGCGGAGAGGACCACGCGGACGGCGAGGTGCACCGCTACGTGGACGGGCAGCTGCTGCGCGTTCCGGAAGTGCCGAGCCACGTCGCGTACGACGCCGAACGCGGCGTCGTTTACGCGGCCGATACGGGTCACCAGCGCGTCGTGAGCGTGGATCCGAGCACGGCCACTCCCGGCGGCAAGATCGACGTATGGGAGATCTTGGAGGATAGCGGAATGAGGGACGGCGCCATCTTGCGGGAGCTGGTGCGGCCCGGGGCTCTGGAGCTACCGAGCGGCCTCGCTTTCGAGGGCGGCAAGCTCTACGTCACGGACAACGCGACGAGCTTCATCCATGTCTTGGACGCCGACGGCAACTCCCTCGCCGTCTACGACACGCAGCGGCCGAGCGGCTCGCTGTCGGGCATTACGGTAGGCCCGGACGGCAAGCTGTACGTCACGGACCTCAAGACCGGCACGGTCGCGCGCGTCGAGAGCCCACCGCTTTGAAGCTGGGTGGCATTTTGCTGTTGGCGTTCGGTCTCTCGATGGACGCCATGGCCGTCGCGGCTGCGCGCGGCTTGAGCGTGAAGCGCATCGGGGTGCGGCACGTCGCGCTCGTCGCCGGCTTGTTCGGCGGCTTCCAAGGGATAATGCCGCTTTTCGGCTACATGCTCGGTAGCCAGGTCGGACAAGCGATTCAAGCTTGGGACCACTGGCTCATCTTCGGCGTGCTCGCCGCGATCGGGGGCAAGATGCTCTGGGAAGCCTTCCACCACGACGGGGAGCAGGCGCCGCTTGCGGAGGCGGAGGCCTTCGGCTCGAAAGTCATGCTCATGCTCGCCGTCGCCACGAGTGTCGACGCGCTCGCCGCCGGCTTCACGCTACCGCTCCTGGGTGCGCCGCTCGGCGTCTCCGTGATCTCCATTGGTGTCACGACCGCGGTGCTCAGCGCCGCCGGCTTGTTCGCGGGCCATCGCTTTGGCGCGGCGCTCGGCAGCCGGTTGGACGTCGTGGGCGGACTGGTGCTCATCGGCATCGGCATCAAGACGCTGATCGAGCACCTGTCCGGCGCGGCCTAGGGCAAAGACCGCAGGTCACACACGCCTGCACTAGCCAAAGAGCGGCAAGACGTCTCCCGGGAGCGGAAACGCGGTTTCGTCCACGCCCGCAAGCTGGCGCAGCGCGCGGTGGATGTGCTCCGGACGGAGCTTGACGCCGTCCGTGCCGTCCAATCCGTCCACCACCGCGAGCGACCCCGGGTCGACGAGACGCGCCCGCTGGTCCGCAGTCGTGCCACCGACGACCCGGCCGCCGACGATGCCGGGGCCCATCGCGAACAAGCTCGTCACCGGCCAGTGATCCTTGCCGGCGCCCTCCCCGTCTCCGTTGTAGAACGGTCCGCGACCGAAGTCCGAAGTGGCGACCATGACCAGATTGCCGCCGAGCTCCGTCTGCGCGAGCGTCATCAGGTAGTCGATGCCGAACAGCAGCTTGGCGAGCTGAAGGGGCTGATTGCGGTCGTGATTGCTGTGGGTGTCGAAGCCGCCCAAGCTCAAGTTCGCCGAAACCGCGATGCCCGCCTTGAAAGCGGCCACCGCCATCTGCGCCTGCTGCATCATGCGCTGCAAGTCCCCGAGGCCGGGCACCTCCACCAGCTTGTCGGGGATTTGTAGGGCCTGCAGCTCTCCGTCGCGCAGGCGCGCGGCCGCGAGATCCCCCATCGCGGCGCGCAGGCGCGGCAGATGTTGAGCTTCCGCTTGCGCTTGCAGTCGCGCCGCCTGTGCGGCTCGGATGCGGTCCGCGGTCGACGCCGAATGGTACTGATCCATGGACATCGCGTTGTTCGGATCGATCTTGAAGACGCGCGCGAGCCGCTTCATCGCGTCCGCGCCGGTGACGCGCGTGAGCGGGACGAGCCCCGCCGTCGCGTCGTATCCGCCCGCGGAGAGGTAGGCCATGGGCGAGCCGTTGCCCTTGCTCGCCGCGACGAGCGCCGCAACGGAGGGGTACCCTTCCGCCAAGCGACCGCTCCACATCGTCCGGCTTCCGGCGTCGTGGTTGTTGGTCGAAGTGTCGATGCCGTTGATGACCAGCAGCTGCGACGCGTACTTCGCGACGAAGGCGGCGTTCGACATCAAGCTCGCCTCGTAGCCTTTGGTGGCATCCAGACCGAGCGCGGCCGGGTCGATGGGTACGTCCGCGTAGGAGATTGCGCCGACGGCGCCGATCTCCGGGTACTTGCGGCTCTGCAGCGGATCCGCGACGGGGTTGAACAGAAGCGTCGGATCCCACGCGCCGCCCGCGTTGACCTGCACCCAGAACGGCCCCGTGAACGCTCCCGCTTGCGCCTGCACGACGCGCTTGGAGAGGCCTAGGGTGACGCCAGTTGCGGCCGCCAATTGGAAAAAAGTTCTTCTTTTCATGGTCGGCTCCCGGTCACTCGTACAAGAACTGGTAGTCGCTGAGGAGGTAGGTGACGACCGCGCTCCACGCGCGAATCGCGTAGTTTGCGTCCTTTTCGAGCTTCTGGCCGTCGGCGAGGTCTAGCCCCGTGAACGGATCCACCCGCGCGCGGCAGGCGTAGGTGAGGCTCTCGTTTTCGGTCTTCGCCTTCACGGCCGCGCGCCCTTCGCTCCAGGTATCCATGAAGAGCTGGTACGAACGGTCGAGCTCCGGCGAGTCGGTAGCCAGGGTCTCCCCGAGGATGCGCTGGTGCAGGTACTGGAGGTTCTGGCGGATGAGCGGCTCTGCAGCCGCGTTTTGCGCGCCCATCTCGTCCTCCGGTACGTCCGTGGGGCTCACGAACGGGAACAGGCTTCGCTCGTTGGCGGGCCGCGAGAAATCCCAAGCCGTCGAGGCGCAGGAGACTTCGTTGGCCATGCGCCACTGCACGCTCGCCATGACCCCGTTGGGCGTACGCAGCCGATCCACCACTGTGTCCGAGTCGATGCCGCCGTACAGCACCTTGTAGTCGAACAGCAGCCACTCGTTCTTGTCGTACCCGCGAGCCCAAGGAAAGCCGACCACGGCCGTGATCTTCCTCGACAGCACCTCCGGCGACTCCAACAGCCCGGTGCCCATCGCGGACAGCTCCAGCGCGCGGTCCGCGGCGAGCGGGCCGGTCGCGTTGGAAGCACGGAAATACGGGCTCATGAGCACGGCCTTGAAGACGCGCTTCAAGTTGTAGCTCGAGTCGGCGCCGACGAACGCCTCTCCGGTGGAGCGAAAGAATTGGTCTTGGCCCTCCCAGGCTTTGAGCCGGGCCGCGAAGCCTTCTGCCTCGGGCTCGGCAGGGTAGGCGAGCGGCTTCTGCCCGGTGAGCGCGGTGAAGATTTGCTGCACGACGGCGCGGACGAAGCGCGGGTCACGCGCGATTCGCTCGCCGAGCCAATTGAGCGCGAACGGGTAGTCGTCCAGCGTCATTTCGTCCGAGCCGTACCCGGGCGGGAACATCTCCGCGTGCCACTCCCGGTCGGGGCGGTACCGCTCCTGATCGTAGTCGTCGAACTTCTGGAAGGCGCCCGCGACGGGGTCGATGATCTTGTGGCACGCGTTGCAGCTCGGATCCTCGCGGGTGGGGTTCGCGAAGCGAGCCGACGCGACCGGATCCAGAGGGCGGTCACCGATGGCGAGGATGTCCGTCGCGAGGAAGAGGTCGAACACGATGCGCGCGCGGTGGCGATTGCGGTTCGTCGGCGTGGTCTCGAAACGGTTCAAGAACATCGGCGACGTGAGCACGCCCGCGGTCGGGTAGTCGTAGATGCCGCCGTCTTGATCGAAGTAGCGAATCTTCGCCTCGCGCCACTCGTTTTCGTTCACCGGATCCGTGAACGCGAGGTCAGAGTTGTACATTTTGGCCGAAAACGGGTTCATGACCGTGTACGGAGCGGTCAGAATCTCCGTGAACGGGCGATCGTTTCGGACCACGTGCGCCACGAGCTCCAGCGGCTCGCGAGCCACGGCGCGGTTGGTCTTGGCGCGGTCTTCCTCGGAGACGAGCTCGTACGTGTCGTCCACCGCGTTGGGGAAGTTGGTCTCGTTGAGGAGGTTGATCGCGTAGCCGTTGAAGCCCATGTAGCGATCGGTCAGAAAACGGTCGTTGTAGATCTCTTTGAGGCGAGCGTAGAACGCGTCTTGCACGAACAGCTCGTCGAGCGCCGTGGACAGCGCTTCATCCCCGCCCGCTTGCAGCGTCTGCAGCTGCTCCGCGGGCGGTAGCCGGCCGAGCAGGTTGAGGCTCGCTTTCCTCAAGGTCGCGGCCGGGTCGAGCAGCACGACGTCTTCGAACGTGTGAGCGGTCGGGGCGACTTGGCACGTGTCACCCTCTTTGACGCGACGCACGAACTCCTGCAGCGCCGCGTACTCCGCGCTGTCCGGCTGCAGCACGACCGCGCCGCCATGGTTCATCTCCCCGATCGGCTTGCGAAGGAGGACGGAGGTGTCGTCGAACTCGGTTCGCGCGAGGCTCGACATGATCGCGAGGTTCGAGTCCATGAACCCCGGGTAACCAGTCGGCAACAGCACGAGGTCCGCGTTCTTCTGCGCAGCGAGGCCGTCCGGGGAGTGGCACTTCATGCAGCTCTTGCTGAGCACCGGGACCCAGAGCTTTTCAGCGAAAAATTGCTGGCTGGACAGACACTCGCCCGATTGCCCCAGGTCGCCAGGGCCCCCGGCGGGGTTCTTGTCACCTCCGGAGCAGGCGGCAAGTTGGACGGCCAACGTCAGCACGGCGGCCCGAAAGGCCAGAGAGGGTCCTGGTCGCATGCTTTTTCTCCGAGTGCCGAGCCGACGAACGACGGAGGGCGATGGGGCCCCGCGCCAAATCGCGACTGGCAAGACGAGACTAACGAACGGAATGCGAAACGGTAAAGCCCAAAGCCCGGATCCGCGCAGTCTGGTGAGAGGCGTTCCTACACGAGCTACCCGAAAAGTGGCTAACATGGGCCGCGCACATGCGGAAACTCTCGAGCAAACAGCGGCTGTCTCTGGTCGTGGTGCTCACCCTGTGGGCGTGCGACCCGAGCGGCTCGCGAAGCACGGCGCGTGCGGTTGCAAGCGCGAAGGCACCCGAGCCGAAGCCTTCGACGAGCGCGCTGCCCAGCGCGGCGCCCGCCCCCGAAGAGCTCGCCAACGCTCCTCGCGAGCGCGCCGCGAAGCCGCGACCGCCCAAGCCGCTGAATCTCAACGAGAAGGACGACACGCCCGTAGAGAACAGCCGCTACGTGCTGGACGAGCTGAACGACATTGGCCCCGCGGGTCCCGCCGCCGCGTTCTCTAAGGGGGTCGTCATGATCTCGCGCGACAACGAGCTCGTGGTCTCGCGGCTCCTGCTGCCACCCAGCAAGTCCAAGAAGCCCACCCCCGGGGAATTTGCCGAGATCGGCCGCGGACAATCCGCGTTTTTCTCGGTCGCGCGCGGCCCCGCCGTGAGCCCAACCCATGTGTATTGGATCACGAAGGGAAAGCTCGTGCGGCGCGCGCTTTCCGGTGGCGAGCTGGAGGTGCTGAGCAGCGACGCGAGAGAAGGCACGCGCGTCGCCGTGGTGGGGCCACCCGACGTGGTCGCTTACATCACGGAGCCGGTTGGCAAGCAGGACTCGCTGGCGCGCCTGCGTTTGCCAGACGGGCGAAAGCTGGAGCTGACCCCCGAGGGGGCGGCCGCGAGCAGCGTCTCGCTCTCACGCGTGGGTGAAGACGTCGTCGCGAGCTACATCGACGGCCGTAGTGGCATGACGCCGGTGCATGCGCGACGGCTGCGCGGGAGCAGCGGCGCCCTCGATCCGGACGTGGTCGTTTGGGTCTCCGGCGCGACGCAAGGCATGACCGAGATCAGCAGCGTCGGCACGCCGGACGTGAGCTGGTTGATGCTGCCGGTCGAGCGCGACGCGAGCCGCTTCGGCTTGGCGACGCTGGCGGTCGACAAAAATCCGAAGATGGATCCGCCCCTGCGTTGGCGTACCTACGAGAACGGTTTGGATCGCTCCCCGGTCGCGGGCGCGGTCCTGTGCGGCGAGCCCGTCGCCCTTTACGTGCGGCCGGAGAGCGCGACCCCCAACGCTCACCAAGAGCTCGTCATTTCCTCGCTCTCCCTGGACGAGACCGCCAGCTCCGAGCCCCTCGCCACCGCGCGCGGCTTCGCAGACGTGTCGCTGTACCCGACACCGGAGGGCGGCGTCTTGGCGTACGTGGCGGACCGCCGCACGTGGGCTCGGCTCGTCCGCTGCAAATAGCAACTTCACGGCGGCAGCCGGTGCGAGTAAACGCTGCCCTCCGATGCCGAAAGCCAAACGCAAACGCGCCGCCAAGAAGAAGTCGCGCTACACCGCCAAGACCGCCGACAAGCACGTTCTTTATCAACTCTCGGTGCAAGCTCCGGACACCGAGGTGGATTTCCTGAACTCATGGTTCAGCAAAATCCGCGGGGAGAAGCCGCTCAGCTTACGCGAAGATTTTTGCGGCACGGCGATCTTGTGCGCGGCGTGGGTGAAGAGCCACGCGGAGCGCACCGCGACCGGTCTCGACATTCACCGGCCGACGCTGGCGTGGGGCACCGAGCACAACCTCGGCCCGCTGAGCGAAGAGCAACGCTCCCGGGTCACGCTGCTCGAGCAAGACGTGCGCGCCAAGGTGAAGGAGAAGCACGACATCATCTGCGCCTTCAACTTCAGCTACTGGCTCTTCAAGACGCGGCCGGAGATGGTCGCGTATTTCCGCCATGTGCGGAGCGGGCTCGCCAAGGGGGGCCTGTTCTTCCTGGACGCGTACGGCGGCTGGGAGTCTCACGAGCCGATGAAGGAGCACCGGCGCATCAAAGCGGGCTTCACGTACGTCTGGGATCAGAACACATTCGACGCCATCACCCATGACGTCACCAACTACATTCACTTCGAGTTCCACGACGGCACCAAGCTGGAGAAGGCGTTTCGCTACGACTGGCGCTTCTGGATGATGCCGGAGCTGCAAGAGATGCTGACCGAGGCTGGTTTCAGCAAGCTTCACGTGTACTGGGACACGAGCAACGACCCCAGCCGAGACGCGTACCGAGTGCGCACCCACGCCCCCAACCAGCCGGGCTGGCTGGCCTACATCGTCGCGGAGCCCTGAAAGCGCACGTCCCGTGACCCATTTTCAGGTCTGGTGCGTCTGTCCATGGGCTTCATGACGTCTTTAGAACGTGCGAGTCGGCTCTTTGCCGTGCTGAGCGTGTGCGTCTTCGTGGGGTGCGCCGCTTCGCCAAAAGCGGAGCCCCCCGCAACCCCGGGCGCCGTGCCGGCGGCTCCCGCGGCGACGTTCGCTTCCGAGCCAGAGCCGCAGACGCTGGCCGAGGCGGAGGCGCTGCTGGAAAAGTCGCGCGCGGAGCTGGACCGGCTCGCGCTGAGCTCAGAGGCAGATGCAGAGGCGACCTCGGGCGCGGCCGCGCCGGCTCCTGCGCCCGCTCCTGCGAGCGCGCCCGCCCGCGCCGAGAGCCGCGAAGAACGCGCCGACGCGCAGCCGCAGGCAAAGGCCGAGAGCCCGTGTCAAAGCGCGTGCCGCGCCTTTTCATCCCTCTCGAGGGCGAGCGAAGCCGTGTGCCGGTTGGAAGCAGATGGCGGGAAGCGCTGCGAGCGGGCTCGGCAAATTCGCGACGACGCCTCTCAGCGCGTCGCCGGCTGCGGCTGCTTGCGGTAACGTCCGCCGCGTGTACACGGGGCGCCTCGCACCCAGCCCGACCGGCCTTTTACACCTCGGCCACGCGCGCACGTTCCTGGTCGCGTGGTGGCGAGCGCGCCTCGGAGGCGGGCGGCTGCTCATGCGTTTGGAGGATTTGGACGGCCCCCGCGCAAAGCCTGCGATGGCGCAAGCCGCGCTCACGGACTTGCGCTGGCTCGGTCTGGATTGGGACGGGCCCGACTACGTGCAGTCGACGGGCCTCGAGGCGATCGACGCGGCGGCCCGGCGCCTGGAAGAGACCGGCCGCGCGTATGCGTGCGTCTGCTCGCGTGGAGACGTGCGGTCGGCGCAGAGCGCGCCGCAGCTCGGAGACGCGGAGCCGCGCTACGTCGGCACCTGTCGCGGCAAGTACGAGTCGATGGCGGCCGCGGTCGCTGAAACGGGAAGAGCTGCGGGCCTTCGGCTGCGCGTCGCGGAGGGCACGGTCACGGTACAGGACGAGCTTTCGGGGGAGCACCGCTTCGACGTGCAAGCGGAAGTGGGCGACTTCCTCGTCGCGAAGCGGGACCGCGCGCCCGCTTACCAGTTGGCCGTCGTCGTAGACGACGCGCGTCAGGGCGTCACGGAGGTGGTGCGCGGCGAGGACCTGCTTGCGAGCAGTGCGCGGCAGATCTTACTGCAGCAAGCGCTCGGGCTACCCCCTGTGCGCTACCTTCACGTTCCCTTGGTCTTGGACGAGGAGGGGCGCCGCCTGGCCAAGCGCCACGACGATTTGAGTCTGCAGGAGCTGCGCGAGGGCGGCACGGATCCGCGCGCCATCGTGGCCTGGGCGGCGAGATCTTGCGGCATTGCCTGCGGGCCGCGCGTCACCGCGCGCGTCGCGCTCATCGGCTTTTCGCTCGCCAAGTTGCCGCGCACCCCAATCATGTTGGACGCCGAGACGGTGGACGAGCTTCGCCGAGCGCGTTAGCTCGTGCAGCGCGGCGCTCACTCAGCCGAGCAAGTTCTTGTTCGGGTCCAAGGAGACGAGCACGCCCTCCGTGGCGTCGGCGGGGGCGATCTCACCCTCCAACAGGACGCGCAGGGTGAGCTGGCGCGTCGCCGGGTCCCGCCCCGTCACGATGACGCGCAACGTCTGCAACTGCGCCACCGGAGGCAGCGGCTGCAGGATGGGCGTCGGCGCGGCCATGACCTGAGACTTGACGGGCAGCTCGGCCGGAACCTCCGCGATCTGGATGCCGCTCTGCAACGATACGCGCGAGAGCGAAGATACGGGTGAGTCCACGATCGTCTTCTCGGTGAAGTCGTCGTACGGGGTGAGCGCGGCGGCTTCGTTCTTGCCTGGAGGC
>JAQSWN010000140.1 GCA_029266615.1 Polyangiaceae bacterium
CATTCGCGTGTGGATTCCGACCATCGAGGTGGGCTCCGTCTTCGGTCGCGGCCGACTCGAAGGCAGCCCCGTGTTGGAAGCCGAAGTGAAGGGCGCGCGCGCGTCCCTGCTCGCGACGCCGAAGGGCGCTGCGATAGATATCGCCCGCTTTTCGCTGCTCGCGCGGGGCTTGGGCGGAGCGGACGCGAAGGGAGTGGCGTCGCTGCACATCCGCGCGCCAGGAGCCGTGTGGGGAAGCTTCGACGGCTACATGGGTGAAGTACAGTTTGGGAGCGTGGTGCGCTGGGAAAAAGAGGCGCTAGACTTGAAAGTCGATCTGCCACGCGCCGAACCCGCCGCGACGCGCGCGCTCTTGGCGCAATGGCCCCTCCAAGAGCCCGCCCAGGCCCGCGTGCACCTGAAGGGTATTCCCCCAGAGTTGGACGTCGAGCTCGCTTCGACGATCGGCGAGCGCTCCACGGTCAACGCCACCGGCCACGTGAATTTCGCGAGCCCGCTCCGCCTGCAGCTGGACGTCGAGGGCCGCGCGCTGGATTTGCGCGCGGTCTTGCCGCAAGCGCCGGAGACGCGCATCGACGTCGACGCAGAGCTGGGCTTGCACCTGGAGTCGGGCGGAGTCGCGCTGGACTTCGGCGGTGCGATCCAGCCGATGACCGTCCACAACGTGGCGATCCCGGCGCTGGACTTCGCCAGCTCCTCCAAGGGGGGCATCCTCACCGGCCGAGCCAAGTTGCACGACCTGGGCCTACCGGTGGACGTCGAGTTCGCGGTCCTGTCCGACGGGAAAATCGAGGTCAACGCCGAGGCGAAGCGCGTCAACCTCGCTAAGGTCGACAGGCTCCGCCCCTATTTCGACGGCCAAGGCAGCGCGGATCTGCGGTTGCGCGCGGCGCTCGAGCAGGGCCGTCTAGACAGCAGCGTGACCGTAGACGCGCGAAACCTCGTGTACCAGGGTGCGCTACTGCAAAGTGGGCGGCTCACGGCGACCCTGCGCGGTCCCATCGACGCCTGGCAAGGTCTGTCGCTGGACGCCCGCGTCAACGGCAAGAAGCTAACCGCCGGTCGCTTTACGTTCGAAGAAGTCCTCGCGACTGCGCACGGCCCGCTGCGCGCCCCCGTCGTCACCGCGACCCTAAAAGATCCGTATGGCCCGAGCTTCGACGCGCGCGCTACCGTGATGATGGGCAGCCCCGTCTCCGTGCGTGAGCTGTCGCTCGGCGTATTGCGCAACGCGGTCGCGATCCGGGGCGAGGTCGCGCAGCTGGACATCGACGAAGACCGAGTGCTGGTGCGTGACCTTCGCTTGCACGGCGCCACCGGGGATCTCACCGCCAACGCCGAGATTACCCCCCGCGCGTTGAGCGTGAACGCTCAGGGGCAGAACCTCGATCTATCGGCGTTTTCGCGAGTACTCGGGCTCGCGCGCGGAGTGCTGGAGGGGCGCGGCAGCGTGGCGATGGACGTGGTCGCAACCGGCAAAACCCAGCGCGGCAGCCTCGAGCTTTCGGTCACGCAGGCCGCTCTTTTCAACATCAACGGCATCTCGGGGCAGCTCAGCGCCAAGCTCGACGGTACCGCGCTCTCCGGCGCCAGCACCGGGACGGTAGAAGGGTTGGGCGCGTTCTCTTCGGATTGGGACACGGTACTGGCGGGACCACCCACCGAACGCCGTTCGTTCGAGCGCGCCACTGGCAAGTGGTCCCTCGCCCTCAACGACGTCACGCTGGACTACTTGGGTCAGCTGCTGCCCGAGCAGCAAGTGGACGTGAACGGGCGCGCGTCTCTCGCCTTGGAGGCGCGCCGCACCGAGCCCGACGCGGTGCCCAACCTGGAAGCGTCACTCGAAACGCGCGATCTTAGCGTGAGCGTCGAGCGACAGGGTAAGCCGCCGCTACGGTTCGAAGGAATGGAGCTCTTGGCGTCCGCCGCGCACGACGGCGCGACGGGAAGTACGAGCGCCGCCGTCAGTGTGGCTCGGGGGAGCGACCGGCTCCTCACGACGAGCGCCGACGTCACGCTGGATCTCAAAGCCGCCCTGAGCGGCGCTGAACCCCTGCTGCAGCAGCTCCAAAACCGCGCCGCGCTCGGCAAGCTGGTGGTGAGCCAGGTGGACCTGGAGACGCTCCCCGAGCCGCTGCGAGTGGCGGGGCTGCGCGGCGCCGTTCGGCTCGAAGGCACCGTGCGCGGCTCGGTCTCGGCGCCGGTCGTGTCGCTGACCACCCGCGCTACGGAACTCCGCTTCGGCGCAGGCGATCGGTCGGAGCCGATCGATGTATGTGGCAGCGCCGAATACGCGAAGCAGAGCGGAGCCTTCAATCTGGGCGCGGAGGTGTTCCTCGCCGGGGGCCTTGCGCTTTCACGCGCGCCCTGCGGGGGCAAGCGAGTGGCGACGGTGCAATTTCGCGGCGAGGCGCCGTTCGACTGGGAGCACGGCGTGCCCCGGTGGAACGGGACCGCTTCCGCGACCTTGGAGGCGCTACCGCTGGCGACGATTCCCCCTCTCGCCAGCGCCCGCATGACGGGAACGACGACCGGCACCTTGATCCTCGATCGCAGCGGTCAACAGCCGAGCGCTTCGGCGCAGCTCTCGCTCGAAGGCGTCCGGGTCGATCAGCTCGAGATTGGGGACGGCACGCTGAAGTTGCGCAGCGACGAAGCCCGCGCTCGGGTCGACTTTCAGGTCCAGCGCGCCAAGACCACGCTCGGCGGGAGCGTCATGGCCGGCGTGAGCTGGGCCTCGGAGCTACCCGCGCTGGACGACGCGCAGCCCATCGACTTGGAGCTCAGCGCGCGGCGCATGGAAGCTTCCGTGCTGGAACCATTCATGGCCGAGCTCGTGAGCGAGCTGCGGGGCACGCTGGACGGCGACGTCACGGCGCGCCTCACGGCGCTAGCCGGCCCCGATGACTCGCGAGAGGTCGAGCACGTCAGCGGGAAGGTGGCGTTTCGAAGTGGCTCGCTGGTGCTGACGGGCTTGGGTTTTCGCCTCCGCGACGTGGCGTTCTCTGCAAATGCGAAGCGGGACGGGCGCACGACGCTCGTGGAGATTCCGGATCTCATCGCCAGCGCCGGGAGCCGCACCCCCAACTTGAAGGCGCAAGTGGGGCTGCGACTGCGCGGCTTCGACATCGTATTCGGCTCGGCTTCCTTCAACGTGGACGGCCTCCCGGTCGTGATGGACGGCGTGACGCGAGCCAATGCCGACGTTCGCGTTTCCAAGCTCGGTATCAACCGGACTCCAGACCGGATCGTGGTCGACATCCCTTTCGATTTGCTGACGATTCGGCTCCCCGAGGAATCCTCGCGCGAGCTCATCGACCTCAACGAAAACGAAAACATCACCCTCCTTCAGCCTATCGCTCAACCGAAGCTCAGCCGCGACGAGGACGCGGTGCCTTGGCAGCTCGCCATCCATCTGGGCGAACGGGCGCGCGTCGAGCGAGGCGAGCAGCTCGACGTCCCGATTACCGGCGATCCAATCGTGGTGCTCGCGAGCGGGGTCGGCGTGACCGGGAGCATTCTGCTGCCGCGGCGCGGCGCGGTGCAGATGCTCGGACGCATGTTTCAGATCGAAGGTGGCGCGATCGTCTTCGACACGCCCGATCCCGCTGATCCGCGGCTGGACGTGCGCGCCAGCTGGCGCTCCAGCACCAACGACACGCTCTTCATCTACATTTCAGGCACGGTTTCGAAGCCCAAGGTCCAGTTCGATCGTCCGCAGGCGGACGCGGTCGCGCTCCTGGCTGGAACGACGCAATCGGGCAAGGGCGCGACCAACGTGGGCATCAGCGCGCTCGACTCACTCCTCGCCGATACGCCGTTGGCGCGCGTGCAGCTGCGCGGGAAAGACGCGGATGAAGCCGGAAAAGGCTCTACCTACACCGCTGCGTACCGTGCGAGCGATCGCATCGTGGTGGAGGGCAATTATCGAGCGGCCTCCGCGCAGAGCGGGTCGCAGCCAGGGCAAAGCGGCACCGTAGGCGCGGCCGTCGACTACCGCGTCACGAAAACCATCTCGGTGCGCGGCCAGCTCGGCACCATCGGCACCGGCGTGGACTTGGTCTACCAATACCGTTACTGAGACGTTAGGCGCAGCACACGTAGTCCGCGCCTTCGATGAAGCCCATTTGCGCCAGCGCCGCGCGGATCTCACCACGTGGACCGCGGCCGGCGACCGAGACCAAGAGCGGTCGTCTGGGTAGGGTCGAGAGCGCCGTCGGCGGCACGACCCTCACTTTACGGATCAGCTGGCCGAGCCGCCCGGGGTGAAGCTCGACGATCGCCGACGGGTGCTTACCGCGCTCGGCGAGCGCCGCTGCGAGCGCCTTGCCGGTGTCGCCGTAGCCCCACAAAACGTAAGAGTCCGTGCCGTCCAAGAAGCTGCGCGCCAGATGGTGCGCCTTGCACGCCGTGAACGCGGGGATCGCGTAACGCGCCGAGCGACGCGAAAGGCGGCCCACTGCGTCTCGCCAGTGCAGGAGTCGCTCGGGGACGACGCCCAGTCTTTCTCCGGCTTCTAGTAGCCGAAGCACCAAGTCGTAGTCTTCCGGCCACGGCACGTCCTGATAACCGAACGCCACGAACACCGAGCGCCTCAGCATCCACGTCGGGTGCGCCAGCGGGCACTCGATGAAAGCTTCACGCAAAACGTCGCTCGGCTCCCGCATACCGGCGAGCCAACGCTCGTAGCTCTTCAGACCCTCGGTCATCGCGCGTCGCGGAAAGAACCTCACGTGACAGCCGACGCCGGCCCACGTCGGCTCTCTCGCCAGGGCGGCGCGCTGCTTCTCCAAGCGTCGGCGCTGCATCAAGTCGTCGCCGTCGAGGCGGGCGACGAGCTCGCCCTGGCACGCCGCAAGCCCCGCGTTGAGCGCCGGCACGATCCCCGCGTGCGGCAACGGAAGTACGCGGAAGCGCGCGTCTCGGGCCTGGAACCGGAGCGCCACCAGCAGCGTCGCATCGGTGGAGCCGTCGTCCACGATGACGCACTCCCAGTCCGGGTCGCTCTGGCGCTGCACGCTGACCAGCGAATCTGAGAGTGTACTCTCGGCGTTATGGACCGGGAGCAGGATGGAGACGGCCGGCATCCTTGGCCGAGCCCGTGTACCACGACCCTAAGGCGCGCGTTCCACGAAGCCGGGCGAGGACGCCAAGCCTCCCTGCGCGTTTCCACTCCCGTTGCGCGCCGTGGCGACCATCAGCGCAAATTGCTGCTTTCGCTGAATGCTTCCCTCTCCCATCTCGCCATCCCGCCGCGAACGGGAGCGTAATTTGCGCACTTTCGCCTCGGGGTGCTAAGCCACCGATGATTTGTGGATGCGCCGCTCCCAGACGAAGCTCATTGCCCTGCTCTGTCCGTGGCTGGCCGCGCTCTCCTTGGCGCTGCCGAGCGTGCGCAACGCCGAAGCCGAGTACCGCGGCTGCCGTTTTCAGAAACCACAAGCCTTCCTGATTCGAAAGAATTTCATGTACGGGAAGGTTCTGGATGGTCGCCGGGCCAACCAGGCCATTCGGTACCGCGTCGAGGAGTACGGCCGCATCGAAGGCGCGCCCTACGAGCAGCTCAGCGACAAGACTGCCTACTCGCATGCGAGGTCGACGCGCTTCATGGGCTTACCGCTCATCGTGCACGAGCGCATCGCGCCGGCGCTGGCTTGCGTGGAGCACCGGCTCAAGAAGCAATGCACGAAGACCAACGAGCGCTACTCCGCGCGCGCCGTGGGCGGCTTCCGTACGGAGAATAGCTACCGCGGTGCGGAGGTCTCGAACCACCTTTTCGGCATCGCCATCGACATCGATCCGAACCGCAACCCTTGCTGCGGCTGCGTCGCGCCATGGCCGGAGCACAAGGCCTGCCAAGGGTCGGTGGACTCGATTTTCGAGCGCACGGAGCTCCCTCGTTGCTGGATAGATACCTTCGAAAAGTACGGCTTCTATTGGCTGGGCCGAGACCCGCAGCTGCGTGACACCATGCACTTCGAGTTCCTCGGCAACCCCAAGCGCATCGTCCCGGACTGAGCCGTCCTCACGTTTCGGGCAGGGGCAACGTGATGGTCGCGAGCGTGCCGCCGCCCGGAGCGTCGGTAAGCTCGAGCGTGCCCTCGTGCTTTCGCACGATGGAAAAGGCGATTGAAAGACCTAGCCCGGTTCCCTGCCCCACGGGTTTGGTGGTGAAGAACGGCTCGAGCACGCGGTCTCGCACCTCGCGAGGGATACCGCAGCCCGTGTCCGCGACGGTGATGACGAAGCGGTCGCGCTCAGGGCTGGCGCCCGCGCCGATGCGCACGGTGCCCGGACCCTCTATCGCGTCGACGGAGTTCGCGACGAGGTTGAGCAGGACTTGGTTGAGCAGGCTCGGGTAGCAATCCAATCGATCCGGTGGTCGAAGGTCGAGCTCGACACGCACGCGGTCTTTCAACCGGTGACCCAAGATCGTGAGCACCGAGTCGACGCACTCGCTGATACTGACGAGCTTGCGATCGCCCTCGTCCAACCGCGAAAAGGTGCGAAGCTTGAGCACCAAATCGCGGATGCGCCCGAGACCGTTCTGCGTCTGGCCGAGACGCGCGCTGATGCGCTTCCACTGCTCTTCGGCCCGCGGCGTGGCCGGGTCGGGTAGCTCACCGCGCAGCGACGCAAGGCTCTTGGCGATGGTGTCGAGGTGGCTCATCACGAAAGCGAGGGGATTGTTGATCTCGTGCGCGACGCCCGCAACCAGCTCACCGAGCGACGCCATCTTCGCCGATTGCACGAGCTGCGCCTGGGCGGCTTGGAGCTCACGGTAAGCGGCCTGAATTTCCCCGTTCGCCTGGCGCAGGCTACTGGCAATGCTGGCTTCCGCCTCCGCGAAGGCGGCAAGCTCCCGGTTCTTTTCAGCGAGCTCGCGGTTAGCTTCCGCAAGCCGCTGCCGGCTTCGGGAGAGCTCCAAGAAAACACGCACTTTGCTCCGGAGAACGTGCGCGTCCAAAGGCTTCCGCAAGAAGTCGACGGCGCCCGACCCATAGGCGCGCCCGACGTGCTCTTCCGCATCCAGAGACGCGGTGAGGAAGATGATCGGAATGTCTCGCGTGGCTTGGCTCATGCGGGCCAGACGCGCGACCTCGTGCCCGTCCATGTCCGGCATCTCTACGTCCAAAAGAATCACGGCGAAGCTCTTGCGCAGCAGTAGCCGCAACGCATCCTCGCCGGAGCTCGCGGAGGTGATGGAGCAACGCTCGGCGTCGAGCAGGGAGCGCAGCGCGACCAAGTTGGCCTCCACGTCGTCCACGATGAGCACTCCCGGCAGCTCTTCCGACGTCTCCGCGAGCGAGTCGTCCGGGCGTGGCTCGAGCCAGCTTGTCACGCCTCTATAGTGCACGAATAATGGCGAAATCGGCAACTGACGCAGGGCCGAACGGTGCGAACGCGAGACATTGCGCTACACGCCATCCCGCGCTCGCGCCATCTTTCCCGCCGCGCCGCCGCCGGCTACGGTCCCGCGGACACGGGCCAGCCGCCCTCGTCCCACGCCAGCTCTGCGACGCGCAGCACGGGAGCGCCGTTATTGTTCGCGTCGTACGCGTGATAAATGTTGTAGCTGCCCGTCTTCGTGAACAACACGGCGTTGTGGCCCGGGCCCTTGTAACGTGTGCCGCCCTGCAGCACCAAAGTGCCGCCGCCCTGCAGGAGCGGCTTGCCGTCGCGATCCACAAAAGGCTCCGTGAGCGACGCCGAGCGCCCGACGCGGGTGTTGTAGGTGCTGTCTACGCCTTTGCAACAGCTGTCCCACGAGACGAACAGGTAATAGTAGCCGCAGCGACGCACGAGGAACGGTGCCTCCACCGCGCCGCTGTTGCTCGGACGCGAGGCCAGCGCGACCAGCGACGCCCCATCGCGTGCGCCGCTCTGGTCCAGCTTGATCATCTTGATGCCGCTCCAGAAGCTGCCGAACGAGAGCCACGGCGTGCCGGCCTCGTCCACGATCACGTTCGGGTCGATGGCGTTGTAGTCGTCGCTCGTCGCCGAGCAAATCACGCTGCCTTGATCCGCCCAGCTCCCCGACGTCAGCGACGCCCGCTTGAGGTGACCGATGCACGAGCGATTACTGCCGAACGTGGAGGCCGAGTAGTACAGATGGTATTGCCCGCCGAAGAACGCCGCGTCGGGCGCCCACAGATTGCTCACGCCGGGGACCTGCTGCCCGACCCACGCCGGCCTCTGCGCGCTGGGGAGCGGCTCGGGCGCGCTTTGCCACCCCAGCAGATCGCTGGACGTCTTGGCGGCCAGGTTGTCGCCCGTGGCGAAGAGGTAAAACTTCCCTGCGGCTTCGAGCACCATGGGGTCGTGGGTGCCCAAGTTGCCGGTAATCTCTAGCTGCTTCGGCGGCTTCGCAGCGTCGTAAAGGGAGATGTCGCATCGATCCGTCGGGGCGGCTCCTGCCATTCCCGCGCTGCCGGAAGCTCCGCTGTTACCGCCGCCACCGGCCACGGCTCCCCCGGCGCCCCCTGCTACTGCCGCGCCCGCGCTGGCTCCGCCCCCGCCGGCCGCCGCGCCACCACTACCAGGCGCGCCGCTTGCGCCGGCAGCGGGCGTGCCCGCGCTGGACGACGCGCCCGCGCCTCCATTCATGCTCCCTCCAGCCGCGAGCGCACCGCCGCTGCCGGAGGCGGCCAAGCTCCCGGCAACGCCGCTCGGCTCACTCGGTCCGTCTTGACCAGAGCAAGCAAGCGCCAGGGACAGCGAGCACCACAGCAAATGCGCAGAGCGAGGCATGTTCTTCGTTAGTGACAGCTAACGCGCTTCGCCGGGCGGACTTTACTTATCGCGGCTCTATCTCGACCACCCTATCCGCTCTCCGACCACTCATCTTTCACGACGTTGAGCTGAAGCTCTACGCGCGCGGGTCCCGCTTCGAGACCGCCCCGCGTGACGCGCTGCGCTCGCTCGCCAAGTGACCGATGCAGCTCGAGACCACGCTCGCACCTTTCCGCATCGTCCTCTCATTGGCCGCTGCGGGTCGCTCCAGCAGCCCTGTCCGAGGAGACAATCCGGTTGGCGGCAGCGCCAGCGGCGGCTGGCCGGAGCTTCGCAAGACACATCCAACTCAGCACCACCTGCTACCAGCGCCTCTACGACGTTCGGGTCAACGATGTTTCGTTCGCAAACGGCGCCGGCGAGCGCTGTGCCTCACCCGGCCAAGGGCAGCAGGACGCCACTCGGCTTTCGCGGCCGCGGAGCTACGCGGTATCCTCCTCTGGGCAGCGCGCTCGGCCTGCGGTAAGAGGGGCCATGTCTTCTTCAATTGTCCCGCCGCTGGACGCGCTCACGCGTCTGCGCGAGGGAAATGCCCGGTTCGTAGCCAACGTTCGCAGCGTCGACGCGCTTGCTAGCCTCAGCCGACGCATCGACCCGGCCGTTCATCCCTCGCCTTTCGCGATTATCTTGGGTTGCGCGGACTCGCGCGCACCTGCAGAGACCATCTTCGACCAGGGCCTCGGGGACTTGTTCGTGATTCGCGTCGCCGGGAACATCGTCGCGCCCTCGCAAATCGGTTCGGTGGAGTTTGCGGCCGAGCGTTTTGGCACGCAGCTCGTGGTCGTGATGGGTCACTCCCACTGTGGGGCCATCTCGGCAACCGTGGACAGCATGCGCCCGGACCAACCGCCGGCCTCGCGCAACCTCCTTTCCATCACGGATCGCATCGCGCCCGTGGTCGCGCCGCTGATGCACACGGAGCTAGCCAGGAACCGGCCCGCTCTGCTGCGAGCAGCGACCCGCGCCAACGTCGCGGCGTCGGCGAGCCACTTGCGCCACGGCTCTCGGCTCCTGGAGGAGCTCATCCTCAACCGTGGCCTGGTCGTCGTCGGTGCCGAGTACGACTTGGAGACCGGCGTCGTGGACTTTTTCGACGGCATGAACTGACTCGGCGACGAAAAAATTGAAGAAAATCTTGGCCGCTCCTTGACAGACCCCCCTCCGGACCGTAAAAGGAGCGCCCTTCCGCGGGAGTAACTCAGCGGTAGAGTGCCACCTTGCCAAGGTGGACGTCGAGGGTTCAAATCCCTTCTCCCGCTCCGGAAATTCGAAACAGAATCAACCGGTTAGACCGAAAGGCCTAGCCGGTTTTTTCTTTTGGATCTCGGCAATGGCCATCAGGAATGGCCATTGAGGCAACGACGCCATCGGCCGATGGACCGACGCTATCGCTCCACCGCTGCGTCGAGCTAGAGAGCCACAGGCAAGTGCGAGCATGATCAGCCGCTTCCTGTTCAACGAGTCGCTGTGGACTGAGCTGGCGGAGCGAATCCCGAAGGCCAGGAACGTGCGCGCCGCGATCGCGTACCTCGGGTCTGGGGCGGGTGCCCTGTTGCCGCTCAAGAAGGGGGATCACCTTTTGGTGGACATGAGTCTGCGCAGCGTTCGCGCGGGCTCGACGGATCCCAAGGAAGTGCGCAAGCTCCTCCGGCGCGGGGTCCAAGTTTTCACACGCAACTCGTTGCACGCGAAGTTCGTGGTTGTCGGCTCCGTCCTCATCGCGGGCTCCGCAAACATGTCGCAGCACGCCCGCGGTCGGCTGGATGAGGCAGCCGTACTGACCGACGACACCGCAGCCGTAAAGCGAGCGCTGGCAACGTTCGCTGACCTCTGCACCGAACCGGTTCGCGGCGACTACCTTGCGCGCTGCCTTTCAGAGTATCGCCCCCCCAGGTTGGAGGGTGGTGGCCAACCGCACCGGAAGGTGAAGCGCACCGCTAAGGCTTGGATCGCCGGGGGGCTCCGGTACATCCCCCTTCCAGAGGCAGAAGAAGAGAAGGCTGAGCGCGTAAGGAAACGTGCCGAGAAGCTGCTGACTTTCGAACGCGCAGAGGTTGATGACGTCCATTTCGATCGCCGCCTACGACTTCTTGCGGACATTCGGACCGGTGACTGGGCCGTCGTTTGCGTGAAGAAGGCGCGGGGATTCGACGTCTATCCGCCGGCCCGCGTTCTCGGTCAGGAGTCGTACGCGCGCGGACGCGGTAAGCGTCGCTACTTTCTCCTGCTTGAGACACCGACGCACGCGCGGCCGGTGCCCTGGACGCGTGTCCGCGCGGCAGTTGCCTCTTCGATACCCGAGCTGCGTGGAGCACGTCCGAGGACGCTTGCGCTCAGGGAAGACGCTAAGGCGGACGCTTTGCTCCGCCTTTGGGATGCTCGCGGAGTACTCCGCAAGCCCCGCAAGCGGGCGCGTGCCTAGGCGTTTATCCAGTCGGCTTGAGAGCGGCCTTGGTCGGCTTGCTTTGAGGCTTTGTGGTTGGCCGTCGTGACCGTTTCTTGATTGTTCCGGCCGAGCTGGCGTGAATCAGGGGAACAGCAGCGTCGGGCAGCGCGCGGATGCTGGCCTCCTCGATGTACCGCTGGTGAACCTTTGGGTCCGAGTGCCCGGTCAGCACCATCGCTGTCTGTTCGTTCAATCCGACACGGGCAAGTGCCGTTGCATAGGCCCGCCTGGTGCTGTGGAAGTCGACCGGGAGCGTCGTGGGCGTCTCGTGGTGCAGCTCGTGGCGCGTTATTCCAGCGGCAAGCAGCTCGCGACGCAGGCGCTCCGCATAGCTCTGCTTGGTCTGTAGCTTAGCCTGTCCGACACGGCCGCCACGCCGAGCTGGGAACACTGGGCCGGCCGTTGGAGACCCGTGTTCGACCCACCACGCGTTGATGATCGGTCGGATGCTAGGTGGTACCAGCAGGGTCTGGGGGCCGGGCCTGCGCCGGCGCGTCTTACGACGGACGAAAGAGCACGTGCTGAATTCAGGGCCGAATGCCGTCCAGTCCAACGCATTCAGGTCACCCGTTCGCAGGCCGCCGATGGTCCGCGACAACAGGAGCAGCACCTTGATTTCGGAGTCGACCGCGGGGTGGAGGCAAAGCATCGCGATTTCGCTGTCGGTGAGAACAGCGCGTGCCTTCTTGGGCTCGTCGATATCGGGCACCTTCGAACGTTTGGCAACGTTCTCGACCACGATTTCCTCGCGCCAGGCGCTCTCCAACATGCGCAGCACCGCGGCCCGGGCGTGCACGATGCTCGCCCGGGAGTAGCGGCGTTCGGCGCCCTCCCGTTCACTTTTCCGAGTAACTGGCTGGATTTTCCCCGCGGCCAGCTCGTTCAGGGCGTTTTGGATGTGAAAGCCTCGAAGCTTGTCGAGCGTCAGGTTGCCCAGCGCGGGACGCCATACCCGGTCAAAGTAGCGGCGCTCATTTCGCGCCGCAGGCAGACCCCGCTTCTCCCGCTCACCTAGCCAGGCCTCACCGTATGCCGCGAGCGTCTCGACCGCAGGGCGGTCGCTGGCCGCCTTGCCAGCTTCAAGGTCCGCGATGAGTTGCGCCATCTTCCGGCGCGCGACGGTTTGGTTGTCGGTGCCCAGGAAGTAGACGGGCTTTAGCCGAACTCCGTCCACCATCTGTGGCACGCGGGCGCACCAGCCGCGTTTCTGGCAAACCAACGAGCCAGTGAGCTTACGCGCCAATGTGGCGCTCCGACTCGGCAAGGTGGATTAGCGAAATCATGCGATGGCGACCTTCAAGCGCGACGGAGCACTTCTTTTACGCAAGCATGTCTCTTCGCTGATGGAAACCGCCTCGTTTAACCGCAGGAATTTGCTCCATCTTCCCGCTGCCCCACGGCTGTAGCCAGACTCGGGACACGCGGATCCGACCCATGCTCATCGGTCAAAACCTCGCCGCCGTTACGGGGCTTTTGTATGAGACATCAGCCGCTTGGTAGGCACGTCGCTGCTGGAGACCGGCATCGATCCGAAGCAGGCCGCAAGCGGTCGAAAGGTGCCGTTTCGCGGTTGGGGCGGTCAAGCGTTTACCCCCGCGGCCTGGACCGCCTTGTTCCAGTTGATCGTCACCATCCGGAGCGACTCGCGCTCGACCTGCTCGGCGCGCTCCAGCGCTGCCCATTCTTCGGAGTCGATGTGCGCGACGATGGCGCGCTCGATGCGGCTGCGCAGCTCGTCAGGCCGAAGGGCGTCAAGCTCGGCGGCGCGGTCACCGTGCAGCTCCAGGTACTTACGGGCCCGCGAGTCGCTAGGCTTCACCGGCACATTGACCAGACCGAAGCGGTCGAAGTCGCTCTTGAGTAAGCCGAAGCGCTCCCACGTGAAGTCGGCGTGATGCCGCCGGTGCTTGTCTTGGACGTCCTGCTCGAGGCCGAGGCCGCTCGGGTCGTGGTCGCCGAAGTACGCGATCGCGACGTCGGAGCCCTCTAGGTTCAGCCGCTCTATCTCGCACGCCCACTCGTACGCGAAGCTCTCGCTCGCGTAGCCACGCAGTGTCCAGAGGCTGGCCCCGTAGCGGTCGACGACTTCGGAGAAAACCCCCTCGAGCGCCTGCTTCTCGCAGGCGACCATCACAACCGTGTCTTGACTGACCCACAGGTTGCGCCGGTACTGCTCGGCGACCGAGACCATCACGTCTTGGACGCCGTTCCAGCCTGCACGCTGATGCTTGCCGCGCGTGCGGTCAACGATACGATCGTAGGGGATCTCATGCTCGCGGCGCATGTGCACGAGCAGGCGCTGCACGCGCTCGTACTCGCGTTGCGAATTTTCGACGGCGCCGACCGAGACCAGTTGGTAAAAGACCTGCCGCGTCGACATGCTGCCCTCGAAGTCGGTGAAGACCCGAAGCGCCGCGTCGGCCAGCTCGGCCGTGCGCCGCCCGCGCCCTCGGGAGCAAATTGGGGCCTGACCCACTTTGCTCGGGGCGGCGGCGTGGATGCGGACGCGGGGCATCAGCCTATCCCCCAAACCGTCGTCATGCGGCGGCCCGCGAGCGCGTCGTCCAGCTCGGTGCGCTGCTTCTCGGTCAGCGTGCCGAGGGCTGGCGCCCAGCTGTTCGGGCGGTCGCCGAGCTTGAGCGCATAGCTCACTAGTGCAGCCGCGTTGGCGAGCGGCTCGAAGGAGAAGCGAGCGAGCCGCCCGTCCGCCAACGCGCGCCATTCGCGATTGCAGCGCGTTTTGAACGCCGGGGTGATGTTTGGGGCCTCGACGATGCCATGCGCGTGCAGGTGCCAATGCGTGGCGCCAGCCCCGAGCGGGCACTCGAAGGCCAGCGCACCGCCGCGCACCACCTTGGAGAACCACGCGGCGCGCGTTAGCCGGCGCAGCGCGGCGCGCATTGTGGTTATCTCACAGCGAAGGCCAAGCCGCCTACGCGCAACGGCAGGCCCGACTTGCGTCAGCGTCGGCCACGTCACTAGCACGGCGACGGGTGCCTTGAAGTGCTGCGCCGCCTTCATCAGCTTCTTCGCCTCGTGACGTGCTCGACGCTCTGGGCAGTAGGTGCACAGCCGGTAGAACTTACACGGGAAGCGCTTGAAGCCGTAAACACGCGGCGCCCTGAGCGGCGGGCAAACGGCAAGGCGCACCGCTCGGTCGAGAGCGAGCGGATCGCGAGCGAGCACCGAGTGGCAAACCTTTAACTGCTCGGCTTCGATCTCGAACGGAAAGCGGTCGAGCCGGCTGTAGAAAGAAACGAATTGCTTGTGGCTTTCCTCGCTTCGCTCGGAGGCCTGAGCGCCGACGACAAGTGCGAGTGCTTTCCCTTGTTCCTCGCCCAGCGCAGGTTTCGTCGACGAAAGTGGCCGACAATTGCGTCGTTGTGTTCGCACTTCGTGCTGAGAGACGGTGGTCAATCTGCACCTCTCACAACTCGCAGCTCCGGCGTCCGGCTGCGCTCACGTAGCCAGCGCAGTACCTCCGCGAGGGAGAATCGGGGCACGTCCCCCAGCATCACCACGGGCATGCCTTCACGACGTAGGCGGTCGACATGCTTGCTTGAGCAAGATAGGGCGCGTGCCAACCCCGCTCGGTCCAGCAACGCCGGCGCGGCCGGGCCAATCAATTCAGCAACACGCAAGACCACCTCGTGAAGCTTTTCGTCGATGTCTCGTCCCAGCAGCTGAAATAGTGGGCGACTATCGGAGGATTTCATTCCCTGTCTCCCGCATTCGGAATGCTGGCGCGGTCGCCTCCAGCCAATGCCTGTTCAAACAGCTCAGGGAATTTGTGTTCCAGCCCCAGGGACGTAACGGCTAGCTGCAGGCGGTACTTCGTCAATGCCCTGACTGAGTCGCCACGCAAATACTTGCGCAGAGCAACCTCGCCGATGTGCCCGGTCGCGCAAAGTTTGTAGCGTTCGAGCTGGGTGAGCAGTGCCGGACGTTTCGACGACATTTGGCCGTCGAGATATGCGCACGCCTCCCCCCGCCACTTCGAGTCGCTAGTGATCGCGCATAATTCAGATTTTGCGCTTTCGCGGGGACTTTACCCCCTTTCGACGCAAGCCGGTTTTCTCGTTCATCAGGCCGCGCGTCGCCTCAAACGCCCGCTGCAGCTTTCTGGCGGCGGTCTTCACATTGCTGCCCTTGTCGACACCAAAGGCCCCAACTGCGCTCGCAACCGTTGCGAGTACCGTGGCGTGGCTTACCGGTCGCCGGCGTGCTCCTAGGATCTTCTTGGCTGCGCTTGTCGTTAGCCGATAGCCGCGAGGCACACTGAAGTCCAAGCTGTGAAGGTCCTCGATCAATGGCTCCAGTCCCAGAGACTTGTCGGCGGTGCGCTTCCTGCACCATCGCTCGGCAACCATCATGGCTCGACGTTGTACAACGAGAAGGTTGAACAGGGCTTCGTAGGCCCGACCTATGTTCGAGATCGTGTCATCGTCCGGAACCTGTCGCCCGTTCGCGAATGGCGAAAGGTAGCGACACAGAAGGTGTGCCTGCCAATACCAATCCCCGTCCGGTCCGTCCTCGACCCGCTGTCCATCGTCTCCCGGATCGCTAGGCGCCCCGCTGTCAGCAACCACCATCGCAGCCAGCGCTTCGCCCGCCTCTCCTTCAATCCTCAACCCCGCCCAACGCCCCAGCCCTTCGCTTTTGGGCATGGAGGCTGGCGCGTTCTTCTTGGATGCCACGAAACGTACCCTAGCCACCCCGCGGCCATCGAGCACTGGCGCAATGGTCATTGTTCGAGAGCCAATCCGTTCGGGCCTTGGCGTCCGACCTCGCTCGTGTTGGAATCCGCAGGTTTTATGATGAGGCGCAGGGCAATCCGGCCAACGTGCCCCCGGTCCGCACCGAGCGGACGATTGAGTCCTCTCACCTCCTGCAACGCCTAGACCTGAACCCGATGCCCCAACTCGATAGCGCCAAGCTTGCCGCGAGTCCCATCTCTGCTGTTGACCTTTTCTGTGGTGCGGGCGGCCTGACGCACGGTTTGCTTCAGGCTGGGATTCGCGTCGAGGCAGGGATCGATCTCGATCCGATGGCCGAGCACGCTTACGTCAGCAACAACGCGAATGCGCGTTTCATGCGATGGGACGTTGGCAAGAAGAACTACCCGTCAGTCGAAAAGTTGTTCGGCAAGTCTGGACATCGTTTGCTCGCCGGCTGTGCGCCTTGTCAGCCATTCTCCAAACTGACCAACGGAAGCGAACGTCATCGTTCCTGGGACTTGCTCGACAACTTCGGTCGACTCGTTGAACGCATCGCTCCGGACCTCGTGACAATGGAGAACGTTCCAGAATTGGCGCAGCGTGGTCGAGATGTATTCGGGCGCTTCCTCGCGACACTGCAGCGTTCCGGCTATAACGTCGCCTGGCAGGTCATCAACTGCACTGACTTTGGGGCACCACAATCTCGGCGAAGGCTCGTCTTGCTTGCATCACTCCTTGGGCCGATCGCTATTCCGACAGGCGGGTACAGGTCGCCGACGAGATGGCGGACTGTTCGCGGCGCGATCGGAAACCTTCGGCCAATCGAGGCAGGAGAAGAAGATCCAAGGGATCCACTGCACGTTGCAGCGCAGCTCTCGCCGCTCAATCTGAAAAGAATTCGAGCTACCGCCCACGACGGTGGAGGGCGAGAGGACTGGCCGAACAAGCTCGTGCTGGACTGTCATCGCAGGGAGACGGGCGCACGGTACCCCTCCATCTATGGTCGGATGTGGTGGGACCGGCCGGCACCCACCATGACGACATTGTGCAACGGCATCGGCAACGGGCGATTCGGTCACCCCGAACAGGACCGGGCCATATCCCTTCGAGAAGCTGCCCTACTGCAGACTTTCCCCCGAACGTATGAATTTTGGGATCCCGCCAAGCCGATCAAGCGCAAGGCCGTCACACGGCTGATCGGCAATGCGGTTCCGCCCGCGCTAGCGCGGGCTCTCGGCCTTGCCTTGCTTGAGCACGTCAACGCGCACAGGGTCACCTCAAGACCTACGCGTCGCGGAGGCGCGTGAGCCTTGCCGCTTCAGGGAGGGATCTCGGGACGCGAATCGATGCGGACGTGGTTTGCACCGCTTGACCCGGTGCGCCACACGCCAGCGCTTGTGTGGCTAAAGTGAAGTACAGCGACTGGAACGAACGGCTCATGGCCCACGTGTTGGGCCGCCGAACGGACAGCAGTCCAGTCTCGCGCATTCCGGCGACCCCCGAAGAACTATGCTTAGTAGCGGGATTGAATCCGAGTGCGGTAACAACATCTGAAACTGAGGCGACCGTCGAAGACTTCCTCGCCAGCATCAAGGCAGAGCTCGCGATCCCCAAGAGGAGCCTCCTTCGCTACTGCCTGTACTATCGCGAAGACCCAAGCTGGTGGGGCCCCGGCAGTGACGAGGAACCCTACTTCTTCGCCATGCTTTGGCTTACGTGTCTCGTCGCCTATGGGTTTCCTATTGGCAAGCAGGGTGATTTCCATGCGCGGCTACACGCTGCGCTTGACACGAAGGTAAGCCTGCAGGGGAACGCCTTGGGTGATCTCGATGACGCCTGGGAAGACGTCGAACAATGGACCAGGGGGCGGTCGCACTACAGGCAACTCGTTTTGCCACCTCGTTGCACGCATCGCACCCTAATCGGCCGTTCTCATTTTCTGGCGTTCCCGCACAGGTTCGACCGCGAAAGACTGGGACAGGTGCTGAAGGACGCGGGCCTGGCCGGCTACGAGCCAGCGATTCGGCTCGTTCTGGAAGCGCTGCAGGCTGAGAGAAGCCGCTTCAGCACCGAGTTTCGCTCGGACCTTGACGTGCTGTTTCGCGACTACCTTGACCAGGGGCGCGATCCGAAGGACAGCCCGTTTTGGCGCGCCGTTCGTCAAGCCGCTCGAGACCTGCCAACTTCGGAGGCCCAATCGAATCGGGCAACTGGGACCGCGGGCCTCCTAGTTGAGTGGGACGCAGATGACCTGCTGGCCCCATTCGTCGCTTTCTCGAGTGACTGGGTTCCGCCGGACGAGTGGTTGACGGAAGACCTTGAACTAGCCGTTGGGCCGTTTTCGCGAAGAGCTACCCTTGACTCGGAAGCACTTTCGTTACTCCTCAAGGCGCCCGCCGGAGTCATCAACTCCAACGAGGCGCGAGCCGTAGCTGAGGGTTTTGTCCCACTAGTCGAGGAATATTCCGGCCTCTTCCGCGTCGCCATCGCGGACGCGATCGAGGGCTGCGAGATCGCACTGGTGAGAGACGACCTAGTCGAAAGCATACGCAATGCTTTCGGTGGTCGCTCCGAAGAATCCGGAGTCCAGGGCTGGGCAATCGTCGCGAATGCCCGTTTCAGACAGCTTGATTCGCTTATCCAGGGTTTGTCCTCGGTGCGGACGCTTTTGCAGACCACTGACGCGCCCCCACCGGTCTTGACCGGTGGCATTCGTGCCAGTGGGAACACGTTTTACGCAATCTCGCAGTACATGCCGAAGGTTCGAGCGGAACAAGCAACCGGAGTTGTCGTTCAACCAGAAGGCACCACAGCAGCCTTCCCATGCAGTCGAAATGGGGGGGACGACGGGCTTTGGACGCTCCCCGCAGCGATCATCGAAGGTGCTCGCCTAAACGCTGTGGACATTGCCTTCGAAGTAACTGCCACCTATTCGGTCAAGCTTCTTGAGCGCAGCATCAAACGAGAATCGAAAACGCGATTCCACCTTCAGATGCCAATCTTGGCTACCGATCACAAGGGACTACCAGCGGGCGCATTTCGCGTCGAAACGTGCAAGGCCGAAGGCGAAACGGTCGAGGGGCCGCAGCGGCAATTGGGCCTTGGCATCACCTCTCCCAAGTTCGAGCACGCCCTGGATATGCTCCCGTTCGATCCGACCGCAAGCTGGCTAGGACCTGGCTTGGGTGAAAT
>JAQSWN010000357.1 GCA_029266615.1 Polyangiaceae bacterium
CGACCGGCTACGGCGCGCACGTCTGCGGGCGCGGCCTCCAAGTTGCCGGCGCGCTGCACGAGCGTGACCGCCTTCTCCGCTTGCCCGCGTGTGAGCAGCTCCCGCAACACGACGGACAGCAGCTGCGCGTTTTCGGGGCTCGCTGCGAGCGCGCCTTCCAGGCTCCCCAAGGTGACGTCATCCATGAGCGGGGCGGGACGGTAGCATTTGCTCAGCGGGCCGAAAGCTCGCGCGAGGACAAACGCCGCACGCCGGGCTCAGCCGCCGCGACGGCGGCGAGCAACGCGGCCGCAACGTCGGACGCGTGAACGGGGCGAAAGCTCGCCGGAAGCAGGCCAGAGAGGGGGACGAGCAGCCGCTCCGCCCACCACTCTCCGGGACGCGCCGGCTGCCCGAGCGCGGCCCGATTGCCGAGCAGCAGCGAAGGCTGGGCGATGACGACGCTATCGAAGCCGAGCTCCACGACGTCGCGCTCGGCCTCCCCTTTGACGCGATTGTAAAAGACGCGGGAGCTCGCGTCCGCGCCCACCGCGGAGACGAGGCCCAGGCGCGTCGCTCCCCCCGCGAGCCCCGCGCGGGCCACGGCGACGACGTAGTCGTGATCGACGCGGCGGAAAGCCGCCTGCGAGCCCGCCACTTTGATGGTCGTGCCCAGCGCGATGAGCACGTCGTCCACGGGTGGCAAAGTGGGTAGCGCATCGAAATTCACGACGTGCTCCCGCACCTTGGCTTGAGGCGAGCCGGTGCTGCGGCGCACCAGGCTATGCACTTGGGTGTAGTCCGTGCTCTCGGACGCGAGCGCCAGCAGCTCACGCCCTACGAGCCCAGAGGCGCCGGCCAGCAGGACCGAGCGCGTGTTCTTCAGGTCATTGGAGGGCATGTGGTCGCGGGTTGTACCGCGTATCGTCCGGCTCGTCCCGCCTAGCCGACCGTCAAGCTCCCCCGCAAAGGTCGCGCTATGCTGCCGCCATGTGCCGGAACATTCGCCCGCTGTTCAACTTCGAGCCGCCCGCTACGGACGAAGAAGTGTTCGCCGCTGCCCTGCAGTACGTCCGCAAGGTGAGCAACCAGCGCAAGCCGAGCGGCAGGAACCTCATCACTTTCGATCAAGCCGTCGAGGAGATTGCGGCCGTGACGCGGCGTCTGGTGGACTCTTTGGAAACGAGTGCGGAGCCAAAGAACCGTGAAGAAGAAGCGGCCAAAGCCCGCGCGAAGAACGCGATTCGTTTCGGCCGTGCCTGACCGTCCCGTTGGCAAACCTCCTCCTCTACTCCATCCCAGGCTTTCTCACGCTCCTCGTCCTGGAGGTAGCGTGGACGCGCCGCCTCCGTCGCGAAGGCCGCACGAACGTGCGCGGCTACGAGCCTCGGGACACGGGGGCGAGCCTGGCGATGGGTATCGGCAACGTGCTCATCAGCGCGGGTACGACCCTCGGCGCCATCGCGCTCTGGTCGTGGGGTTACGAGCACCGCGTGCTCTCGCTCGGAGAGCTTTCAAAGTGGTGGTCTTGGCCGCTGCTCTTCATCGGGGAAGACCTTTGCTACTACTGGTTTCATCGGGCGCACCACGAGGTGCGCCTCTTGTGGGCGGCGCACGTCAACCACCACAGTAGTCGCTACTTCAACCTTTCCACCGCGCTCCGGCAGCCTTGGTTCACGCCCGTCACGGGGCCCATTTTTTGGCTGCCGCTCGCGCTCCTCGGCTACTCACCACCACTCATCCTCACGGCGCAGGCGGTGAGCCTGCTGTACCAATTCTGGATCCACACCGAGGTGGTGCAGCGGCTTCCCCGCCCGCTGGAGTGGCTGCTGAACACCCCTTCTCACCACCGCGTGCACCACGGCAAGAACGTGCGCTACCTCGATCGAAACCACGGCGGCGTGCTCATTCTGTGGGACCGCCTGTTCGGCACGTTCGCGGCCGAGGACGAACGCGAGCCCGTTCGCTACGGGTTGACTCACGACATCGAATCTCATCACCCGCTCACCATCGCCACGCACGAGGTCGTGGCCGTGGCTCGTGACTTGGGTCGCGCTCGGACGCTTCGAGACGCCTTCGGCTACCTGTTTGCACCACCTGGTTGGAGCCCTGACGGCACGAGCCTGACCGCGCGTCAGCTCCGTTTAGGCATGAAAACCGCGGCGCCAAGGCCGAGTGAGCGACGACCTGTTGGCTAGGCGGCCGAAACTCGCTGCCCCAGAAAGCAACGCGCGACGGTAAACCGCTCGGCGCGCTGAGTCGTATAGGATGACGACTGATGCTGGGATCTTCTCGTTCCTTATCTGGGGAGGCGACGGGGCTGGCTTTGCCGAGCGAGCCCCCCAAGCGCTCTTATACGTATGCGCGCTCGCATCGAATCTTGGAGGTGTGCGGGCTGATGGTGAGCGCCGGCCTCGTGGTGCTCACCGCGGTGTTCGCCGTACGCGCCTTGCCCGAGGGCGGGCTGTGGCTCGCGGCGCTCGCAGGGTTTGCCGGCTTGTGCCTGGCCGACTTGCTTTCTGGTCTCGTGCATTGGAGCGCGGACACGTACGGCAGCCCCACCATGCCCATCTTCGGCGGCTTCGTGCGCACCTTTCGCGAGCACCACGCCGACCAGGCCGACATCACCCGCCACGACTTCGTCGAGACGAACGGAGACGTGTGCATCTTCAGCTCACCGGTGCACTTCACGCTCCTGCTTTGGGTGGAAAGTGCGTTCGCGCTGTTCCTCGTGCTCGGCATATTCGTCGGCAGCTACACGAACTCGCAGATCCACAAGTGGGCGCACTTGGCGAAGCCTCCGTGGCTCGTTCGGGCCGGGCAGCGTCTGCGCATCTGCCTCTCGCCGGGGCATCACTCGCGCCACCACTCGGGCGCGCACCTGTCGCACTACTGCATCACGACGGGCTGGATGAACGGCGTGCTGGACACGGTCGGCTTCTTTCGCAAGCTCGAGTGGCTGCTGCTCAAGCTCGGCCTGCGCCGCACGACGCCAAGCGCCTGAGCGGCCGTCTACAGCTTCCGCCCCGCCTTTTTTGGGCGCGCCGGAATCGCCGCGGAGTCTGACGCCTCTGGCGGCGGCGGCTCGAATGGTGCCACCACCTCCGGCCCTTCGAAGCGCACGTTGTTACCCCGCGGGTCCGTCGCATGCACGTCGAGACGCAGCGTCTCGCTCCGCGCACGCGCTTCGGCCAGCACCCCGCTCGCGTCCGCGCTCGGATCTAGCCAGCCGCCATAGAGGTCCGGCGGCACCACTAGCGGCATCCGGTCATGATACTCGGCGGCGGTGTGATTGGGCGATGTCGTGACGATGGCGAACGAGTCGACGACCTCGCCGTCCGGGGACGTCCAACGGGACCACAAACCTGCGAACGCGAAAACGCGGCGCTCCAGCCGGAAGTGGTACGGCTGCTTCTTCTTGCCTTCGGGCTTGAACTCTCGCCAACCCGTCGCCGGCACCAAGCAACGGTACCGATGAAACGCGTTGCGCCAGAAAGGCTTCTGCTCCAAGTCCTCCGCGCGCGCGTTGAACGCCGCCGGTAGGGCCTTCAGCGGCTTGGTCCAGTAGTGCGGGATCATCCACCAGCGCCCTTGCCGCAGCGCGCGCTGCCCCTCACGATTTTGCATCACGAAGGCTTGCTCGACGCCGGGGCCGTAAGAGGGAGCGATGTTGTAGAGCGGCCGGAGCTCGCGAAACATTTCCAGCTGCTCGACCTTGAGCTCGATCTTGATCTCGCTCAGCTCGGCTTCCTGCGAGAAGCGGCCGCACATGCCGGCAAGTCTACGCGGTGAGCACGAGCCGCGTCACCTCGGGCGGCGCCCCGAGCCGAGCCGGCGGGCCCACGGTGCCGAAACCGCGGTTGACGTAAAGCATCGACCCGGCGACGTCGTAACGGCCTGCTACCCAGCCGCCAGGGAGCAGGTAGTCCGCCGGCCGCACGCCCAGGTTCACCTGCCCGCCGTGGGTATGCCCAGAGACCTGCAGCGCCACGTGACCCGCTGCTTCCTCGAAGAACGAAGGATTGTGACACAAGAGCACGCGCGGGAGATCGCGCGCCGGGGAGACGAGCCCGCCGAGGCGAGGCAACGACGCGACCGCGCGATTCAAGTCCGGGCCGCCGCCGCCACGGCGCGCCCACACGTCGTCGACGCCCAGCAGCGAAAAACCCGCCGCTTCGTCGCCGATCACCAGGCCCTCGTTGCGGAGCAGCCGCGCGCCGCCGCCCTTTAGAGCGCTCGCGAACTCTTCGACTCCGGCGAAAAAATCGTGATTGCCGGACACCGCGACCACGCCATGCCGGGCCAAAGGCGCGAGGCGCCGCACGAAGCGGCCGAGCTTGGGGGCCAAACGCGCGTCGTTATCCAGCAAATCGCCGGTGAGCACGATGAGGTCCGGCTTCGTGCGCCGCAGCAGCTCTTCGGCAATGGCGAGCTCCGCCTCGCCCACGTAGACGCCGATGTGCACGTCCGAGAGCTGCGCGATGGTGAAGCCGGAGAGCCCCCGCGCCAACCCCGGCACGACGAGCGGCACGTCTTCAACCGAGTAGTCGTGGCGGCCCTTCAACGCACCGTACAGGGCGCTGCTGCTACCGATGAGGAAGGCGGAGCCCGCCGTCGCTTGAGTCAGAAAGACGCGTCGCGGAAGCTCGCGCGCGACCGCTGCGGGTGCGGGTGCTGATGCTGACGACAGCTGCGAAGGCGCCGTTTCTGACCGGTTGCGAAAACGGCCCACCAGCCTCCAGAGCAGCCGTAGCCCGTCCGCCACGAGCAGCAAGATGCCGCTGATGATGACCGCCAGCTGAATCGTGGAGACAACGGCCACGAAAGCGCCTGTCACCGCACCGGGCCAAAAACGCACCGCGACGCGCCCGAGGACCACACCGAGCACCGACACGATCAGCGTGGCCTTCAGCACGTTCCGCGCCCGACCTCCGAGCCTGAAAGCATTCCGCGCCCAGCGGACCACTTGGAGG
>JAQSWN010000141.1 GCA_029266615.1 Polyangiaceae bacterium
AGCCAGAACGCACCGTTGAATCAGCCGAACCACACCAAGGTTGCCATCCTCCCCATCCGCAACGCGATTCACGGGCCAGGCGGGTTCGACAACACCGGCGTCCTTCAAGACTGGGAAATTCCCTACATGCAGGGTCAAACCCTCGCCGCGCGCGACGTCCTGCTCGAGCCGTACAGCTACAACCTGACCACCTGGGACGTCGACCTATTGCCGACCGTGGAAACGACGCCGCTTCGCCGCCCCGGCAACTCGGAGAGCGCCCCCGACACGGACCTTTTCCTGACCGAAGCCGGCCTCAGTCACCTCAAGAACACCTACGACCAAATCATCTTCTTTTATTCGAAGTTCAAGCAGGATGGCTCGGAGGTGGCGAACACCCCGTGCTGCTTCTGGGCGTGGGGCCAAGCCATCAGCTTCATGGATCACATGGCCCGCGGCTCTTGGGCGACCGACTACCCGAACTTGTTCCTCCTCCACGAGTCCCTCCACGACTACGAGTCGTACCAAATCGGGCCGCTTCACAAGTACAACGGCATCGACGGCACGCACGGCTCCAGTGCGCACGGCTACCTCTACGGGGAGGACGGCGAGGAAGACTTTCTCAAGTACTACCGCTTCTTCATCCGCGGCCAAGTCGCCGAGCTCAAGAACATGCGCAGCGGCATCACCTGGCCTTCGCCCGCACCGACCAGCGCGGACCTCTTCGTTGGCGTCTTCGACGTGATGCGTCGAGACGTGAACTGGCTCGCACCGGGCTTCGCCGCCGCGAAGAGCAGCTCGCTCGCCGCGAGCGAAGCGCCGAAGAAGGTGGGTTGCGCTTTGCCCGCGCCGCCGCTTCCGAAGCACTGAGCTAGTCACTAGCACGCGGTAGGAACGGATCCTCCTCGTCTTCGGGCCGGGAGGATCCGCCTCATTTCACCGCCCTCCAGCTGCGGGTGGGCCTCCCGTCGAAGTGCCCCGTGCCGTCAGAGTCCTCTCTATAGAAGATCGGAGCAGGGAGGCGCTGACGTGGCGGAGCGGACGCCAGGAGCTCGCTTGGGCGTGCCCGTTGCTGGGATCGTACGCATCCTCATCAAGTACCCGCGAAACCTGCCCGGGCGGCCTGCAAGAGCGGACTTTTATGATGAGTTCATTTTTGTGAGCAGTTGACAGGGTGCTGCGCCTCCTTCCATGACGTGAACCCCATGGATGGATGGAGGCGGGCCGGGACGGCGCGTGCGCTCGCGCTCGCGGCGCTCGGGCTAGGCGTCGGTTGCGGCTCGACTGGCACGCCTCCCGGCGCCACCGGAGCAGGTGGGATGGGGATCGGCGGGGCAGAAACCACGGGCGGCGCGGGCATGACGGCGGGCAGCGGCGCGGGGGGAGCCGCAGGCAGCTGCGTTCCGTCGACGCCGAACGAGCAGCGGCTCGTGCGCTTGACCTTCGATCAAGTCGCAAACTCGCTCAAAGCCCTTTTGGGCGAGAGCTCGCTGACGGGCGTCACACTCCCTGGAATTACGGGCAATGTGAGGCAGCGCAAGTTCCAAGCGTTGTTCAGTGAAGGCGGCTTCATCAATACCGACGTGCTGACCGATACGGTCAACATGACCGAAGGCGCGCTCGGGAACCTGAAAGACTCGAGTGCCCTGGCGACGCTCTCCGGCTGCGCCGCGCCACTCACGGACGCGTGCGTGCAGCAGTTTCTGCCGTCCTTCGCCGAACGCGCGTACCGCCGCCCCTTGTCCGGCACGGATCGGACGGACGTGCTCGACCAGTATACTAGCTACAAAGCTGCTGGCTGGAGCGTAGAGGACGCCCTCCGCTACACAGTCGAGGCGCTGCTCATCTCTCCGTCTGCGCTCTACCGGACGGAGCTGGGCCAGGTTGCGGGGGCGACGGCCGTGCTTACCCCGTTCGAGATTGCTAGCCAGCTCTCGTACTTTTTGCAGAACGCGCCGCCCGACACGACGCTGTTCGAGGCCGCGAAGAGCGCAGCCCTCGCCACGCCCGAGGCGATCGCGGCGCAGGTCGATCGCCTGCTCGCTTCGCCCGCGACGCTCGAAAACCTCAATCAGCTGATGGCCGCCTACTACGGTTTGGGCGAGCTAGACGCCGCGGTGAAAGACCCGCTGCTCTTTCCGCAGTTCGTCGGCGGTATCAAAAACAGTATGTACACGGAGACGGACACGTTCCTGCGCAAGACGCTGTGGCAAGGAAAACTTACCGACGTTTTGACATCGAAGACCACGTACCTCAACAAAACGCTGGCAGATTACTACGGCGTTACCTACCCGGGCCCCGCCGGCAGCGAGACGTTCGAGCCCTTTCAGTTTCCGGACGAGCAACACCGGGTCGGGATCTTGTCGCAAGGCAGCGTGCTGTCGATGCGCTCGCGCACGGATCGCACGAGCGTGGTTTCGCGAGGTCTCTACATCAACAGCGGCGTGCTCTGTCAAAGTACTCCGCCATCGCCCCCCGCCGCCGTGCAGGCGCAGGTGGAAGCCCAGCTGCACGATATGACCGCTACCGAGCGCCAGAAGGCGGATTTTCGGGGGACGACTGCGCCTTGCAGCGGCTGCCATCTCAACTTCGATCAGTACGGCCTAGCGCTGGAGAGCTTCGACGCGATTGGGCGCTACCGCGCGAGCTACCCCGACGGCACCGCGATCGATAGCTCGAGCACGCTGCCGCCGAGCGCGGGCGGGCTCATGGTCACAGGTCTCGGAGACCTGGCTCCAGCCGTGGCCGATAGCGGCGTCTTTACTCGTTGTCTGACCAGCAACTTGCTCAAATACGCGCTCGCGCAGGAGGTCGCGACCCTGACTGCCAACGACTGCGCCGTGGCTGACGTGACCGCGCAGCTGAATGGCACGGATCAAAGCTTCACGCGTTTGCTACGCACGATTGCTCTCTCCAAAACATTGTCCGAGCGAACGGTAGGTGCGCCATGACTTCGTACAAGCTCTCTCGTCGCCGCTTTCTCGAGGCGACCGGTGCCGCCGTCGGTCTTCACACGCTGCTCCTCAATGCGGAGGCGCAGGCCCAAGGGACGGCCAGCACGCCGAAGCGGCTGCTGATCACCCATCACCCGGTGGGCACGTGTCGCTACGCGTGGAACCCGACCGGATCCGGCAGCACTTACACGACGTCGCGCATCCTCAAGCCGTTCGAAGACGCCATGCTGCGTAGCGACATGATCGTCGTAGACGGCCTGAATATGGCTTCGATCGGGGGACCCGGAGGTGGCCACGAAAAAGGCACCGTGGTCATGTCCACCGGCACCGCGACTCGCGGTACGCGCACGGGCCAAACCGAGACCGACGACCCGATGGCGGCGGGCCCCTCGTTCGACCAAGTGCTGCTCGCGCTCCGCCCAGAGCTGGCCAAGCCGTTCCCGACGCTCTACGCCCTGTGCGACGACCGCATCGACTTTCAAGAGATCTCGACGCGCTGCATGAGCTACTCGATGGACACGCGCCCGCAGAGCGCCGTCGGCTGGCAAGGCGGCGGCAGCGCGTTCGAGCACACGCCACTTCGTCCGACCCTCAAACCGCTGGATCTGTACACGCGGGTCTTCGGTACGATGATCCCGGGGGGCGACGTGGACGCGCTCGTCAAGGCTCGTGCGGCCAAGAAGAGCGCGCTCGACTTTTCGCTCCGCGAGCTGGCCAAGCTCCGCACCGTCGCGCCGGCCAGCCAGCGCCCGCTGCTCGACGCGCATGAAGCGGCGATTCGCGCGCTCGAGCTACAGCTGGACTCTCAAGGTATGGGCTGCGTCGCGCCGATGGCCCCCGCATCCAGTCTGTCCTCCACGCCGGACGACGGAAAAGATCACGACAACTATCAAGGCAATCAGCAGGCCTCGAAGGCGGACGACGTCAATCATCAGGCCGTGGGGGAGGCTCACCAAGCCATCATCCGCACCGCCTTCCAATGCGACCTCACGCGGGTCGGCTTGTTCCAGTTTTCGCCCGGCACCAACCACGTCGCATTTCCGGCCGGCATGCACCCCGGCCAGCCCAACGCGATCTTGATGCACCATCCGGTGAGCCATCGCATCAGCACGATGGCGCAAATCAGCCAAAGCAACGCGGACGCGGAGTTCCTCGTCAACGTCGAGATTTGGTACAACCAGCGCCTCGCCGCGTTTTTGAACACGCTGAAGGTCAAAGACTTGAACGACCCCGCCGGCGGCACGTTGCTAGACAACATGGTCGTGCCCTACCTCACGGAGGTGAGCGAAACGCTGCACGGCCACAATCCGATGCCGCTCGCCATCTTCGGGGGCAAGAACCTCGGCTTCAAGGGCGGCCAATACCTCAAGTTCAACAATCGCCCCTACAACGACTACTGGCTCACCATCTTCGCGGCCTTCGGCATCACCAAGGCCGAGCTAGAAGGGCTCACCGTCAATGGCGTCAAAGGCGCGCCGATGTTGCGCTCGCCCAATCAAGACGTGCTCGCCGGCGTCCGCGCGTAGGGTCAGCTGTTCACGTCGAACGCGCAGCGGGCGTCATTGCCAATTACTTGGTTCGCAATGCTCCGGTGACGGCCAAAGTCGGCTGCTGGCACACGTTGGCACGACGGTGTCCTGATTTCGCCGCATTTCGTGGCTTCCCAACCGGCACGGCGCTTGCCTAGTCTGAAGACATGCAGACTTTGGAGCGCACCAAGGTGGGGGCGTTGGCAGTGGAGCTGACGGCGCTCTGCAATCAAAAATGCGGTTACTGCTACAACGGGTGGCGGGAGGACGCGGGGAAGAGTGTCGGCTCCGCGGATGGGGAACAGCTGCTGCGGCGGCTCGAGCGTTTGTTCGAGGCGTGGGAAGTCGACCATGTGACGTTGACGGGCGGCGAGCCGCTGCTCCATCCGCGTTTGTTCGACGTCATCGCGCGGTGCGAAGCGGCGAACGTGGGCGTGCAGATCATTTCCAACGGCGGCATGGTGACGGAGGAGCTCGCGCAGCGGTTGGGCGAAGCGCGGCTTCGATTCGTCCAAGTAACTCTGAACGGCCCGAGCGCGGAGCTGCATGAGCGGCACGTCGGGGACGGGCACTTCGAAAAGACCCTGCGCGGGGTGCGGTTGCTGCAGCAGGCGCACGTGCCCGTCGTCGGCTGTGTGGTGGTGACGCGCCTGAATGCGCGCCGAGTAGGCGAGATTTTTGCGTTGTGGCGCTCGCTCGGCATTGCGCACATCGCGTTCAGCCGCTTCAGTCCCGCCGGCTACGCGGTGGAGCAGGTGGCAGAGCTCTTGCCAGGACGAGAAGATTTGGTGGAGGCGCTGCGCCAAGCCCACGCGTATGCCGAACAAGGCATGACCGTGAGCTCGACGATGCCAATTCCCCCTTGTGCGGTAGAGGTCGAAGAGTTCCCCAAGATCGGTTTCGGTTTCTGCGCGGTGGGGTCGGGCGGGCAGGAGCTGGCGCTCTCGCCGAGCGGCCATCTACGGCACTGCACGCTGCACCGCGGGACCCTGTTCGGCGGCCGTGACGTGCTCGACCCGACGCTGGACCTCAGGTCGCTCCCGACCAGCGACGAAATCTTGGACTACCGGCGTGAGGTGCCGGAAATGTGCCGCGGCTGCGCCCACGAGCACACGTGCGGTGGAGGTTGTGGCGCGGCCGCCGAGTGGGTGCTCGGACATGCTCGCCGCTTCCCGGACCCGTTCATTGCGCAGTACCTCGACGACGACTTCGCGGCGCGCCTGGCTGCACAGCGAGCCGCGCCACGGCGCTTGAACGTGCTGCAACCGGAGGAACGACGATGAGCAATTTCGACGATGAGCGTCAACGGGCCCGCGAGGCCATCCTCAAGCGCCGGGCCAAGCTGGTTGCGGTCGCGGTCGCGGCAGGCGTTGCGGCTCCCGCGTGCGGCGGCAAATCGAGTGATGGCTATTGTCTGTCGTATGCCGGCGGCACGTCGCCGGTTGGGACGTCCGGCACCGGTGGCAGTCGCGTCTGTCTGAGCCCACCGCTGGGTGGCACGAGCTTCTGCCTGAGCATCGCGGTAGGAGGCAGCACCGGCGGCACCAATGTTTGTTTGGGCATGCCGTACGCGGGCGAGTCGTTTGGCGGCGTGTCCGGCGCGGGCGGAGCCGGCGCGGGCGGAGCCGCCGAGGGCGGCGCGAATGAAGGTGGCGCTGCCGAGGGCGGCGCCGGTGCGGGTGGAAATCCCCCTATCTTCTGCTTGTCGCCGCCGTTCGGGGGAACGGCTCCCATTCAGAGCGACGGCGGCAACGGCGGCGAAGCGGATTAGTGCGCGTGTAGCCAGGCCGCGTGCGCGGCGCTCTCGCCCGCCACTGCCGCGCGGCGCGTGAGTCGCTCCACGGCTTGCGCCTCCACCGTGCGCTCGCCGAGCTCCGGCCGCTCACGAGCCACCTCCACGACCGTTGCTTCGTGCGCCGCTTGCCAAGCCGCATGCTCCAGCGATGGGGCTACCTCCGCCGCGGGGTGCCCGACCCAAATTTCGTCGCCCCAAACGCGACCGTGTAAGTGCAGCGAGCGGATGCAGCCAACGCGTGACCGCGCCAGTCCCGGAGCGACGTTGGCGAGCGCCTTCAAGCGGCTTTCTAGGCGGCGGGGAGCCGCGGGCGGGGCGGGCAGTTGCAGAAAGCTCGGCAGCTCGAGCAGCAGCGCGCAGAACGCCAGCTCCGCGCTCGGCCCAAGACCTCGAAGGTGAGCCAGCGCCCAGGGCGCGTCGACATCGGTCGGGCTCAGCTCGGCAAGGGAGCGAGCGCCGACTTCCGCGAGGCGTTCGAGACTGTGAAAGAGCTTAGCCAACGGTTGAACGCTCGCGAGCGACTCATGGGTTCGGAATTCACGAGCGAGGACGCGAGCGTCTTCCCCGAGCGTGCGGAGCCGCACGTCTCCCAAGTAGCGCTCGCACCACCCGACATAGCTCGGGCTCGCCACCGAGGCGGGCAAAGCCGCGGTCTCGGAAACGTGCGCGAACACGTGAAAAAACAAGTCCGCACCGCGCAGGTCTGCCGCATCGATCAGCACGCCGCATCATGCCGCAAAACGTGGCCCGTATAGGTCGAACTACCTATGACGTAGGAGAGCGCGCGCCTTGTCAGACGCCTCGCTCTCCGCATAACTTACGGGCAATGCGAACCGCCAACGTATCGGGCCGTGCTGCTTTGTTGCTTCGCGGCAGCGGGATCTCGGTGTGCGCCCTCTCGGCTGCGATCGTGGTTTCCGCCTGCGGCAGTGACTCGGATAAGAAGAAGAACACCCCCTACGACGGCGGTGCTGGAGAGACGTCAACTGGCGGGCAAGGTGTGGAGGGCGGTAGTGGCGGCAGCGGCGGCTCGCCCGTCGTGGCGGGCGGCGCACCCAATGGGGATGCGGGTACCGGAGGCAGTGTCACGATCGAAGGCGGCGCCGCGGGCTCCGGGGCTGCCGGTAAGGGGACGGCAGGGGATGGGCAGGGTGGCGGCGAGCCCGATGCCGAGTGTCCCGCGGACTCTGGCGATTGCGATCAGAACCCGGACGACTGCGAGACACCGCTCGACACGACTCAGAACTGCGGCGAGTGCGGCACCACCTGCACGTCGACCAATGGGGTCTCCGCGTGCCAGGAGCTGAGCTGCGTCGTGACGAGCTGCACCACCGGCTTTGCCGACTGCAACGACACGGGCACCGACGGCTGCGAGACGGCCGTCAACACCGCGACCAACTGCGGCAGCTGCAACAACGACTGTGGCGCCGGCACGTGCAATGCGGGCGGCTTCTGCGACGCGGTAGTCATCGGCTCGAACGCCTACACCGGTCGCTCCCTCTTCGCCGGGGACTCGATCTACCGGCAGGCGGTACCGGCTCCGAACTATGGGCTGCAGGGCAGCTACTCGATCATTCGTACCCCCATCAGCGGCGCGGCCGAAACGATCATCGACGCCCAAAGCAAGCAAGCCGGGGGCATGGTCGCTACCGCGACGGAGCTGTACTGGGGCGTCGGCGGCACGCCTCCGGGCTTATTCAAGAAAGGGCTCACCGCGGCGGCCGCGGTTGCGCCCACGCCCGTCTTCGAGCCGCCGAGCCTGCCGATGCAGATGGTGATTCAGGGCGCCAATCTGTACTTCACCGGTGTGGACGGGCAGATCTACATGCGCCCGCTGGCCGCCGCCGCGAACGTGTCCGGCTCGGTCATCGTGACCGCGGCCGAGGTCGCCGGCACCCACACCTTCAACATCCATCAGCCGTTCGTAGCTACGCCGACTCGCCTGTACTGGATCGTGGGCGGCACGGGCGGCCCTTTCCTACGCACGGCGCCGATTGCGGGCGGAACCGCAGCGGACGTAGCTGGAGCGACACCGCGCGCCTGGACCCCATTGGGGGTGAGCGGCGAGGAGCTCTATTGGGTGCAGTCGAGCGGCTCCGCCTTCGACGGCGTGTACCACTACACGCACGGCGGCACCGCCACGGGTCTCGTCTTCAAAGCCAACCTCAGCGGCGTCGCCATCGACTCCGGCTCGCTCTACTACCTGGAGAGTGAGAACAAGCTGTTCAGAGCCCCCATCAGCGGCGGCATCGGCAAGCAGATAGGCCAATCCTTGACTGGCGCGAAGGACATCGTTGGCTTCGGCCCGAAGAGCACCTACCTGTCCGGCTACTGGACGCGCGGGAACGGCTTCTCCCTCGGCAAAGCCTACGTGCTGTCGAAGTAGTAGGCGTGGCGGTCGTGCAGTCCGGCCGCCTTCGTCAGCCGCGCTGACCGGAGGGGAGGCGATGGGGTAGCGAATCGCCACTCCCCATGGACCGCACGAGACCGTGTCGGATTGCTAAACTGCGGGCATGGAAGTCGGAACGCTCGCCACTCCCGCTCTTTGGCTCGGCTTCGCTGTTCTCGTCGTGGCCGTGCTTGCCATCGACCTCGGCATCTTCAACCGCAAGGCGCACGTCGTAAAGCCGCGAGAAGCGCTGGTGTGGACGGGAGTGTGGGTCACGCTCGCGCTCGGCTTCGGCGCCTTCGTCTGGCACCGGTTTGGCACCGACGCGGCCCAGAAGTTCATCACTGGTTACGCAATCGAAAAGGCGCTGTCCGTCGACAACCTCTTCGTGATGTACGCCGTCTTCACGGCGCTCGCGATCCCGGCGCTGCACCAGCACGGCGTCTTGTTTTGGGGCATCGTCGGCGCGGTCGTGATGCGCACCATCATGGTGTTCGCGGGCACGGCGCTGCTTTCCAGCTTTCACTGGCTCATCTTCGTTTTCGGCGGCTTCCTCGTCTTAACGGGAATCAAAATGCTCTTTCGTAAAGAGGAGGAGCCCCACCCCGAAAACAGCCGCATCCTCAAGTTAGTCAGAAGGGTGATGCCCGTCAGCCACGAGCTCCACGGCGGGAAGATGTTCGTTCGCGTCGCAGGGGTGCTGACGGCGACGCCGCTCTTCGTGGCGCTCATCGCCATCGAGACGTCGGACGCCGTGTTCGCGGTCGACTCCATCTTCGCCATATTCGCCGTCACCACCGATCCGTTCATCGTGCTCACGTCGAACATCTTCGCGATCTTGGGGTTGCGTTCGCTCTACTTCGTCCTTTCCGGCGCGGCGGAACGCTTCAAGTACGTACAACCCGGCCTCGCGCTCGTCCTCATCTTCGTCGGCGTGAAGATGGCGATCGCCGACTGGGTGAAGATACCGGTGTTGCTCTCCCTTGCCGTCATCGTGGTGCTGGTGGGCGGCTCCATCGCCGCGTCCGTCGTCAGCAACGCGCGCCAGCGAAGGCTGGAAGCGCCCGGGGGCGCCCATCCCTGATGGGGCTCCCCACCCGCCACACCGCACGAGCCTGCTTGGCGATGCCCAGCGAATGCCGGCCCCGCGCCGCGTGATCGACCACGTCACGGCCCCCCCTGGAATGCCCTCTCCTAGCCTGAAGCGCGCGTTCGGCTGGTCGCTCGGCGGCCTGTGCGCGTCGCTCGCGCTCTCGCTAGCGGCCGCCTACTGGCATTCGCTACCCCATCTCATCGGGTTCTCAGGGCAAAACGCGCTGCACGAGCGAGACTTCTGGTGCGCCCTGGCCGGGGGCGGCTTCGCGCTCACCTCCGGCGCGTTAGCCGTCCATGCCTCACGCTCCGCTACCAGCGCAACCTTTGGCGGCGTCATCGCCGCCCTCGTTGGCTGGGTTGGATTGACGGCGTTGCTGCTGCGCTCTGGTTCTCTTGAGTCCTTTTTTACGCGCTGTGGCTGGCACCCACGCAAGCCTTCGCGCTCATCGGCGTCGGTTGGTGCTTTCGTCTGCAAGACAAGAGCGCACGCAGCGTCGCTGGCTCCGAAGAGATGAGTCTTGAGGAGGATCGATCGAGCGAGAGGTGGCACGCCCGAAGGGACTCGAACCCCTGACCGGTGGATTAGAAATCCACTGCTCTATCCAGCTGAGCTACGGGCGCGTGTGGGTCGTTAAGTACCTGAAGGCACGCCAGAATCCACGGATTTTTTCGAGGGGCGCGCCCGGGCTAGGCGAAGAGGGTGGGCAGGGCGAGCTCGAAGCCCGGCAGGAGGGGAGAGCGGAGGACGTCGTGGACGGTCTCGCCGTGACTCAGGCTGTCCCCGCTCCAGCGCTCGATGAAGCCTTCTTGTTCGACGGTCCAGAGCTCGCGGACACAAGCCTCGGCGTAGATGGCGCGCTTGGTGACGCGATCGTGGGCGCGGCTCGTCGACAGCACTTCGATGCAGAGGGCGGGGATCTCGTCGATGGGGCCGATGTGTGTTGGCGGGAGTGCCGAGAAAAGCACGAAGCCGTCTGGCTGAAGGATGCGCCCGGGAGCGAAGCGCACGTCCAGCGGCGAGTGGCAGACGGTGATTGGGTGCGACTGCGTGGCCGCCCATTGGCGCAGGCTGGTGATGATGCGCCACTGCGTTTCCTGATGCCAGTAGGTAGGGCTAGGCGGCACGTAGACCTCGCCGTCGATCAGCTCGATGCGCTGCATCGTTTCGGGAAGGCTTAGAAACTCTGCCTCCGTGACGAGTGAACGGGCGGTGGTCACGGCTGAAGGGTACCTCACGGGCGTAGGAGGAGCACACTTCACGAGCTCGCCGAGGAAACGCGTGGGGTTCCGCTCAGGGCGGCGAGGGCGGCGAGGGCGGCACGGAGTTGTGCGCTGCAGTCGACCATCTTGCCGTCGTGCTCGACGATGAGTGGGCGGACGACCTTGCCGTGTTGGATGGCGCCCGCCTTGAACCCGGCTGCGATGAGCTTGGCTTGCTGTTCGTGGCCGAGCCCCGCGAACTCCTTACCTTGGGCGATTTGCGCGGCAAAGTCGTGAGGTTGCTCAGCGCCGTGGACGGCTGGTGAGAGGAGCGAGCCCGCCAGGTAGCCCGCCCCACGCTGTTGGTACTGGAGCACGTGCGTGAGCTCGTGGATGAAGGCGTCGTCCGAGAGGGGGTTTGCGTTCTTGGTGTAGACGGTGTTGCCGAGCACGAAGGGGCGCTCGCGGTCGATGAGGGAGTAGAGGCCGGCGTGGCCCGACTTGAGGCGAATGACGTCCAAGCTCAGGCCGGAGCCGAAGACGTTTCGGGCGAGGGCGCGCTCTCGCTCGGTGAGGGCTCTGCCGGCGGGCTCCAGGTGGAGCAGCGTTTGAACGCTCGAGATGGTCGTGCCGGCTGCGAGCAGAAAGCTGCCGGTGACCTCTTCGAACACCCGCGAAGAAGTGACGAGCGCGTCCGTCAGGGAGCGTGCGATGCCGCGGAACGCGTCTGCCAGGCCGTCGAAGACCGACGCGACGCGCGCGAGAAATCCAAGAGGGCTTGCGGGCTGGAGCGCGGAGGAGGGCGGCTTCGGCGGCGCCGTAGCTGCGGGAGTCTTGGAGGGCGCGACGGGCTCAGTGGGGGCGAGATCACTCTCCAGAATTCGATACGAGTCGACGTTTCCACCTTGGATGCGCATGAAGGCTCGTCGGTCGCGCGTCGGGGTTAGTTGCGTCCGGTGTGATGAGCAGGCGCGCCGCTGGCGGTTTCGAAAGCAGTTGGAGTATGGTTCGCCTCATGAGGGAGCTAGCCGCCGTCTCGGTTCTGGGCCTGTTTTTGATGGCTTGCGGTGGGTCGCAGCCGCCCGCGGAGCCGCCGGAGGCCGCGCCGCTGGAGGCCGCGCCCACTCCTCCGCCGAAGCCGGCCGAGCCCGTCGCGGAAGAGCCGAAGGCGGAGCCGAAGCCGGAGGCGCCGGCGGTGGCAGAGCCTCAGTTTACGGACGGCATGTCGGTGGCGGACGCGGAGAAGGCAGTGCCGCGCGGCGCCGAGCGAGCAAACATCGATCAGGAGACGATGTCGAAGCCGATTCAGGACGTGGAGGTGTACGAGCCGTGCAAACCGGGCACCGCGAAGGTGAAGCTGAAGATCGCGGTGTGGGACGGCAAAGCGGTAGGCATCGACGTCACGACGACCCCCAAGAACGACAAGCTTTCGGCGTGCATCACGGAGCGCATCAAGGGCCTGAAGTGGCAAGCGCGCGTGAAGTCGCTCAACACCGTCGAGTACTCGTTCTGAGCCGCGGCGCTTTGCGCTCTGCGGCTAACGGTTCACGAGGGACGTAGCGACATCGCGATCCCCGCCTAGCTAGGCGGGGTCGCTACGAACGAGACTCGGCCTACCCTCAAAAGAACGAGCGAGGGACGGACTCAGCTCGGGCGGTCGAGCGGGTCGAAGGGGTGGGGGACGACCACGGCGCCGGAGCCTTGCACTTGCTCGGACGTCTTGCCGAAGCGGCGCTCTTTGCCGTTGTAGACCTCGATGCATTCGAGGAGGCGACCGGCCGTGAAGTCCGGCCACATGATGGGCAGGAAGACGAGCTCCGCGTAGGCGGACTCGAAGAGCAGGAAGTCGCTGACGCGGGTTTCACCGCCGGTGCGAATGAGGAGGTCCACGTCCGGCAGGGAGTGGGTGGTCATCTGCCGGTGGAAGAAGGTCTCGTCGATGTCTTCGGGCAAGACGAGGCCGGCGCGGGCGCGGACGGCGAGGGAGCGAGCGGCCTCCACGATGTCTTGGCGGCCGCCGTACGAGAGCGCCAGGGTGAGGGTCATGCGGTCGCCATCGCGCGTGTACTCGATGAGCTCTTCGACCGCATGGCGGGTGGCGGTGGGCAAGTCTTCCAAGTTGCCGATCACGTTCACGCGGATGCCGTTCTGGCGGAGGTCGTGCCGCTCTTGCTTGGCGAACTCGATGAGGAGGCGCATGAGCGCTTCGACCTCGTGACGCGGGCGCTGCCAGTTGGCGACGCTGAACGCGTACAGCGTGAGGTACTTGATGCCGAGGCGGGTCGAGGTTTCGACCGCTTCGCGGACGGCGCGCGCGCCTTCCGCGTGGCCTTCCGCGCGATCGAGGCCGCGGGCCTGAGCCCAGCGCCCGTTGCCGTCCATGATGATGGCGACGTGGCGCGGGATCTTGGAACCGTTCTTGCCGTTACCGTTGTGTGCTGGAGCCAAGTTCGGAAGCCTCGGTGAGTGAAGGATGCAATCAGGAGCCCTGGGATGTCGGTGCCACCACAGGACTAAGCGTGCCTTACAAGCTCCCACATCGCGGGCCGCCCGTTGATGGAGGTTTGGTGGAGAATGCCCGCGGACCAGCGGCTCCGTCCGGGCATCAACCGGTGGGGTGATATTGCGTAAGCATCTGTAACTGTTGACGTTACTCGCCGCCGTCCCCGAGCGTGGCCCGCAGCCGGGCGGCCGGCAGCTTGAGGCGAAAGACGACCCTGGGCGGCCCCGACTTTTCCAAGTCCGCCTGCCCGCCGTGAGCCTCCGCGACGGCTTGGACGATGGCGAGGCCAAGACCGGTGCCGCCTTTGTCTGCGCGCGTGGTGACGAAGCGGCGAAAGAGCCGGTCCTGCACGTGCCGTTCGAGGGTGCCGCTGTTCGCGACGCACAGCCAGACCTCTTCGCCGTGCCGCTCGACCTCGATCTGCACGTGAGACGCGGGAGGCGAGTGCACGAGCGCGTTGTCGACCAAGTTGGCGAGCGCGCGAGTGAGCCAGAGCTCGTCCCCGCTCACGCGCACGTCACCTTCCGACACGACGGAGACGCGCGGGCGATCGTCGCCGAGGGTCTCCAGAGTGCGATGGGCGAGGCGCGCCAAGTCGACGGGCTCGAAGCTCTCGGCCCCACGCGCTTCGATGTGCGCGAGGCCGAGCAGCTCGCTGAGAAGACGTTCGATGCGCTGGGTCGCCTCGCGAATGCGTTGCACGAAGTGGCGGGCCTGGGCCGGCTCTTCCAGCGCGCTCTCTTCCAGCACCTCCGCGCTGGCGCGGATGGCGGCGACCGGGTTTTTGAGCTCGTGGGACAGGTCCGCGGCGAAGGTTTCGACGAACGGGCGACCCGAGAGCTCGCGGCGCATGGAGTCCAGCGCGCGCGACAAGCGCGTGACCTCGCGCCCGAACTCCGGAGGCGGCGGAGCCGTGCGCTCGCCGCGGCTCACGCGTTCGCCGAAAGCGCTCAGGCGCTCGATGGGCTCGGCGATGGCGCGGCCGATCATGGCCGCGGCGGCCGCGGCCGCGGCGCCGAGCACCAAGCTGATGACGAGCACGGTGGGCGCCATGTCCGCGAGCAAGTTCTTCATCACGACGGTGGGCTTGATGACGCGTACGGCCCCGATTTTCACGCCTCGGACGACCACGGCGTGGTCCACGTAGACGAGCCCCTCTTCGTCGTGGGGGGGCGCGGTGCGGGGGAAGATGACCTGTCCCTGTGCGTTGACGAGGAGCAGGCGCAGGTCCGCTCCGCGCTCGCGCTCGTGCTCGAAGCGCTGCGCCACGTCCGCGAGCTCACCGTCCGTGCGATCCAGCTCGCCGGCGACGAGGCCGGCGATGGACGCGGCTTCGTCCCCCGCGGCTTGAACCGCGATGCGCACGGCGCGCGCCTCGATGCGGTCCACGACCATCAAACCGAGGCCGAAGGCGAAAGCGCCGACAATCACGCCCAGCGCCAGGAAGACCTGCATGCGGATCGACATCCCGCGCGTGCGGGTGCGCAGCAGGCGCGACACCACGAACGCGACGAACAGGATGAGCCCGATCGCCGCGACCGCGACGATGACCAGCCGCTCGAGCGCGGCGTTTTCGCTCAAGTCGTCTCCGCGCTCGCCGGGTCGTCGGTCAGCCGATAGCCGACGCCGCGCACCGTTTCGATCCACGAGGGCTCGGCGCCGGCTTCGCCGATCTTTTTGCGGAGGGCTTTGACGTGCGAGTCGATGGTGCGGTCCGTGATGCGAAAGCCGTCTCCCCAGACGCGGTCGATGAGCTCCGCGCGGGTGAAGACGCGGCCGGGGCTGCCCAGCAGCGTCGCCAGCAAGTCGAACTCGACTCGCGTGAGATCCAGCGCGCGTCCGGACGCTTCCGCGCGGCGCGTGCGAGCGTCCGTGCTGAGCGGCGGCACGGGTTTGATGGGGGCGGGGGTCGCGCCTGCGCCGCCGGCGTTGGAAGATGCGCTCCGGCGCAGCACGGCACGAACGCGCGCTACGATCTCGCGCGGGGAGAACGGCTTGGTGACGTAGTCGTCAGCTCCCGATTCGAGGGCGGCGACGCGATCTGCCTCGGCGTCGCGGCTGGAGAGCACGATGATGGGCATGGGGCGATTCGACGCGCTGCCGCGCCAGCCGCGGATCAGATCGAAGCCGCTGCCGTCCGGCAGCATCAAGTCCAAGACGACGAGGTCGACGCTGCCGTTAGCGGCGACGGCGGCTGCCTCCGCCGCATTTTTCGCCGTGGCGACCGTGAAGCCGTCGCGCGAAAGCACGTAGGCGAGAGACTCGAGGATGGCGGGCTCGTCCTCCACGAGCAGAATGCGCGCGGTCATCGTGTGGCCCATGCTAGCCTAAGGCTCGGCCCGTCGCGGCCCCGGCGATGAAGACGCTCTACGTGCTACGCCACGGTCAGGCTGCTCCCGAGTCGGCATCTACTTCGGACCATGCTCGAGAGCTCACGCCTCGCGGCGTAGCGGAAGTGCAGGTGACCGCGAAGTATGTGTCGGAGCGAGCACGCTTGCCGACCCTCGTCGTCAGCTCGAGCGCCGCGCGCGCCCGGCAAACGGCCGAGCTTTGCCTCGTTACCTTACCGAAGCCGACGCCGCTGCTCGTGCGCGAAGACTTGTATCTCGCGGAGCCAAACACCTACCTGGACGCGCTGGCCGCGGGCGCTGACCCCCACACCGCCGTCATGGTGGTCGGCCATAACCCTGGCCTCGAGGCGCTCGTCCACCTGTTGACCGAGCGCTCTGAACATCTGGCCACGGCGTCCCTGGTGGAGATCGAGCTGCCGCGAGCGGATTGGCAGGACATCTTCGGCCATTCCGCGGACGCCGGCGGCTTGGGGCGATTCGTCGGGGCCTTTCGCGCGCGCTGAGCCGCGCGATGCTATGCTGGCTTTTGCTTCCTCTTGGGGTTATTAACGCCCGTCCCACATGTCCATGACGCGCCTGCCGCCGAAAAAAGACGTGGCCCTCGCCCTGCTCGAGCAGGCGACCGTCTTGGTCCATCTGGATCCGCGCGGTGAGCAGGTGCAGGTGCCGGCTTGGTTCAAGCGCCAGCCGCAGCTCGTGCTGCAGATTGGGCTCAACATGCCCAAGCCCATTCACGACCTGAACGTGGACGACGACGGCATCTCCTGCACGCTCAGCTTCAGTAACACGCCTCACTATTGCCACCTGCCCTGGGCGTCGGTTTACGCGCTCATCGGTGCGAGCGGCCGCGGCATGGTCTGGCCGGACGACGTGCCGAAGGAAGTGGCGGGGCAGTACGTGGTGACCACGCCGAAGGAAGAGACGAAGCCGCGCGCTGCGCTCCGCGCCGTCGAGGCCGAGCCTTCCCCGGACGAGCAGGCCGCCAAGGCGGACGCGAAGAAGAAGAAGCGCGCTCGCAAAGCCAAAGAGGCGAAAGAGACGGAAAAGGCGACGCGCGCCGCTCGCCCGGCGAAGAAGAAGCTCGCGCCCGCGCCCGCTCCTGAGCCGGAGACGGCCGCCGAAAAGCCGCGCGCGGCCAAGCCCGCCGTCGCGGCCGCTCCGGCTACGCCTGCTCGCCGCGCCTCGGCCGGCTCCAGTGGCGCAGGGACGAAAAAGAAGCGCGAGCTTCCGCCCTACTTGCGCGTCGTCAAGTAAGGCGTGTCAGTTGCCGCCAGCGCCGGCGGACGGTGCCGGCTCGCTGGGCGCGCCGCCGGTCGGCATACCACCCGAGCTCGGCTCGCCGCCGTCTACGATCGGCGCTCCGGCGTTGCTCGTGGGAGCGCCGCCGCTCGTTGCCGGCACACCACCGCTAGCGCCGCTCCCGTCGCCACCGCCGCCAACCGGGCCCGACCCTTCTCTGACGCACTCCCAGCGCCCGGACTCGCCGCTGCACTCGAAGCCTTGGACGCAGCCGACGCTTGCGAAATGGCAGTCGCCCTCCGCGCAAATACCAGACTTGCTGCAAGTTTCGTTGGCGGCGCAATCGCTGGGCTGCTCGCAGGATCCGGAAGAGCCTTCGCGCAGGCACGCGCCGCTCGGGTAGTCGCAGTAGTAGCCGACCGAGCAGTCGTAGTCGTCGTAGCAGCCGCCCGCGTCGTCGTCGTAGACCGGGCAGCCTGACACGGTGGCGCCGACGAACGCGATCAGAGCGCAGGTTCGGACGGGGAAGAGCTTTTTCTTCATCGCGACGCGAAGGCTAGCAAAAAGGCCCCGAGGCCGCCCGCCGGCCCAGCAATCTTCGGCGGAGGGAGGGAAAGGCTCGCGAGAGGAGACGGGGCCCGCTAAGCTTTGCGCGCATTTCGAGCCTGCCCCGCAACCATTCATGGACGTCCGTTGTAACCGCTGTGGCACCGAGTACGAGTTCGACGACGCGCTGATCTCGGAGCGGGGTACGACGGTCAAGTGTACGAACTGCGGCCTTCAGTTCAAGGTCTACCCGAGCCACCACAGTGGCGGCCCGGAGCGCTGGGTGGTGCGGACGGTGCAGGGGCGCGAGCTGGTATTCAACAGCTTGCGGGAGCTCCAGCGCGGCATCGCTGATCGCAAGGTAGGGCCTTCGGACCAGCTGTCGCGCGGGCAGAATCCGCCACGTCCGCTCAGCTCCATCGCGGAGCTCGAGCCGTTCTTCCAAAGCAGCCTCGGCAAGGCGGGGCCTCCCTCCGGCGCGGAGCGAGTGCCGCGCACCCTGCACGGCGTCGCTCCGCCAGCCAACTCCATCCCCGCGTCGCAGGCGGCGAGCACCGTCGCGTCGCCGTTCCCCTACGTCACGGAGGACATGCCCGAGGCGCCGGAGCCGCCCAGCCCGCGCGAGATGCGCGCGGAGTCCCCGCCGATGGGGCCGCTCTCCGTCACGATGCCAGCCGTAGAAGCGCCGCCCGAGGCGCGCGCCGCGCGCGCGATGGTGGACGCGGCCGAGAGCAAGCTCTCGATGGGCGCGGTGGACCTGTCGCCGTCCACGCCGCGCAACGTCGCGCCGATGACGACGCCGAGAGCGCCCACCACGCAGCCGCTCTCGATGGATCTCACTCCCGCCTCGCTCTCGGGCACTTTGCCGCTCGAAGATTACGAGCGGCAGCGCCGGGAGCAGCGCTCGTCGCCGCACAGCACCCGAGTGCCGCTGGAGACCGTGCCGCGCTCGTCGCCGCATGCCGCGCGTGGGCCGATGGACTCCTCGCCGCGCTCGAACCCGCGCGGCACGATGGATTCGTCGCCCCGCGCGCCGCTCAGCAGTCGGGGCAGCTTTCATTCCTACGACGAGCTGGCGACGCCCGCCGCCGACCGCGCCTTCGACGCGCGGCGCGCACGCTCGCGTTGGATCGTCGGCGTGGTCGCCATCTGCACGGTTGGATTGATCGCGGCGACGGTCGGTCGGCGCTATCTGGCGGGGGCTACCGTGCCGCCTGTCCCGAGCGCGGGGCTGAGCGACAACCGCGTGCGTGACTTCTTGACGCGTGGCCAGCAGCTCGCTGACGACGGCGACTACGAGGCCGCGCAGGAAGAGCTCGTCAAAGCCAGCGCGCTCGCCGAAAAAGATCCGCGCGTGCTCGGCGCGCTCGCGCGCCTGGAAACACTGCGCGCAGACGTATTCTGGCTGAAGCTCCGTTTGCTGGACCCGAGCTCGACGGAGCTGGTGGCGGCCACTCACCGCGAGTTGGGGCGGCGCGTCGGCAAGGCTCGTCAAGCCGCGGACCGCGCGTTCGCGACCGCTCCGGACGATCCGGTCGTAATCCGCGCGCGGGTGGATTCGATGCGCCTGAGCGGCGAAAGCGACAAGGCCCGCGAATGGATCGCGCCCGTGAGCAGCAACGCGAGCCAGCCGGAGAACGCGTTCGTGCTCGCCGCGCTCGACCTCTCGGATGCAGCTCCCGTGTGGGCGAGCGTGATCGACAGGCTCCGCACCGCCGCCGCCGGAGAGCGAGAGCCTGGGCGCGCCCGTGCCGCGTTGATTTACGCGCTCGCCCGCGCGGACCGCGTCGCGGAGGCGCGTACGGAGCTGGCAAAGCTCGAAGCGCAGCCGAAGCCGCACTTGCTGCTCGACGAGCTGCGCAGCTTCTTGTCGCGCTTTCCAGGCACGGCGGTGCCGTCGGCCTCCGCGGCCGCCGCGGTCGTGGATCCGACCAAGTTGCCGAAGCTGGACACGAGCGTCGCCGCAGAAGAGCGCCCGACCAGCGGCATCCCTGCGGACTTCCGCCAGGCGCTCAGCCAGGCGGCGTCGGCTTCGCGCTCCGGCGACTACACCCGGGCGGAGACTCTCTACAACGCGGCCCTGTCGAGCCAGCCCGGCAACGTGGAAGCGCTCTCTGGCTTGGGCGACATCGCGCGGCGGCGGGGGGATTCCGTTCGCGCGTCCCAGCTCTATGATCAGGTGCTTTCGCAGAACCCCAGCTACCTGCCCGCCATGATCGCCAGCGCTGACCAAAAGTGGGCGGCCGGAAACCGCGCGGGCGCGCTCCTGCTTTACCGGCGCATCGTGGACCAAGTCGGCCCCAGCTCGGACTACGGCGCGCGCGCCCAGGCACGCATCAGCGAAGCCGCGGGTGCACCCGCCGCCGCCGAGCCGGAAAAGCCGGCGGAAGCTCCGCCCGCGCCGGCCGCGCCGGAGCCGACGCCGACGAAAGACGCTCCTCACATCGACACGACGGATTTGCCGGGGGTTCAGTAATGCGCCGTTTTCATCGAGCCGTTTGCTTGCTGCCGCTCGTCGCGGCGCTCGCCGTTTCCTGCAAAGGTCGTCCGCGAAGCGGCTCGAGCGAGGGCTCCGGCAAAGCCGGCCTTGGCAAGAGCGTCGCCGAGTTCGACCTCACCGCTGGCGTCCCGGAGAGCGTCGGGGGCGGTCTGTTCCAGCCGCCCGCATCGCGCACCTACGTCGCCCTCGCGCGCTCGGTCGAGCGTATCGCCACGGATCCGGACGTAGGCGGCGCGTTCGTGAAGCTCGGCGGTGCGTCCTTGGATTGGGCTCAGACCGAGGAGCTTGCCGGCTTGTTCGAGAAGCTGAAGAAGAACGGCAAGCCCGTGGTGTGCCACGCGCATGCGCTCAGCAACTCGAGCGCGGCGTTCGCGCTCCGCGGCTGCTCGCGAACGTGGCTGAGCCCGGCGGGGGAAGCGTCCACCGTCGGAATCGCAGCGCAAATCATGTACATGCGCGGCCTGTTCGACAAGCTGAAGGTGGAGGTGGACTTCCTCCACGTCGGCAAGTTCAAGAGCGGCGTGGAGCCGTTCACGCGCGAAGGGCCGAGCGAGCCCGCGCGTGAGTCGCTGACGGAAACGCTCCGCGCGATCCGCGAAGGCTGGCTTGCCCAAGTCGCCAAAGCGGGCAAGCCGGACAGCGTTCGCGCCGCGCTGGAGCAAGGTCCGTGGAGCCCGAACGACGCGAAGGCGCAAGGGCTGATCGACTCCGTCGGCTTCGAGTCGGACGCGCTGATCGAAGCGAAGAAGCTGTCCGGCGCGGAGCGCGTGAACGGCCAGTACGGCAGCGGCAGCAAGAGCGGCAAGGGGCTGGACGTCGCGGAGATCGTGCGCGTCATCGCCGGCAGTGACCAGTCGCCCACGTCGCGGCCCCACATCGCGGTGCTCCCCGCCTCGGGCTCGATTTCCATGGAGGCAGGCGGGGCGCTGGACAGCGGCGGCATCACCGCTCGCGCCATCAACAAAACCATCCGGCGCCTCAAGAACGACGACTCGATCAAGGCGGTCGTGCTCCGCATCGACTCCCCCGGAGGCTCCGCGCTCGCCAGCGACTTGATCTGGCACGAGCTGCGCGAGCTCGGGAAGAAGAAGCCGCTCGTCGTATCCGTGGGCGGCATGGCCGCGAGCGGCGGCTACTACATGGCCTGCGCGGCGGATAAAATTTTCGCGGAGCCGACCAGCATCGTCGGGTCCATCGGCGTTTTCGGCGGCAAGATCGTGCTGTCGAGCGCGTTGGAAGAAGTCGGCGTGCACACGGAGACGTTCCCGGCCAGTCCGGAGCCGGGCGCGGCTGCGCGCGCGGCCGCCGAGTCACCCTTTTCCACGTGGGACGACGCGACGCGGGAAAAGGTGCGCACCGGCATGCAGTCCGTCTACGACCTTTTCCTGTCGCGGGTGGTGGACGGCCGAAAGCTCACCCGCGAAAAGGTGGAAGAGATCGCGCAGGGCCGCATCTGGAGCGGCCAGCAGGGCTTGGAGCGCGGCCTCGTGGATCAGCTGGGCGGCGTGACCGACGCGATCCGCCAGGCTCGCAAGCTCGCGGAGCTCCCGGAGGACGCGCCCGTCACCGTGGAAGGGGATCAAGACAACTTGCTGGAGATGCTGCTCGTCGGCGAGGACGCCAACGAAGAGCAGATCAAGCAGGCGCTCGCGGCTTACCAAGCTCGCTCCGTCGTCGTGCGGGAGCTCCCGCCTTCGCTGCGACGCTACGCTTCCGCGCTCGGGCCGCTCGCTTCGGGCGAGCGCGTGGTCGCGGCGCTGCCGTTCGGTATCGAGCTCGAGTGAGCGTGACCATGGCCGCCGTCTCGGCCGTGGTCGTGCGCGCCATGGTGATGCCCGTGCCCGTGCGGCGCGAGCCAGCCGGCGAGCCAGCGCCGCACGCCGACGCGCTCCGCGCGCACCACGATGAGCAGCAGCAGAATGACCGCGGCGCCCCGGCCAATGCTGGTCGGCAGGGTGAGCGGGTTCGCGATGGGCGCGACTTGGTTGATTCCGAGCGCGACGGCGCCGGTCAGGCACACCAGCCACACCACTACCGGTACCATGCCCGTCACGCCCAGCGCGCGGCCCAGCTCCCGCAGGACCTTGATCCCCAGCGCGCTGGATAGAGCGACGCCAACGAGGGCCGCTCCTGGTGAGAGGCCTTTTTCGGTGAGCGCCGACAGCGCGACGACCGCGGGCCCACCGCTCCCCAGCACGCTGCCGAGCAGCGCGGAGACGACGAGCTCCCCCGGACCCGCGAGCGACCCGTAGAGAGCCGCGGCGGGAAGGGACGTCGTGAACACCGCGAACAGCGCGAGCGACACGACCCAGATCGCGGTGGCCCGATCGAACCGCTGAAACCGACCGTTGGCCGTCTCCGGCATCTGCGCGAGGCGTTCCGCGGCGCGCTGGGGCGCGCCTTCACCGGCCAGCGCGACCGCGAGCAGCGCCACCGCTCCTGCAACCAGCGGCACGATGGTCGTCACCAGCGTCGCTCCGAGCGTCCACGCGATACCGTACGTCGCGAGCCCGAGGGCCAAGCCTTCCGGCCCGAGCGCGAAACCGAGGTGCCTCGCGAGCAGTAGCGGCAATGAATTGCCGAGGTTCTTTAGCTCGGATTTCAAGCGATCCCCGAGCGCGAAGGAGAGAGCCAACGCGACGAGCAAGAACGGGGCGCCGCGCACGGCGACGGCGAGCGCGGCCGTGAAAAGCTCGTCGCCGCCCTCTTCATGGGCATGCTCGTGCCCGCCCAGCAATACGAGCGAGAGGCCGAGCGTGGCCGCCAGCAGATCTGCCACACGCACGCCTTCCGTCGTCGGCAAGTCCTCTAGCCAGTCGTGGGTCACGATGTGCAGCAACACGCCGCCGACCAATGCTCCGATCCAACCCGCCACGGACGACAGCGCGCTCGCCGGCACCGCGAACGACAACGCGACGCCGAGGGCGCTCGCGGTTGCCAGCGCGCCGGCGCGACGGAGCGCCACCGGCAGGCCGTACTCACCACGGTACGCGAGCGTCACGACGGCCACGAGCGGCACCGTGTGGGCGATGAGCGCCAAGATGACGTCGAGGTGGCCGACGACCCCTCCCGGGAGCGCCGCGTACGCGCCGATGCCCAGGCCGTCGCCCACGTGATGCACGAGCAGGCCAATGAAGCCGGCTTCGAGCGCGACGCGCGCCGGCGAGAGTGTGCTGCGGCGAGATGCTAGCCGCTCCGTGAGCACGTGCAGCATGAGCGGTGCTACCAGCCCGACCAAGAATGCACCCGCCCCCCACAGCCCGATGCTCGACAGCGCGTCCGGCAACAGGTGCGTGACCACGACCGCCGCGGCCGCGGTGGCTGCGAAGGTGCGCAGCAAGCCGAGCACGACCGGCCGAGCTGCGGAGACAGCTGTCAGGGCTGCCCCGAGCGCGACAGCCAGGACAGCGACAACCAGGGCGGACAGCACGGAAGGGCGACGTGTCTAGCACGCGTCCGCGCCGGCCGTCACTTGCAGTCGATCAGCTGGAAATCATAGGCGATTAGCGGCGCCGTACCCGACACCGTGACCGAGTAGCTCGCCCCCACCTCGGCTTTCCAGCCGTCCGGCGCGACGCGAATGGCCTTGGCTTGCCCATACGTTCCCGTCAGCTGCTCCACCTTCACCGGCTTGTTTTGCCCGCCCGAGGTGACGCTGACCTGAGCCTTGGAAAGGTCGATGTTCTTGCTCTGGATAGACCAGCCCGTCGCGTCCAGCGAGCGCTTGTAGGCGTCCACGTAGGCTTGCATCGGGAAGGGGCCGGGCGGGGGCCAGGCCATCCACGCCTTGTTGGCGGTGCCTTTGCCGCCGATGTTCTGCATGCAGCTCGAGCCGTCCTTGCCCGCGGAGCCGAGGCCAATGGGACCAAGCTCGTTACTGAGGATGATGCGCCGGTGCCCGAACGTCGTGAGATTTCCGTCGTCGACCATGTAGGAGAGCACGCTCGACACGCCTGGGCCGCTCGAGATGTTGCTCGTACGAGCGCCTTGCGCGCCAACTTCCGAGTAGCACTTCCAGTCCAAGGGCGGCTCGTGCGAGAGCTTGTCGTTCGCGGTCATCATCAACGCGCATGCTTGAGCCTGCTCGTTGCGCGAGTCCTCGGTCACCACCGCAGGTAGATCCGCGAGCCATCGGACGAGGTTGAACAGGCGCAGCGCGTTCGCGCGTCCGTCGGCCGAGATGTCCCCGACCATGCAGCCGTCGACCGAGCCGCTCCACGTGCCTTCAGCGAGGTTCGCGGTGTCCGCTTTCCAGCGCGTGCACGTTGCTTCTGCAGAGCGACCGCCCGTCGACATGCCGCCGCTTCCGCCGCCGCCCGTCGCGCTACCTCCGTTCGCCGCGCCAGCGCCACCTCCGTTCACGGCCCCGCCAGCGCCACCTGTGTTCGGGCTCCCCGCGCTGGCGTTATTACCTCCCGCGCCGCCGCTCGGGTTCCCCGCGCTCGCGGATGAACCGGCTTGGCTCGAGCTGCTCCCCGAGCTGCCCGGCGTGCCCGCGCTGCCGCCGCCTCCGTTCGCGGCCCCAGACTCTGGGGCACTCCCTGCTATGCCGTCTGGGGTGGAATTTTCTGAGCTCGAGCAGGCCGTGAGCAACGCTGCGAGAACACCGCAATTCAGGGCGACGAGAGCTCTCATCTAGATAAGGTGTCCGGGGCGCGCAACGACGGATCACCTCCGGGCACGGCCGAGCTCAGGCCGACGCTTTGGCGGGCGAAAGGCTCCAGCGCCGCTCTAGCTTGGCCGCGAGCGCCCCCGTCTTCACGACAGGGCGACGAAATCGGAATACGAAGCGCACACCGAGGCCGATGTCGTTGTGAATCTCGAGCCGCCCGCCCTCGGCGCGACAAGCTTCCGCCGTTGCCGAGAGGCCGACGCCGCGGCCCGACAGATCCGTCACGTCCGACCGCGTGGAAAAGCCGTCGGCGAGCACCAGCTCCGCGAGCTGCGATTCGGGCGGGAGTTCGAGCCCGTTTGCCAAGGCCTTTTCACGGACGGCTTCGACGTCGATTCCGCCGCCGTCATCCGCGACCTCGATGCAGATCTGCGTGTCGGTTTGCCAAGTGCGAAGCGTGATGTGACCTTCGGCGGGCTTACCGCGCTCACCTCGCAGCCGCGCGTCCTCGATGCCGTGATCTACGGCGTTGCGGACGACATGCACCAGCGTAGGCCAGAAGCTTTGGAGGTACGTTGCCGGCAAGCGCAGGTCGTTGTGCTCCACTTCGACTTTGACCGCCTTCCCGAGCCGCTTGGCGACGTGTTCCACTTGGCCACGTAGCCGCGTCAAGTGCTCGGCCGTGCGCGACCAGGTCCACACCTCGACCATGCGCAGAATTTCCTGGTAGTCCTTGCGCTCCATCAGGCTGGACACCAATGCCGCATGCTCGTCCGATTTTACCTCGAACACGCTTTCGTCGAGCGAGCTCAAGAACGTTTCGATGCTGGTGAGCTTGGCGCGGAACAAGCCGGCGAGCGCGGCCACGTCCACTGCGTCCGGCAAGTCCCCGGACTCGGCCATGCGATCCTCGACGGCGTGGCAGGCCCGCGCGACGCTAGCGAGGCCGTAGATGGCGACGTTGCCCTTCAGGGTGTGCAAGTTGCGCTTCACCGTGATCGAGTCCGTCTCCGCGTCGAACGACTGAATCAGCCGCTCCGCGTCGGCGACGAAAGCGGAAAATCCCTGCTTGTCGGACAGAAGCTTGGCGACCAACGTCTGCTGCTCGCGCGCATCCTGCTCGGCGCGCTCGGACTGAACGCGCTCGGTCACGTCGCGCACCAGCACGAGCAAGGACACGTCGGAGGTGTCGTTTGCGACCTGCCGATACGAAAGCTCGAGAAACAAGCCTTCCCGTTCGATGCGTCGCGGTAGCTGCTCGACCGCGGCATCCCACGGAAAAACGTCGGAAAATAGCTGTTCGAGCCCCATCTCGAAGGCGGCCTGCCGGTCTTCGTCCGTCGGAAAGAAGTACGCCGCGGCGCTGACGCCAGCGCGCGCTTCCCCGAACCAGCGCGCGGCCGCTGCCGAGCTGTCACCGGCCAGCATGCCGTCGCCTCGCACGCCGATGATTCCGTCCCCGGTGCTGTCCAACACCAAGCGTAGCGAGCGTTCGCGCTCCGCCAGCGCCTGCGTGCGCACCTTGACCAAACCTTCCAGGTTTTGGTTCAGGTCCGTCACTTCCCGCATCGTGCGGCGAATGCCGAGGAAGATCACCGTGCCGAAGCCGGCCGCGAGCAGGGCCGCGGCGACAGAGACACCGAGTAGCGTGCGACGCGCGTTCTCGTAAGTCGCGTGCGTCTTCTTGACTTGCTCTCCCAGCCGCTGTTCGTTGGCCTTCACCAGCTTGCCGATCACGCCTTCCCAAGACACCGGGTCCTTGGCGTGCTCCGTGGACAGCGGGACTGCGTTCGGTTCGCCGGCCTTGGCGGCGTTGCGCACGCGCGTGTTCAGCAGGAGCCAGCGCTCCCGGGCGCCGCGAATGTCGGCGACGGCCTGGCGATCCGCGCTCGGCATCAGCTTGGCGTACTTTTCGATTTGCTCGAGCAGCTCCTTGGCGGCGGTGCCCTGCTTCTTGTCCATGCCCTGGCGTTCCTGCGCCGACGTGGAGAGCAAGTAGTCGCGCTCGAGCACGACCATGCTCCGGAAGAGGCGCCGCGAATGGGTGATCGCGAGGAGGCGCTCCATGTCGCTCTTCACCACGCCGTCCAGCGCGGCGTCCAAACGGCCGAGCGCGCTCCACCCCGCGGTGGCGCTGGCGGCGACCGCGAGCAAGAGGGCCGCCACGAGCAGCACGAATCGCAGGGTGAGCTTCATGGGTTCCTCAGGCGGCTTCGACGAGCTTCTTCAAGGTGGCAATGAGCAGCGTGGCGTTGAATGGCTTGATCATCCAGCCGGTGGCGCCGGCCGCCTTCGCCCGTTTCACCAGCGCGGCTTGGCCTTCGGTGGTGAGCATCACGACGGGAAGGCGGAGGTGCCGCGGATCCTTCTTCACGGACTCGAGCATCTCGATGCCGTTCATGCGCGGCATGTTCACGTCGCAGACCACCGCGGCGAGCTGCGTGCTCTTGCTGATGCGCTCCTTACCGTCGACGCCGTCGACCGCTTCCTCGACGTCGAATCCGGCGCCTTCCAGCGCCATGCGCACCTGCTGCCGCACCGTGGCCGAGTCGTCGACAATCAAGATCTTCTTACCCATGCGATTATCCCGAGGTCCCTTCTACGAAAGCGTCAGAACAACATCATCTCGCCCGGTGCGGCCGTCGCTTCGCCATCGCCCTCATCGGGCGTGCGGAGGGCGATCACGTCGCCCGCGAAGTGCTCGTCGCTGCGTTGAATGTCCGCGAACCCGACGCCGTGCGTCCCCGAGCGCGGATCCGCGAGCGCGGCGAGCACGCTGCTCGAAAGCCGCCGCAGCACCGCGTCCACGCTCAGCAGCCGCTGCGCACAAGCATCCTGAAACGACAGGTGGGAGAGCGCTTCTCGAGAGCTTTGCACGACCCGCTCCGTGCGCTCGTCGCCGCGGGTGAGCGCCTCCGTCGTGCGACGCTCGAACTCCGCGCTGCTCTGCTCCAGCTCCGCGAGCTCCTGCCGCATTTGCTCGGAGAAAGCGGCGGAGGTGTCGCGGATTTCGGCGCTCTGGCGGCCGATTTCCGGCATCGACCCGAGCAACGTCTGCGCTAAGTCGCGCACCTGCCGGTTCGCAGAGTCCATCTCCGTGCTCAGCCGCGTCATCTCCTCGGCCAAGACTCCGAAGGCGCTGCCCTGGCCGCCGAGGCGCGCGGCCTCAATCGCGGCGTTGAACGACAGCAGGCGCGCTTGAAACGCGACCTTTTCTACGCTGCGCCCAATGTCCGCAATGCGCTGCGAAGCCTCTTCGGAGCCGCGCACGGTACGGTCGTGCTTTTCGATGATCTGCCGCATGCGCTCCAGGTAGTCGCGCACGGCGTGCGATTGACGGGCCGCCAGCTGCGGCACCCCGACCCGCTCTTGCGAGCCCGTGAGCTCCGCGAGCGTCTGCCGCAACTCGTGCACCTGCGCTTGCGCTTCGCTGACGATGTGTTGCAAAGAGCTGCCCACCGCCAAGACCTCGCGTTCCGAGGTCTGGTTCACACCTTTGATGCGCCCGAGCACGTCGTCTCGCGCCGTTTGCATCAGCTGCCCCGCGTTCTCGGCGATGTGGCCCAGATCGGGGCCCGGCTCCGGCGCTGGTGCTACGGCCGCGGTCGGCATAATCGAAGAGACGGCAAGCAGCGGCGTCTCTTCGCGGGGGACCGCGGGCTCCGCCAGGCCGGGGTCGAGCGATACGGCCCAGCCCTGAAACATTGCCCCGAGCCGTGCGCGCAGCGCGCCCACGGCGGGCCTACCTTCGTTGGTGGAGGCTGCCAAGCAATGCGTGGGAACGTCTCGCTACGCCCCCCAGTTAAGTCGTTTTCGAGACGGCATTTCATCCTAGCTATCTCAGGCTGGGACTTAGCCAAGCCTTTCGCGGGGTTCCAGACGCCGCGGGTCATGACCGTCGGGGGCGCCGCTTCGTAGCAGGGCGCGTCCGTGCAGAAGCGGCAGGCCCCAGCTCAAACGTGCATGACCTTGCCCGGCGCCTCACCGCGCCCGCGAGTCCTCGTGAGCGTAAAACGCCTCTCAGCGGCTCAGCTGCCGGTGCGCCTCGAACAAGATGATTCCCAGAGACACCGCGAGGTTCAAGCTTTGCGTCTCGCCCCGCGTGGCAATCGTCACCTTCTGGTGAGAGGCCGACACGACCCCCGAGGGGAGCCCGCTGCTCTCGGAGCCGAACAGCAGGAAGTCGTCCGGCTCGAAGTCGAAGCGTGTGAGCGGCGTCGCGCTCTCATCCGCCACCGTTGCGATGACGCGGGCCCGTGAAGCGCTCAAGAATGCTTCCGGCTCCTCCACGCGCTCCCAGCGAATCTTGCCGAACGCGCCGGCAGAAACGACGCGCATCTCCCGAGTGCGCGCCTTGCCGTAGCGCTCGCGCACCAGCCGCCACGGGTCGAAGATGAAGCATTCTCGATGGCCGAGCACCTCCAACGTCCGCGCCAGCACACACAAGTTCCGGAAGTCCTGTGGGGCGTACAGAAAGACGTTCACCATGGGAGAGCGGCCTTTGTACCGCACAAGTTCGGACAACGGTCTCGAGGCATTCCTAGATTCTCGAGTTAGAGAAGGCTGGTAGCGCTGTCATGAAGCGGGCGTGGAGCCGACCATGCTACCTTGCGTGCGTGGTTCATCGTCGGCATGCGGCTCGGACCCGCTTGACGACGGGTCGGTATCGCTCGATAGCCACTCTCATGACTCGGCCTGCCGTGACCGCGCTCGTCGCGACCCTGAGTGCAGCGGCGCTTTTTACGGCTTGCGAGCGCACGCCGCCAAACAAGGCGAGCGAGGTGGGAGAGGCGAACATGAGCATTTACGAGATTGAGACGAAGACGCTCGAGGGGAAACCGGCCTCCTTGTCGGAGTACCGCGGCCAAGTCGCCCTGCTCGTCAACGTGGCGAGCGAGTGCGGTTACACGCCGCAGTACGCGGGCCTGCAGAAGCTGTACGAGCGCTTCAAAGCCCAGGGTTTCGTCGTGCTCGGCTTTCCGAGTAACGATTTCGGCAAGCAAGAGCCGGGCTCAGCGGAGGAGATTCGAGCCTTCTGCTCCAGCCGCTACCGCGTGGACTTTCCGATGCTCGAGAAGGTCGTCACGAAGGCGGGGCCGCAGCAATCGCCCGTTTACGCGGCGCTCGGCAAGTCCACCGGCTCCCTGCCGGAGTGGAACTTCGGCAAATACCTGGTCGGCCGCAACGGCAAGGTTCTTAAGTTCTACCCCTCGGACGTCAAGCCGGAAGACGCTTCGTTGGTGCAGGCCATCGAAGGCGCGCTCGCCGCCGGCAGCTGACGCCACGCGTATCCTGGCTCGTGGGCGGTGCGTATTAGCTCTCGAAGGAGAGTGACGCACATGCTGGAAGGAAAAGTAGCGGTTATTTACGGCGCGGGCGGCGCCATTGGCAGCGCGGTGGCGCGCGCCTTCGCGGACGAAGGGGCGAAAGTGTTCGTCACCGGCCGTCGCCTCGATCCGCTCCAGGCGCTCGTCGCAGAGATCCGCGCCGCGGGCGGCTTCGCGGAGGGGGCGGAGGTGGACGCCCTGGACGAGGACGCGATCGACACCCACCTGCGCGCTGTGGTCGATAGAGCGGCGCGCGTCGACGTTTCCTTCAACGCCGTCGGCCTTCCGAACGCGACGATCTTGGGCGTTCCTTTGGTCGAGTTGGAGCTCGAGCAGCTGTCGGCGCCGCTGCTGCGTTACACGACATCGTATTTCCTCACCGCGCGTCTGGCCGCCCGACGCATGGTGCCCCAGCGGTCGGGCGTGATCATGACCGCGACTGCCCTGCACGCGCGCACGGGGTTGCCGTTGGTTGGCGGCTACGGCCTGGCCATGGCCGCCAAGGAGGCGCTCACCCGGCAGCTCTCCGCCGAGCTCGCTCCTCAGGGCATTCGTGTCGTCGGTTTGCGGCCCTACGCGATGCCGGAAACTCCGACCATTCGCGACGCTTTCGAGCCGCGCGCGAAGGCCTCCGGTCTGAGCTGGGCGCAGTGGCAGGAGATGCTGGCCGCGAGAACGCACGCTCGCCGATTGATGACGCTGACGGAGCTCACGGCGATGGCCACGTTCCTCGCGTCCGAACGAGCCAGCGGTATGACGGGTACGACCGTGAACCTCACGCTCGGCAGCGTGGACGACTAATTCACGTCCGTAACGACGCGTGACGCCGCGTGCTCGAGCATCCACGGACACAGGAGGTAGTCGGAAATGTGAGCGATCTGCTCGTCCACGACCTCGAAGCGCACGACGCCGGTCGCCTTCCAACCCTGCTCCCACAGGTGCACGACCACGACCGGCTCGCCTTCGACGTGACCCAGCGAAAGCCGCCACGGCGTGGGCCAGCCCGCGTACGTCGTGAAGTAGGGCGAGTCCACGAGCTTGCCCACGTAACGATCCGCGACGCGGAGCTGGGCGTCGGCGCTGATGAGCTCTCGCAAACCGTCCCAGTCTCGCTCATTGAAGCGATCCACATAGAGCGAAAGCAGCTGCGCTCGTTCGGCAGACGGCGTCGAGATGAGCGGGGTAACCGGGGGCAATTCGGCCAGCTTCGAACGCCCGCGGTTGAGAGCCGCTTTGACGCCGCCGACGGTGGAGCCAACTAGCTCGGCGGTTTCTTCCAGCGAGTAGTCGAGCACGTCCTTCAGCAACACGCATGCGCGCTCCTTCGGCGGAAGAGCGAGCACCAAGTGCTCCACCGCGCGCTCCAGCGGCGCGACGGGCTCGAACGCGTCCACCACGCCCTCCGCCGGCTCGGCCACCGCCGACTCCGCGTCGCGTCGAACGCCACGTCGGCGAAGGAAGTCCACGCAGCCGTGGTGGGCAATTCGAAACAACCACGGCGCGAGCGGCCGCGAGGTGTCGAATGTCTCTAGGCTGCGATAGGCTCGAAAGAGCGCCTCTTGAGCGACGTCTTCTCCGTCCAAGACGGAGCCGGTCATGCGCGCGCAGTAGCGATGCAAGCGGGGGCGGAGGGTCGCCACCGTTTCCAAAAAGGTGCGGTACCTGGGCTCGAAAGATCCAGACAAAGGCGCCGAGGGGGCGTTCATGGCGACAACTACGCGCGCAGAGGGGCCTAGGATACTACGCGCTCGCTCGCGCCCTCGGAAAATTCATCCCCGCTCGATTCGCCTACGGGGCGAGCACGCGCTGCTCGCCGATGGCCAGAGTTTGAACCGCGCTCGGGTCCATCCCACGAGCGGCCATTTGTCGGCGCAGAGCCGCGGTGCATTGGCCCGGGTAGTCGTCGGAGTTGATGAGCGTGTCGAAGTGCATCGGCAGCATGTGCTTTGCGCCGAGCAAGCGGAAGGCGTCCAGCGCCTCCGCCGGGTCCACGTGCGTGCGCGCCATGAAGTCGCGCGGCGCCATGGGGCATATGGGCAGAATGGCCAGGTCCAGGGTCGGGAAGTGGCGCCGAGTCGCGGCGAACAGCTCCGGTGCGTAGGCGGTGTCGCCGCCGAAGTACACCGAGAGACCATGGTACTCGAAGACGTAGCCCGTGAAGGCGCTGGGCTCGAAGCCTTCGTCCAGGCCGTAGCGTCCTCCGACGTGAATCACCGGCACCGCCGTGACCCGCACACCCCCGGCCTCGAGCGCGCGCCAGGTGGCGAGCTCGCGGATTTCGAAATCGTAGCGGGGCATGTTGGCTTTGACGCCGGGCGGTACGATGACGACGCGCGTCTTGGTCTCCACTTCGTCCAAGCTGTCGAACGACAAATGGTCGAAGTGCATATGCGAGACGGCGACGAGCGCCAGTGGGGGCAGACGCTCGGGTGCGACGCCCGGCTCGACGAGCCGAGTGGATACCAGACCCGCTGAGCGCGTGAGAAGCGGGTCCGTGAGAACGAACACGTCATCCATCTGAATCAGCACGGTCGCGTGTCCGATCCAGACGACGGACAGCCGTGACCCCGGTGGACGCAGCTGCTCGACCTGCCTCCGAACCGGCGCGGGGGGCGGCGAAGTGATGCTGCGCGCCGAAACCCGCCAAATGAAGCCGCAGCCGCCGAGCGCGAGGGAGAGGAGGATGATGATGCTTTTGGTCATCAGAAATACCGCACGTTCAGCGCTAGCGAGTAGGTGCGGCCCTGGAGCCCCGGTGACACCATCGCGTTCAGGCCGAGCGCGCCGAATAGGCTATAGATCCCGACGTCGAAGGAAACCCCGCCTTCGTGGTGGCGCCAGTGGGAGACGCCGAGCGACCAGGCCAGGCTCTCGCCGTGCTCGATCAAAGGGAAGTACGCCCGGAGCCCGCCCCGCGCCACGAAGCCGTCGCGGTCTCCGCCCGCGCAGCATGTCCACTCCGGAGAGACGAACAGCTCCACCGAGCCGCTGAGCCGCGCGATGGGCGAGACGATGAACGTACGCCACGGGCGCGCCGCGATGCCGAACGAATAGAGCAGGGGCGTCACCTGCCAGCGAAGACCACTCTGCACGCCTTCCTTGTCGAGCACGAGCAGCGGGCTCGGCAGCAGCTGCGCGACGCCCCACAGTAGCCCTGCCACCGGCTTGCCGAACGCCGCGACGGAGGGTGATTGTGGGGCGTCTTTCTCACTGGCGACCGACCATTTTGGCGTCAGCCAAGCCAGCGCGAGCAAACACCAAGCATAGCCGCTGGCTGGACGGGCTCGCATCGACTCAGCCTTGCCCCAATTGCCGCGATGCGCTCGGCGACGCACGCATCATGCCCTTGGCGATGCGGGCGACCACCGAGCGGGGCGCCAAGCGCGCAGACCACGCCCTCCAGAAATTTTTCGTCCCGACGATGCGCGATAGCTTGCCGCTGAAGAGCGCTTCCAAGCCTATTTTTGCGACCGCCGAAGCGCTGTCGCGCACCGCCGGCTCGAAGTTGACGTTGTGGAGGCCGCGACGCTCCAAGTCCGAGAAGAAGGCCGTATCGGTGGGGCCGGGAGAGAGGCACGTGACGGTGACGCCGTGATCCTCGAGCTCCTTGGCGAGCGCCTCCGAAAAGCTGAGCACGAAAGACTTGGAGGCGCCGTACGCGGCGAAGAACGGCGTCGGTTGGTACGCAGCCGTCGACGCCACGTTCAAGATGCGGCCCCGGCCGCGGGCCTTCATACTTTTTCCGTAGGAGAGGCAGAGCTCGGCGAGCGTCGTCACGTTGAGTTGCAGCATCCGAGCCAGGCGCTCCGCGTCCAGCTCGACGTGCTCGCCATACGCGCCGAAGCCCGCGTTGTTGATGAGCAGCTCCACGTCCACGGCGAGGCTGGTCGTGAAGTCGACCACCGCCTGAGAGGCGCCGGGCTTTGCCAGGTCCAGCGCGGCGGTGTGAATCGCGCCTGAGCCAGGCCCTCGCTCGAGGGCGGCGCGGGCTTTGCTCAGCTTTTCCGCGTCGCTGCTCACCAACAGCAGCCCATAGCCCCGAGCGCGCAACTGTTTGGCGATCTCGAAGCCGATTCCGCCGCTCGCGCCGGTCACCAGCGCAAAGTGATCTTGAGTTATTTCCATGGGTTGTCGCCGCGCTCGAACCTGGTGTCCCTTTGAACTGAGAGTCTCTTAGTTCAGGGGAGGGGCGCGTCAAGGGTGGGGCCGCGAGACTCGCATCAGAGTACGCGCCATAGGCCGACCAGCCTAAAGCTCCGAACAGCAGGCTCTAGTACGCTTTCGGCCAAATGATGAAGAGTCGGAGTGGGGGCGCTACGTTCGCCATCGGATCCGTGTGGGCGTGTGGCTTTGCATTGCTGCTGAGCTCTGCGTGCGGCTCCGGAGACTCTTCTCGCAAAGACCGCGATGAGCCCGAGGCTGTCGCCGGCGCGGGCGGTCAGGACGACGGAAGCTCTGCCGGTGATGGGCCTAGCGCGGGCGGGGTACCGACGAGCTCGGGCGGCTCGGCTGCGTCGGCGGGCGGCGCTAGCGGCGCTGCTAGCGCGGGCGAGGTAGCGGGCGGGACGGACAGCGGTGCGGCAGGCAAGGCGAGCGAGGGCGGCGCCGCCGGCGCAACCGGCGGAGTTTGCGACTCGGTCGAGCCTCCCGCACTGCAGGGCGTATGGAAGACCGACTGCAACGGCTACAGCTGCGCCATGGTCGTCACGGCCTCGGGCGACTTCGGTAACGGCTGCACCAACGGCCAGTACGAAACCGGAACGTTGATGGACGGCAACCTCGTCACACTCGGCGAAGGCGGGCCCTTTCCGGCATACAGCACCAAGGGGACGCTGACCCGCACTGCTTGCGACTCCGTCACGCGCGCTTACGTCGGCCAAATTCCGCCCAACACTGGCCCTGAGCAATCCTACAGCTGCGTGATGACGCGCGCGCCCCAGTGCGCCCCTTCGCTGCTGCTCGCCCTGGCGGGCGTTTGGGACGGCGCATGCGGCAGCTCCACGTGCGAAACCACCATTACCGCGCAAGGGGCGATGACCAGCACTTGTTCGAACGGTCAGCAAAGTGTCGGCGCCGTAGAGGAGACGGGGTACTTCGCCGACGTTGGCTCCGGCGGCAACTTCCCCGACTACAGCACGACCGGCGTGGTGGGGCTGACCGACTGCAATTCGTTCGTGATGCCCTACACGTGGCAAAGCCCGCCCAACACCGGCAAGAAAACTTCGTCCAAGTGCACGTACACGCGCCAATTGGAGGACTAGCGGAACCTCTGCCGCGGGCCCTGTGTCTAGGGTAGCGTGCGCACCGCACACGTGGCCTGCGAAGGAACTGCTTTCAAGCCGAGGAGATTTCGCGGCGCGCCATGGTTATCGCTCCTCTTCGCCCTTCCTGTGGCGGCGGAGGAGCGCGTGGACCTATCGGCTCCGGCCGCGCTCGTGGCGGGCGACCCTTCACTCGTGGCGCAGTCCCCCGGCGCCGTCGGGCACGGTCAGCTACGCTTCATGGCTCTCGCCGAGTACGCGCGAAACCCGCTCGCGTTGATCTCACCGCGACAGAGGCGCGAGGAAGTCGTCGAGAGTCAGGGTTGGCTGCACGCCGGCGCTTCGCTCTCGCTCTGGCATCGCTGGTTGGCGGCGGTAGACGTGCCGCTGCTCCTACTCCAAACCGGCCAGAACCCAGCTTTCGACGCGCGCTTGCCACCCGCGTCCGGCTCGGTGTCACTCGGCGACCCGCGGCTCACCTTGCGAGGCCGGGTGCTGGGAGAAGCGAACGCCTTCGCGCTGGGTGTCGGGGTGGCCGTCACGGTTCCTCTCGCTACCGGCGCTTACGCCGGCGGCTCCGGCGCCACGCTGGCGCCTTTCGTTTCCGCGGGGCACGACGATCGGTCCGGGTTTTCGGCGTTCCAGCTTGGCTTCTCGTTACGCAAGGCGCAGACCTTGCCCGGCATCTTGCCGACGCGAATCGGCTCATCGCTCGATCTCGGAATCGGAGCGGGGGTGGTGTTGGATCGCGCCGGCACCACGCGGCTCGGGCCCGAGCTCTCGGCGCGTTTCATCACCGCGAACGGCGCGCGCGTCTTCGATCCGCGCAGCACGACATGCCTCGTCCTTCTTCATTTGCAGCACCGCGTGGCCGGCGGCCCGCTCGTCGTGGGCGCCGCGGTGGGGCCGGGGCTCGGGCTTTCGCCAGGCGCGGCGGACTACCGCGCGCTGCTCAGTCTTTCGTTTTCTCCCGACGTGCCCGCGCCGCCGCCAGACGGTGACCGCGACACCGTGCCGGACTCGAGCGATATGTGTCCAAGCCTGCCGGGCGAACCTTCCAACGACCCATTGATGCACGGCTGCCCCCTCGCGCCGCCCGACGCGGATGGTGACGCGATTCCGGACTCCATGGACGCGTGCCCTCGCACCCCGGGCGTGCCGCACGTTACGCGCGCGCAGCACGGATGTCCGCCGATGGCGGACCGAGACCGCGATCGCGTCGCCGACGCGGACGACGCGTGCCCTGACCAGCCCGGGTCGCGTAGCGACGACCCCGCGCAGAATGGCTGCCCGAAGCCCGCTCCCGCCGCCACGCTGCAAGAATCCTCCATCTCGATCTCGGAGCAGGTGCAGTTCGAGACGGGAACGGCGCAACTCCGGCCGGAAAGCGAAGCGATCCTCCGCGAAGTGTTGCAAGTGCTGCAGGAGCATCGTGAGCTCGAGCTGGTCGAAGTCGCCGGTCACACCGACGACACGGGCGGCGCCGCGTTCAACGAGCGTCTCTCGCGAGAGCGGGCCGCCTCGGTGCTCGAGTGGCTCGTCGCCCACGGCGCGGAGCGATCACGACTGACCTCCCGCGGGTACGGCGCGACTCGGCCCCTCGCCGACAACGCCACGCCCGAGGGCCGCACCAAAAACCGCCGGGTCGAGCTCGTCATCCTCCGCCGCGCGGCTCGGGAGCCGAAGCAACCATGACGCGACTGCGTGCAGCGCTCACGTGCGCCTTGCTCGCGGCTTCGGCCTCCGCGCAGCAGGGGCCGCGCATCTTGCATGTGCCGGCGGGCGAGCAGACCGCCGAGCAAGGCATCCTGAAGCCGGTTCCGATCGCGCTCACGGTGCCGGCAGATTTGTCCGCGCGGCGCGCGCTACTTCACTTCAAGACCCTCGGCTCCAAAGAGTGGAAGACTCTCGAGCTACGCCGCGCGGGCACGCGCTACGTCGGCGCCATTCCGTGCTTGGACGTCGGGAGCTTGGGCGGACAAATCCGCTACTACGTTCGGTTTCACGACGCCGAGGGCGGAGTCATCGCCTTCGACGGCACGCGCGCGTCGCCTTACCTGGTGAAGATTCACCACCCCAGCGCGCGCCCAGATCTCGCCGACGGCGCGGGGCAATGCCCAGATCCGGCAGATTGCCCGCCCGGGTTGCCAGGCTGCCCGAGCGCAGAAGTGGAGCGCGTGCCTTGCCGGCGCGACCCGGACTGCGAAGGCGGGCAGACCTGCAGCTGGGAAGGCTACTGCGCGGACGACTCGCGCCGCTACGGCTGGCTTGGTTTGGAGCTGTCGCAAGACGTCGGGCTAGTCGCGTCGCGAGGCGCTTGCTCGGTGGAGAGCCAAGAAAACGATGGCTACGCCTGCTATCGCGACTTCGACGGCGCGGTGTACACGGGCCGTCCCGTTTACAGCGACGAGCCGGTGGCCATCGGTCGAGGCCCGACACGCGCCCTCATCAGCTACGAACGGCTCGTCTCGTACCAGACCACGCTCGGCATCCGCCTCGGCTACGCGTTCTTCGGAGCGCGTCGAACGCTGCCGGGGGCGGTGAGCTTCGTCCCTTTCTCGGTGGAGGCCACCGCTCGCCATTGGCTGGGCACGGATCCCTTCGCGCGCCACGGTCTGCGCGGCTACGTCATGGCCAGCGCCGGCTTTTCGGAGTTCGATATCGGTTTTTCCGCGCACGTGCGGGAAGATCCGGACGCGCTCTATTCTCAACCCGGCAACGATCTCGAACAATCCTTGCGGGCCTCCAAGCGCGCGGGAGATTTATTCGTCGCGGTCGGTAGCGGCATCATGTACCCCGTGTCGGACAGCTTCGCGCCCGTGCTCGAGCTGCGCGTCGCGCAAGCGTTTCCCTACTCGGCGACGGTTGCGTCCATCGGCGCCGGCGTCAAAATTGGGTTGCCATGAGCCCACGCCGCGCCGCCATGAGGTCGCTCTCGCTCGCGGCTATCGCATGGCTCACGAGCGCCTGCTCGGCGGACGCCATACCCGAGCCGGAGCCGACGCTCTACACTCGCGGCGCGTTCCTGGCCGTGGCCCGCAGCGAGGGTGACTTCGAAGTCTTGCGCACTCTGGCCGTGTTGGGCCAGGGCACGCCGGAGGAAATCCTGTTCTTGGGCCGTTACGGCGAGCGACCCGGAAGTTACGAAGAAGCGAAGGTCCTGTGTCAGCGGCGCGACCTCTTGCCTGCTCCCGGGGTCACCTTGCGCGAAGGCAGCTGGTTTACGGATCGTGACTGGAGGGTCGTATGGTTTCGCACCTTGAGCACGGAAGAAGAAAGCGCTTTTCGCTGAGCGCGCGCTTGGCGCTCGTTGCGGGTCTCGCGGCCGCGGTGTCGCTCGCTTGCAGTCGGCGTGCCGAGATAGACGACCCCATCGTCGACGAGCTACCCCCCGTGCCGGAGGTGCCGTTTCCGGAAGGAGGCGTCCCGGTCGTGGAGGACTCCGGCGTGGACAGCGCAGAAGGCGATTGCGAAGGTCGCGCCGGGCAATCCGCGTGCGCGGGCACCAACGACTTCACGTGCGCCTTCGACCGCTGGCTCTTGCAGTTGAGCGAGACCTGTCAGACCCAAACCGGTTGCCGGACCAACGGTTGGATCGAGGTCGTGTTGGGAGAGCAGGGCTGCGCGGCCGAGCTGCGCATGGAGCAGCCGAACCCCGAGTTCGTCGGCTGCGTGACGGAGCAATTGAATCGGCACCGCTGCGGCGGCTGCGCGGGCGTTTCCGCTTCGCGCTTCCTCGGAGCGGCGCGAGAAGGCTGCGAGCCGAGCGAAATCCGGTGCTCCACCGGGGAGCTCCGCTGTCCCCCGGGTCTTCGTTGCGAACAAGGCCTGTGTGTAGACGGCGCCGGGGGCGCGTCCGGCTCCTGACTGCACGCGCTCTGAACGGTGTCAGACATCGGTTCCCGCCGGGTTGGACCTTCCCGAAGCCCGTGAGAGCTGGCGTGACGCGCCCGCGAAATCCCGGCCACCGGCGCTCGAACCCCGGCGAGTACCCGAAAGAATTGGCTTTCTGGCCCGGTTTCGGGCGCCAGGCCGATTTCATCACGGTGTCGCGAAACCCCGACCTTTCGCTTGACCTTGGCCGCCCTGCGGCTACCTTCGCGCTCCCTTCCTCACGCTTACCTGGAGAGGTGACCGAGTGGCCGAAGGTACCCGCTTGCTAAGCGGGCCTAGGAGAAATCCTAGCGCGGGTTCGAATCCCGCCCTCTCCGCAACGACTCCCGCCCTGTGCGGGAGCTCTTGTTTTGTGGGTTGCCCCAACTCGCAGGTGCTCGCCCTTCGGGCTGCGCGCCCGCGGTCTTCCCCAAAGCCGTGCTCGCCCTCCGGGCTGCGCGCGGCAGGGGAAGACACGCACTCACGCGGCGGCGAGCGGGATTGCGACGAGTGCGAGAGCTTGCGACGGTTGCGCCACCACGAGCGCCGCGGGGAGCCGGAGTACCCGGTAGCCGAGGCGGTTGAGGTCGCGGTCGCGGCGCCCGTCGGCGACGCGGCGCCGCTGATGGTAGCCGCCGTCCACCTCCACGATGAGCCGCGCGGCGGGGGCGAGAAAGTCCGCGATATAGCGACCGATGGGAACCTGACGGCGGAAAGTGACGCCGAGTGCGCGGCCGCCGCGCGCAGGCTCCGTGACACGCCTCCGCCGGCGCGGGTCTTCCCCTGGCGCGCGCACCGCGGGCGCAATGCACCCGCGAAAGCCAATAGCCGATCGCGCGCAGGCGCGGCCGGGCACCCGCGAGTTGGGGCGTGTGGCCCAACCCCGGCGCCGACGACACGCCCTCTTCACACGACTCGCACCGCACTTAGGGGACCGCTTGAACGTGTCGGGGCGCGATGGCACCTTCGCTCGCCCGGCGAGCGAAGGTGAACTATACGCTGCCGGTGCGCGATCCGAGTCGAAGTGTGCGATCTCTGGTGGTGGCGCTCGGTTTCGTCTTCGCCTGCGGACCGCAGCGCCCGCCGAAGACGCCGCTGGTGCCGCATGACGTGACTGTCTACATCGCGATGAGCGACGCGGCGGCGGAGACGGATACCGGCAACGTTGCGGCGATGGTCGAAGCCCTCGAAGCGAAGCTGACGAAAGAGGGCTACGTGGTCACGATCGTGGCTGCGCGGCGCGACGAACGGCCACCGGTACCGCGCCTCGAGCTGCAGGTGCTCAGCTCCGATTCGGGCGACGCGACCGCGCGAGGCGCGGGCAACCTCGTCGGGCTCTTCGGCGCTGCAGGCTTAGTAGGGAGCGCGGCCGCGGTAGGGGGCGGCGTAGTGGCAAGCTCGGAGCTTGGTACGATGCTGGTCGACGCGTATGTGGTGCGGGGTGGCGACGAGCCCGCCATCTACCTCGGCCGAATCTCGACCAAGGCGCAGGCTGGAGGGGCCGAAGCCGCAATCGACGCCGGTCGAGGCGCCGGCAACGCGATCGCGCGCCGCGCGCTCGGGGGGGAGAGCATGCCGCCGCCTTCGTCGTCAAGCGCGCCCTCCAGCAACAGCAGCTCGTGGACGACGCAATAGCGCAGCGAAGCGCCAGGTCGCGACGCTCGTGCTCGGTGCCTACCCCTGGCTTTACTTACGCTACACGACGAATCCCGCCGTCTCCCTGAGTCGGCGAGCAGGCTCCGAGCCAGACGCGGAGCTCACGTTGGAGAATCTCACCGCTTGGCGGGCAGAGCATGGGCCGTTTCCGCAGCGTTGCGCCATTCTGCTCTGTTCTGAATGGAGCGGGCGCTGGCTGTCGCAAGCTCGCGTCGCCAACGCCGATGCCGCCGGCGTCATGCACTTTTCGGGCTTCTCCCGGTCCGCCGTCGAGGCTCTGGCGAGAGCGCCAGAGGTGCTGCGCATCGGCACCGACACGCTATCGCTCGATCCCGGTCGGGACGTTCGCGTCGACGGGCACGACGACCTCGGCGTCATGCATCATGTAGATCACGGAGTACTCAGCGTTCTCGCGAACCAGCGCGATCGCGGCACCAACGGCAGCTCGGAACCGACGTGCTGCTTCCAGGCTTCGTACGCGATACCAGCGAACGGCTTCGAGATACTCGGCCGCAGCATCCTCGTGAAGGCGAAGCTGGGTCACCGGGTAACGATCTGGGCAGCTTCTCCGTCAACCTCTTCCCAGTCGATGAGCTTGGCCTCGCCGCGCACCTCACTCTCGGCACGCTTGGTGACTTCGGCGGCCCAGGCCTGTTCAGCGTCTGGGGCACCCCCTCCATCCAAACTCGCCAGCAGTTTCGCAGCGAGCTCGGCACGCTCGGTTTCCGATAGCGTGAGCGCCTGCTCAAGGATCCGCAGGGCTTCAGCTCCCATAAAGCAAGGGTATCCCGATCGGGTTGAAATCGCACGCCGCTGATCTGTGCCCACCGGCTGCCCAACCTCAGTCGATTCGCGTCGACTTAGGTCGACCCGCGGAGCGCCCAAGAACGCATTTGCTCACGCCGTCAGCAAGACGAATCCCGCCCTCTCCGCGACGACTCCCGCCCCGTGCGGGAACTTTCGTCTGTAGGCTAAAAGAGATGACGCCGAGAGCGCGGCCGCGAAGGAGCTGCCACAACGCCGCGCGGAGCGTGCGCGTTTCCGCGAAGTCCGGTCGCGATCCGGATCACGGAGGGAGCGTCACGAAGCCGACGTCCATGAGGAGGCTGCGTCGCGCGCCGAGCGGCTGCGCTCGCGGTGTCGGGCGGCGTGGGTCTTCCCCAAAGCCGTGCTCGCCCTCCGGGCTGCGCGCGGCAGGGGAAGACACGCACTCACGCGGCGGCGAGCGCGATGGCGACGAGTGCGAGAGCTTGCGACGGTTGCGCCAGGACGAGCGCCGCCGGGAGCCGGAGTACCCGGTAGCCGAGGCGGTCGAGGTCACGGTTCACGAACCGCACCGGTGGCGAAGTTTCGTGTAGGCTTCGAAGCGATGAGCCCCGACGTAAAGGCCGCGAGGTGGGTGCTCGTTGTCGCGGTCGTGGCGGTTGCAAACAATTGTGGTCGGACAAGTCGGCAGGAGGGGCAAGCGCCGTCGCGCGGAGGTGGTGCGTTCGCAGGCCATGATGGTGATTCGACGACGGCGGTGGGACTAGGCTCGGGTACGGGAGCCTCCCGAGCGACGGGCGGGCAAACGTGGTCGCATGAGGGCGGTGTTTCGGGACAATCGGAAACCCCGATTGGCGGCCTCGCAGGGGATAGCTTGGGCGGCGACGGCACGAGCGGCGGCAGCGGCAATGGCGGCGGCAGCGGCAATGGCGGCGGCAGCGGCAATGGCGGCGGCGAAGGCGGCTACTACGGGGAGGGTGGGCACCCGACGTCTGAGGGCGGAGCAAGCCCGAAGTGTAGCGAGCTCCCAATCACGCCCCCGGGTGCCGCCGGGTCCGGAGATTGCTCGGCCACGTTTCAGTTCGTTTTGGGCGGACCGCCACTGGGCAGCCCGGGATGTTTCCTCGTCTGCAGTTATGGGGAAGAACAACTCGATTGCGAAGAGGGATGTCTCTGCGAGTCAGGGTGCGACGGTGCACCCGAGCATACGTATGCGACTTATACCTGCCGAGCCCTCGAGGCGGAGCGAGAGTTTTTGATCGGAAATCCTCCTCCCGCGAACGCCTCTTGCGACACCGTTACCTGCCCGCAAGGCTACTCGGTGAAATCTTGCGAGAACGGATGCGCGGGAAATCCCAACTGCGAGGCGTCGGGTGAGACTTGGTACGCGCACCTCACTTGTGAACGCTGCCCGCCCTAGAGGGCGCCAAGACAGCGGCCTGGCAAACGTCGATCCGTTGACCGTCGCCGCTGTCGTTGTGCCGCGTTACCTCGGCCGCGCGCGCACTACCACGCCTCGTCCACACAGGGCTGCACGGCTTTGCTGACGCGCTCCTTCACGGCGCTCAGCGCTCCCGGGAAAAGAACCTCGACGGTATTCGAAAGCCGCTCCGCTGCCTGGCGCCGTGGCTCGAACTTAGAGCCGATCCTGAAACTCATGTTGCCTGCTGAAACGCGATCAAGCCACACGCGAATTGGAGCAGCGCCAGGTAGTGCGCGCCGCGGCGCTCCCA
>JAQSWN010000358.1 GCA_029266615.1 Polyangiaceae bacterium
CTCGGCGTCCGCTTTTGGTTCGGAGCCGAGGGACTGAACCGCGTTGGTCATTAAATTCACGAGCACCTGCACGAGCTGCGAAGCGCTACCGAACACGTAGCCCACGTCGCAAAGGTCACGCTTGATCGTCGCCCGATAGCGGATGGAGGCGGACATCAGGTCGATGCTGTGCTCTACGGTGCTGTTGATGTCCACGCGCTCGGAGTGCGCGGAGCCGCCATGGGCAAGTAGGCGAACGCCTTGAACGATCTCAGTGACGCGTTTCGCGCCGGCCGCGGCCTCCGCGAGCAGGCCCTTGATGGACTCCACGTTTCGGCCTTCTAGCTCTTCGAGCGCCAACTGCAGGTTGCCGACGACCGCCGTGAGGGGATTGTTGAACTCGTGCCCTATCCCAGCGGCCAAAGTTGCAAGAGCCCTCAATCGCTCGCTGACGTGGAGCTGCGCTTCCATTTTGAGAAGCGAAGCTTCCGCAACTTTCACTCGGCTGATGTCTGCAACCAGCACGAAGAAACCGCGGACCTGTCCCTCCACCACATGGGGAATGTAGTTAGCCAGACCAGTTCGCGCAGGGCCGCCGTTTGGATCAGGGATGTCTCGCTCGAACTCCTGAGGGGTGCCTGCGAGGGCGCCCTCGATGTAAGAGCGGTTGAGCGCATACAAAGGCCCGAGAAACTCGCGCATCTCACGGCCGAGGAGCGCTTGAGGAGCAACGCCGAACCATTTCTCGTACGCGCGATTGGCGAAGCAGCAACGCTCATTGGCGTCCCAGTAGGCGACCATCGCTGGCAAATGGTCGACAAGGAGCTGGAGCTCGTGGGCGGAGAAGGAATCGGTAGGGTGTCGAGAGGCGCTCATGGAGAAGTAGGCGGCCCGGATCAGCAAGAATCGCGCCCTGCTATTTAGCGACGACGCTCGATCCTCCCACGCAGATTTTGCGTGTGGCGCGCGCTATGCGAGGCCGGTTCGCAGGTCCTCCGCGAGCGAGGCTCCCGCTCGGGCCGCCAGTGCCATGGCTGTCAACACTGGGTTCTTTTCGGGGCCTGTCGTGAAGACGGCAGAGTCGGCGACGGCGACGTTTCTTGCCGCGAATATGCGGCACTTCTCGTCAACGACTCCATGCTCTCGAGTCGCGTGCATGCGGCATGTTCCTCCGTAGTGGACCGAGGTACCGGGCGGTTCGATGCGGAAGACGTCGACCCGCGGCTCTAATCCGGCGTCCTCGAGGATCGCCATCAGCTCGTCACGCGCGTGGCGGAGCACCTGCACCGCTTCCTGCGGGTAGGCGAGCGCGTAAGCGAGCCGTGCTCGTTCGCCATGGCCGGCTCCGGCCAGTAAAGACACTCGGTCGTCCGGGGTCGGTCTCATCGTGCCGAAGATGCTGAACCCAAGGCTCTTGGCTTTACCCGGCCGGATCGAAAGAAGGCTCTTCGCCCGCGTTCGTACGTCCCCCCATTGCATGAACGCAGCCGCGTACAGTGGCTCGCTGCGCTTCAGGTCGGGGCGGGTCAGGTATGTTGCGGGAGAGAGGGACAACCCGCGACCAAGCCGAACTACCAGCTTGGCCAGCGGATGATCGTGGAGGTACCGGCCAACCAGGTCATGCTCGTTACCAATGCCCCTAGGCCAGTCGACGTCACGCGACTCGAGTAGGATTTGCGCGGAATTGACGGCGCCTGCAGCTAGTACGACCGCGCGGCAGGGAATGCGCGATTCTCCGTGGGGCGTTCGACAGATGACGGCCACCACCCGCTTTTCGGCTCGCGACCACTCCAGGCGCTGAACGCTCGAGGCGCATTGAACCCCCAGTCGGCCGGCGGACTGTGCTGGCTCGAGCAGGCGCTTGAACGCATTGAACGCGGTCGCGGACCTCGTCAGGGTCGTGTCGCCGCCGTATGCGTAGGGCATGGGGATGACGCTGCGTCCGCCGGCCGCAGCTAGCTTCGCGACGAGGCCCCAGTCCGAGCCTAACTGTGTCGGCCTACGCATGATGCCCGCCGGGAGGTTGGGGGCATCTTGGGTCGAGCCTGCAATGTGCAACAGCGGCTCGACCTGCTCGTACCACGGAAGCAGATCCGAATACCCAATGGGCCAGGCGAACGGAGCTCCCCCGCGCTTGGCGTCGGCGAAGTCATCGGGTGAGAAACGCGGAACCGCGCAGGCCCAGTGATTGGAAAGCCCTCCGGGAGCCAGCGACTCGAAGAGAACCGCCGTAGGATCGGATGTTGCGAGCACGTCTGCGCGCGCGCGCAGCGGAGGCTTCCGCTTGGCCACCGTGATACCGCGAACGCGCGCCGTGAAGCCCAGGTCTGCGCCCGCGGGGCCGGCCTCGAGCACGAGCGTTCGAAGACCGGCCCGCGACAGAAACCACGCGGCCGAAGCCCCGGCCGGGCCGCTACCGATGACGACCACCGGTTCAGATTGGTGCATGACGCGCCGCGAAGCGAACCGTGTGCCAAGAGCTGGACAGCCGCACGCGGCGCCGCCTGCGTCGTGAGGCGCAAAACCTGCACGTCCGGGCGCAGCCGTTGCGCTGCGACCGCCCTTCCGCGCGAGTCGCGCGGATTTTCGATTTCGGCGCGGCCCTTGCTTAATCGAACGGCGATGTCGCGAGCGCCGACGGCCTATCGAGACCAGTTTCAACAAGACGGCTTCCTCCACCTAGAAGGGATCGTGGAGCGCCAACGGCTAGCGGAGCTTAGTCAAAACCTTCTGCGTACCTTGGACTCAGCACGTGACTGCGGCGAGCTGCCGCGTGGCGGCGGAAGTCTGAGCGGCCATCTGAACTGCTTTCCTGGGCGAGAGTCGCGATTCGTGTACGAAGCGCTCGAGCGTCATGGCGTGCTCGCCCTGGTCCGTTCGTTGTCGGCTCACCAACTCGGAGAGCCAAACATCGGCTGCAACCTCAATCTATCCGGAAGTAGGCGGCAGAACGAGCATGTGGATGGCTACGCCGCGGCGCCGTTTCTCATCGTCAACGTCGCAGCGGTCGACACGGACCTCTCCAATGGCGCCACGGAAGTCATTCCCGGAAGCCACCGGCGTAGCCACAAATACTGGCAAATTGCGCTCGGCGGTCTGCCGCGAAAGCGCCTGATCATGCGGCAAGGAGACGTCGCCATCCGAATCTCCAGCCTGTGGCACCGCGGAATGCCGAACCGCTCCCCCCACGCCCGCCCGATGCTGGCCTTCACCTGGGAAGATGGGGGCAGCCGGCTGCCCGATCCGTACGCCGTTCACGAGGGCCGCATCAAGTTCCTGCCGAACCGCTTCAGCACGGGCTGGCGGGGCCGAATGATCGAGCGAGCCTTCGTCACCGCGCCTGGCTTGGGCAAGACGTACCAAGTCGTCCGTTCCCTCTTCGGTTGAGCCGGAGCGCCATGGACGAACCCTTTTCTCTTCCCTCGGCTCTCACGAAAAAGAGGAGCACCGTTCATGTGTCGAAGAGTTACCTGCACGAGCTGCGGCAAGCCCACCTTCGTTGGCTGTGGGCGCCATATCGAAGCGGTTCTTTCCGACGTCCTCCCGGCCGCGCGGTGTCAGTGTCGACGCGACGTACGGGCTTCAGAGCGCTCTGGCCGCGAGGCGGGGAAGGGCTGGCTTGCCAGCCTACGGTTCGACTGCGCAGGAACGCGTAAATGAGGGCCGTAGTCGAGTCGGCGGGAGGGGTCGCAAGCCGAGTCGTGCTCGGGTCTCACACGCTGCTATTCGATCAGGCCAGTCCCGTGCCCGGCGGCGAGGACCGCGGCCCTTCACCGCTGGACGTCATGGCGGCCGCGGTTGGTGCCTGCGCGCACTACTTCGCCGCCGCGATCCTGCAAGCGCGGAAGCTACCGCTCACGGGGTTGAGCGTGATGGTCGAGGCCGAGAAGACCAAGGAGCCGTCCCCTCGGTTTGGGAAGCTTGCGCTGCGCCTCACGTTGCCGGCGGCAACACCGGAACATTTGCTGCCACAGATTCAAAGAGCAGTTCGCAACTGCCCAGCCTATGGCACTCTGCTGCATCCCCCTGAGGTCGAGCTGACGTTCGTCACTGCTGCTGCGGTCACGCCCGCGACAGCCGAGTGACGGCGGGCGGCCTCGCGACTCAACCTCGCGGTTCCATCAGGCGATCGCGCTGCACGCCTGAGTGGCGGCGTCACGCAGCTTGGGCCACATCGCCGACAGCACGGGGCGTTGGTAGCCGGTATAAGAGACGGACCCATCGAGTAGCAACGACTCGATGAAGGCTTCGTTCAGGTCGGGCCGCGCTTGCATCTCGTAGTCGATCCGGTTGGCGATTCGGATCAGCGCGACACCGATGCCGAGCTCACCGCCGTGAGCGAACGCGCGCCCGGGCTGATGGTGCCAGGCCACGACCTCCGCGACGTGCAGCGGCAGCTTCCAGCTGTCCAGGACATGGCCGCCGAGGACCGCGTGGTCGTAGCCGAGCGCCACGCGCTCTCGAACGTAGGCTTCGTCCGCGCCGCTTGCGATCGTCGCCTCGAGCTCCTGGTACTCGTCTCCGACTTGAAGCAAGAGCAGCTTGCCCACGTCGTGCAACAATCCGCACAAGAAGGGACTTTCGGCGCTGCGTTGATGCCACTCACTGGCCAACACCCGGGTCATGGCGCCGACGCGCGTGCAATGTTCTTTGACTCGACGGCCGACGCCTTGGGCGTCCTTGAAGAGGCCCATGGCTGCTACGCCTGCAACGATCTCGAGCACGTGCCGGACCCCGAGTCGCTGTACGGCTTCATCGATGGACGCGATGGTCTGCCGCGACCGGTACACGGCGGAGTTCGCGATGCGCAAAACACCGGCGGTGATCGCGGGGTCATGCTCCAGGGCTTCGCGAATGGCACGGAGCGGCGTGTCCGGAGCCGCCAACAGCGCCATCGCGCGCTGCGCCGTGGCCGGGAACGGCTTCAGTCCGTTCGCGCGGGCCAGCGCCGCGGCCATCGAGCGAG
>JAQSWN010000359.1 GCA_029266615.1 Polyangiaceae bacterium
CAACGGCTAAGCGCGCGTAATCGCCCAGTACAGCTGGGTCGCGGCCACCACGCCGACCGGCAGCATGAGCGTTCCGAAGCAGGGCACCAAGAACAGCAGCGCGAACGCGATCCCGAAGCCGAGCACCACGGAGAAATGCGCAGTCATGAACGCGAAGCGCTCCCTCGCGCGCATACCCCGCAGCGTGAGCGGGTAGTCGAACAAGCCCCAGGCCACGCCCAGCGCGCCCATGATGAACTTGAGCGGGGTCGTGAGCGGCGCTACGGGCGGGAAGACGATCTCCAGCAGCGTGAGCAGGATCTCGAGCGGTAGCGTCAGCGCCAAGCCGAGCAGCATGGAGCGCATGCCGCACCACAGCTCGGTCCAAAAACCGAGCGCGGGCCGCTCCGGAGTGCGCAGCTCTGCTTCCGCCATGCCGACCAACCGCTCCAGCGCGGGCGCGCTGAGCATGCCGGCGGCCGGCCCCGCGAGTCGCCAGCCGAGCCACGCCGCCAGCAGGACCGCGCCAACCGAGGCGACCTCTGGCACGAGCGCTTTCACCGAGTCGAAGTAGAGCCATTGAAGCCAAGCGCCCGTGACGGCGCCCCGCACCCACGGCCGCACGTAGTGCCACGCCGCGATGACGAACAGCACCTCCAACAAGCCGAACACGATGGGCGGCACCACCGCGAATGGCCACGCGCGGGGCGTGCGAAAGATCAAGCCGAACGCAGCGAACGGCGCCGTGAAGCCCTTCCCGAAGCCGACCGCTCGTCGCATCCGCCCTACTCCCCCAGCCTCAGCTCACCGCGCGCGATCTGCCCGAGCACTTCCACCACGAGCCCACGCTCGCGCTCTTGCACGCGCGCGGCCAAGGTGTGCGCCGTGTCGTCCGCGAGCACGGGCACCTTGGCTTGAGCCAGCACGCGGCCGGTGTCGTACTCCGCGTCCACCAAGTGCAGGCTCGGCCCGGACTCGCTCTCCCCGGCGCCGACCACCGCTTCGTGCACGTGCAGCCCGTACATGCCGTGACCGCCAAACTTCGGCAGCAAAGCGGGGTGCGTGTTGAGGATGCGGCCTCGGTAGCGCGAAAGCACGACTGGCTCGAGCTTCTTCATGTAGCCCGCGAGCATGACCACCTCTACTTCGTGCGAGGCGAGCGTGTCCGCGATCGCCGCGTCCAGCCCGCCCGGCTGTGGGTGGGTCTTACTCGAGAGGTGCACGGCGGCGGCGCCTGCTTCCCGAGCGCGACGAAGAGCGCCCGAGCCGCCGTTGTTGCTGATCACGAGCACGACGCGCGCGGGGATTTCAGCCGCGCCGCAGGCGTCCAAGATCGCTTGAAGGGTCGTTCCTTCTCCGGAAGCAAGCACTCCGATGCGCAGCGGGCTCGTCACGGCTCAGCCTATAGCTCACGATCCGGCTCGGAAGAACTCGGCGCCGCCGCTCCGTAAGATCGTCGGCGCATTTTTGGGCTTTCGGCCCAGCGCCTCCACCGCTTCCACGTCCAAGTACAGGCCCGGCCCCCAGCCTTCCACCCCTTGCTCTTCGTCGCCGTGGGTGGCGGCTTCCGCCAGCAAAGCTCGGCGCAAAGGCTCGCTCGGGCGCGAAGCGCGCACCAACTTGACGGTCCCGCAGTCCACGATGTCCGGCCGCGGATCCTGCTCGTCCACCCAACAGCTGCCATGGGTCAACATGCCGGCGGTGGCAAAGTCCTGCTCGGTCAGGGTCGCTCGCAGGTCTCGCAGCCAGCCAATCAGGTCGCCCTGCTGCTCGCCGTCCGGCAGCTCCACGTAAAACGCGTACCCGAGGTCGATGGCGCGGGTCGCGGTTCCGGGCGGTTTTTCGGTCAGGCGATCGCGCACGAGCGCACTGAACGTGGCGTAGCGCTCGATGAAGTCCTCTCGCTCGCCCTCGTACTCGTCCTCTTCGATGTCGTAATACGACACGAGCAGCCCGAACGCGTTCTCGTCAATCATTGCCAGGCCCGCATTTAGCGCATTTGCCGGCGAGAGATCTCGAGATTCTACCGGAGAAGGCGGGGCGGGATTCACGGTACGGAAAGCAAATTTCTTACAGGACGCCGGTGAAGGACTCTTGTGGGGAGGCCGGGTTCAGGGGCCCAGCTGGGCCCCGTCGCTCCGGACGAGACTCGGCCTACCATTCAGAGCAACGAGCAGATCGAGACTTCTCGCAAGAAATACGAGCCGCGTTGCGAGGCGCGCGACGCGCGACTGACGCTATGCTGCTGCGCGATGGCTCAAGAGCTGCTGCGGCGCGGAGAAAAGGCGGCCATGCAATACCGCCGCTTCGGCAAGACCAACATGGCGCTCGGCGTCGTCACGCTGGGCGGAATGCGCTACGACCACGGCTGGGATTCGCCGCGAGAGGACCTGCCTCGCCGTAGCATCGAGCAGTGCCGGGACGTGGTGCGCGCTGCGTTCGACGCCGGGGTCAATCACATCGAGACGGCGCATGGTTACGTCAAGAGCGAGGGGCTCTATGGCAAGGTGCTGAACGAAGAGCTGCGCCTGCCCCGCGACAGCTATTTTTTCATGACGAAGGGCTCGCCGGAGACGAGCGACGAGATGTACCGCCTGGTCGAGCGCCAGCTGAAGACGCTGGGCATGGACTACTTCGACCTGTACGCGTGGCACGGAATCAACACGCCGCGGCGCTACCAGGCTGCGCTTCATCCGGGCGGTCCCGTGGAAGCGCTGAAGCGCTTGCAGGAGCAGGGCGTGATCCGCCACGTCGGCTTCAGCACCCACGGCTCGTACCAGCTGATAATCGACGCCATTTCGACGGGCCTCTTCGACTTCGTCAACCTCCACTATTACTATTTTTGGCAACGCAACTGGGGCGCGGTGCAGCTCGCGGCGGAGCGCGACATGGGAGTGTTCATCATCTCCCCCAACGACAAGGGCGGGCAGCTGTTCTCCCCGCCACCGACTCTGAGCGAGCTGACCGCTCCCCTCACGCCCATTCAATGGAATGCCCGCTTCTGCTTGCGCTCTCCGCACGTTCACACGCTGAGCTTCGGCATGACCGAGCTTGCCCACGTGGAGGAGATGCGGGGCGTGCTGCCCGTGTCGGTGCCGCTCGCACCCGACGACGAGGCCACGCTGCAACGGCTGAACGCGCGCCTGGCGCTGGACCCGTACGCGGCCTACGACGGCTACGAGCTGGAAGGCGATCCTTCCGGCATCAATATACCCGAGGTATTACGCTTCCGGCGTTTGCTCAAGTGCTACGACATGCTGACGTTCGGTCGGTACCGCTACAACATGGCGCGGCCGGGAGACGAGTGGTTCGCGGGCGAATTCGCGACGGAAGAGAACCTGGAGAAGGTGCGTTACGACCGCGCCCCCACCGGCATACCGCTCCGCCGCCTGCTCGAAGAGACGCACCAAGCGCTCTTCACTGGCACCTCTGCGCGCCGGCCCGCCTCAAAGTGAGACTCGATTTTCGAGGGCTGACTCCAGGCATTGACGGTCGGCTCTAATCGCGGCGAGCGCGCGACCGTTCAGACCAGCATCGCCAACTTTTCGCTGGAGGGTCCCCCCACGAGCCCGAGCAAGCCGTTTCGTCCGGCTTCTCTCCATCCGCACGATCCCGCCGCGGACGAGACCGACAGCGGCGTCTTTCTGCTGAACGACTCATCGGTGCTGTTGGTGCTCACGCCAGGGCCCGACGTCGCGCCGCTCGTTCGCGCGATGGAGGAGGAAGGCTTCACGGCCGTGCCCGTCAACGACGCAGCCTTGGCAGAGTCCACCGGCTACGTACCGAGGCTGGCGGTGCTCGATAGCGCCTCTCCGGGTGCGATCGACTTCTTGCGCCGTATCAACGCGCACGGCACCACGCTGCAAGCAATCGTGACGCTCCCGCCCGGCGAGCGCGAGAGCGTCGCGCTCGCGGCCGGAGCGCAGCTCACCCTGCAAAGACCGCTGAGCGCGGCGGACGTGGTCACGTGCCTGCAGCGCTTTCGTACCCACCAAGAGCTCATGACCCGCTCGCGCGACGTGTTCGACAGCGAGCGCCCGAGCGTCCCCCCGCCGCTCATCGAGAGCGTGCTCGCCACCATCGGCCACGAGATCCGCAACCCCCTCGCGGCCGCGCTCGCCAACGTAGAGTGCCTGCGCGACGGCATCGAGACGCCGCTGAGCGAAGAAGATCGCAGAGCCACCATCGACGATACGGCGCTCGCGTTGCGGCGCATTCAAGACGTGATGACCGCGGTGTCCTCGCTCGTGAAGGGCACCCCGCCCGTGCTGGAGAAGGTGGACCTGTGGAGCGTGGCCGAGCGCGCGGTCTCGTCCGTGCGCCCCCACGACACCCGCATCGAAATCGCGGGCGACCGCGTCGTCCGCGGGTGGGGTAACGCCGCCCTGCTGGAGCAGGTCGTCGCCAACCTCGTGCAAAATGCTTTGGACGCCACGCTCGGCCAAGACAAGCGTCACGTGCTGGTGCGCGTCTACTGCGCGTCCGGCGAAGCTCGCATCTCCGTGCGGGACAACGGCCCCGGGGTCCCAGCTGCGCTGCGCCAGCGCATTTTCGAGCCGTTCTTCACGACCAAGGGCGAGCGAGGTACCGGCCTAGGGCTGGTGCTGGTGCGGCACGCGGTTTCGCGAATGGGCGGCACGCTCACGCTCGGTCCAAGCGAGCGCGGCGCCGTCTTCCGCGTCCGCCTCCGCGCCGTCTGAGCCTCAGTGCTGCTCAGGGGCGGATGACTTGCGTGCCGGGGGGCGGCGTGAAGGCGAACTCGCCGGGCGGGGCCTTGGTGTTCGCTTCGCTCGTCACGAAGTCGAAGCGGTTTCGGTTGCCCTGGGCGTCCAAAATCAGAACTCGCCGCACCTGGTACGTCTGCGCGTCCACGTAGAAATACACTTTGTCGTAGGCGGCGGTCGGCTGCAGCGGGTTGCCCTCCAGGACGTAACCGCTCTCGAACTTCATCTGCTTGGAGTCTTG
>JAQSWN010000003.1 GCA_029266615.1 Polyangiaceae bacterium
GTTCGTAGTCTTCGAGCGCCCCCGTGAAGCAATCGATACCGGCGCGCCTCGCCTCGATCGCCTCGCTCTCACCAGGCTCGACACCGAACGGGATGATGCCGCGCCGCTCACGCATCAGCTCCAAGGTTCGTCCGTGACGGCAGCCGATTTCCAGCACCGACGCGCCTTGCTTCGTCCCGCCGAGCAGAAGCGCGTTGTCCGCCTGGGGGCTGTGCCACTGCTGGAGCGCCGCCTCGTAACCGGCGTCGCCCGGCGCGGCGCGCTTCCCATCGGGTCCAATGTAGCCGACGCCACCGTAGTGCTTGCGGTAGGTCGAGCGATAGTACTCGCCCATGGCGGCGGCGGTGGGGCGAGGCGAAACGTAAACGGTCGCGCAGGTCGCGCAGCAGACGTTGCGCACCGGCATGCCGAAGCGCCCCTTCTCGCCGACGATGGCGCCTTCGCGATCGCCGCACAACGGGCACGGGACGGGATCGGTCGCCTCGGGGATCTCCAGGGTCATGCAGCGCGCCCAGCAAGCGCCGTTCCAGCGCTGCACCGGATAATCACTCGCGTTTCGCGCGCCGACGCACGTCAACGGTGTGACGCGCGTCAGCGCGTTGACGATGACATACTCTCTTCATGAGCAAGGCGTTCACCAAGGACGACGACCATGCAGACGCACCCCTCTTGTTACCGCGTCGAGCACCGCTGCCGCTGGGAACCCCCAACTACGTGACCGCGCGAGGCCTCCTGCTCTTGCAAAGGGAGCTCGCCGCCGAGCGCGGACGCGCTTCGACCATCGGCCCCGGGAGCGACGCGGAGCGGGCCCGCCAGGCCGCCCTTCATGTCGCGCGCCTGGCGGAGTTGGAGCAGCGCGTGGCCAGCGCCGTGCTCGTGGAAAGCCGCGAGCAGGCGAAAGACGAGGTGCGTTTCGGCGCGACCGTACGCTTCGAAGGCGCGGTCGGTACCGAGCGACGCGTGCGCATCGTGGGGGTGGACGAGGCCAACGCTGCGGAGGGCTCGATCGCGTTCGTGGCGCCGCTGGCGCGAGCTCTGCTCGGCAAACGAGTCGGGGACGCCGCGCTCCTCAACACCCCCGGGGGCGAAGAGGAGCTCAGCGTCTTGGGCGTGACGTACGAGTGAGCTACTTGCTCTTGCCGTCGTAGGCGTGCGTGGCGATAGCGCTCGGATCCACGTCGTCCAAACAGCGCACGTTGATGGCCCGCGTCTCCACGCCGTCGGGGGCGACACCGGTGGCGAAGGACTTGATGCCACAGACGCTGCAAAACTGGTGGTTGATGACCTTGTGGTTGAAGCGGTAGTCCGTGAGCGAGTCCGCGCCGGACAGCAGCTTGAACGAGTCCGCAGGAACGAAGCGCAGCATGGTGCCGCTGCGCCCGCACATGGAACAGTTACAGATGATGGCCGGCTCCGCGAGGTCGAGCGTGACCTCGTAGCGAACCTTTCCACAGTGGCAGCCGCCAGCGTAAGTCTTGGGGTCGGACATGGCCGAGCAGCTTATTCGAAGCCGAAGCGATGCACCATGCGGTGATGGTAGGTCTGTCCCGGAACGAGCAGGACCTGGTCTCGCCACGCCGGAACGTTGATGGCGTTGGGAAACTTCTGACTCTCGAGGCAAAACCCTGCGTACTGCGGGTAGCTTGCGCCTTTGCCTCGTAGCGACCCATCCAAGAACTTGCCGCTATAGAACTGCACGCCCGGCTGGTTCGCGGACAGCTCGAGCACCCGGCCGGATTTCGGATCCTTCACCTTCGCGACCGGGCGCAGTGCGTCCGCTTCGCCCCGCACGACCCAGTTGTGATCGTAGCCGGCCGGCGTCCCCCCCGCGGCCCGCAGCTCCTTCCCGATCGCCTTTTCGGCCCGGAAATCGAAGGGGGTACCGGCTACGCGCTCCACCGCGCCGCGCGGCACCGGATCGGCGTCGGGCACGGGCTCGCTCGGGGTGTACAGGTCCGCATGCAGCAGGAGCTCGTGGTCCTCGATGCTGCCGGAGCCGTGCCCTCCGAGGTTCCAGTACGTGTGGTGCGCCATGTTCACGATCGTCGGGCGGTCCGTCGTTGCTTGCATGGTGACGACCAGCTCATTGTCGTTCGTCAGCCCGTAGCTCGTGCGCGCTTGGACGGTGCCGGGGTAGCCCTCTTCGCCGTCGGGCGAAGTGTACGAGAAGTGAATTTCGGGGCCGGCCTCTGCCTCGCGTTGCTCCGCCTCCCAATTCACCTTGTCCCAACCGACCTTACCGCCGTGCAGGTGGTGCGGGCCGTTGTTGCCACACAACGAGTAGCGCTTGCCGTCCAGCTCGAACGAAGCCCCGTCGATGCGGTTCGCGACCCGGCCGACGGTGGCCCCAAAGTACGGCGTCGACTTCGCGTATTGCTCCACGCTTTCGTAGCCGAGCACGATGTCCGCTAGTGCTCCCGAGCGATCCGGAACGTGCAGCTCCATGATGATGGCGCCGTAGTTGGTGACCTTGAGCTTGAGGCCGTTTGCGTTCGTGAGCGTGTAAACTTGCACGAGTCTTCCCTTGGTAAGTAAGCGCTCCGGCCTAGGGGCTCGAGGTGTGCCCCGAGTGCCAGCGCACCTGATCGACGATGGACTTGAGCACGGGCGCCCGGCCCGATGCGTGAGACAGGGAGGGCGCTATCACTTCTGCGGCATCGTGCACGGAGGCGCACTCGGTCCCAGGTAGCGAAGCAGTGCTGCGGGTCGCTACTCTGGATGATGAGGGGTTCGCCTTGACGGTCGTTCACGGCCGGATCCGGGCGCGATCCATAGCACGATGCAACGCGGGCGCGGACCGCCCCAGATTTTGGCGTCAATCGTGGGAAACGTCAGATAGTTCAGGTCGCGACGTTGGGGAACTTCTCGATGTGAATGCGGCGCAGCGTCTGCATGACTCGCTCGATCGCGTGCCAGTCGTCGCTGCGCCCGAGTTGGCGGTTCTGGTCGGAAGCCCAACGCGACGCGTCCGCGACCGTGCTGTGCACCGCGTGCTCGAAGCTGGGCCTCGCGAGCGCGTGGACCCCGGAAGCGATCGCGCGCACCGACGCGGCCTTGAAACCAGTTCCTTCGTGCGTCACCGAGAAGTGCTTGATGACCGGCTGTTTCAAGAAGTCAGTGAAGGCCTTGCGCGCCTCGCTGTCTGGCGGGGACGCTTCCGTCTCCACGACGTGCATGACGCCGACCCCGCTCGGGTGCTTCAGCGCGAGGCTGTTCACGAGCGCGATGCCGTCTCGATAGGGGCCGACCAAGGTACGGCGCCGCCAGACCATGAACGCGATGTTGAAGGCCGCGCCCTTGATGTGATCGGCGTCCACCGCGACGACCTCCAGCTCGTTTCCGAAGAGTCGTTCCATCAGTGGAGTGCGGTCCTGAGCGGCGGAATCTGCGACAATTTCCCGCAAGTTAGCCTGGCGTACTTTCAGCATCAATCACGAAAAGGCTGCCGCACGCGCGGGCCTCAACCCGGCACGGGTGGTCTACAATCCGAAAGCGCGTCGGCGAGGTGCGCCGCCAAGCGCAAAAGGAGCGCGAAAGTTTTCTCCACGGTTTCAGAAACGGCTCGTCGCGAGTGCTCCGGTACCGGCAGTGCGTCGAGCGTCTTCTGAGCGTCGGCCGTGAATACTTCGTGGGCTTCTTCGGCCGCAAGGTGAGTGCTGCCGAAATAGCGAAGCTCCCGCTCCACGCCGGCTCGCTGCGCGAAACCAGGTACGCGAATGAAGAACTCGCGTGCCGCCGCCTCCAGTGAGAGCAACAAGGCGAGCCGCTCGTGATCGGAAGAGGCGCTCTGCAGGAGCGAGATGAGGCCGTAGGCCACGCGACGCCCAGTCTCGTACTCGGCACCGAAGAGCGAGTGCGCGGAGAGCTCGATACTGAGCCCCTCTAGATCCTCCACGAACCATCGATCATGACCTCGGTCGCCCTCTTCCAAGGAAGCTACGATCGGGGCGAGCACCGGGTCCGAGCAGCTTTCCCGCGCCAATTTCAGCATGTCCTGAAACGCGAACGTGAAGAAGGCGAGCCGCGGTAGCAGGCGCCGCAAGCTCGAGAGCTTCGCCTCGCCCTCGAGGCGGCGCATGAAGTCATGACCGATGATGAGCTCGTCCCGCCGCTTGGCGATGAGAGCCTCGACTGCGCCGAGCGTTGACAGGGCAGTCATGGCTTGGGCGGCGGTGAGCTGGGGCGTCCGGTCGGAATCGTCGCCGATTCGCGCCGCTCATCGGTGCAAGTGTAGGCGCCGGGCGCAAGATAGGTCGTGACGCGGACGCGTCCTTCGACGACCCGCAGTGACACGTACGACAGCACCCCTTGCGAGCGCTGCAAGCTCTGCCGAGCCAGCACCTTGAGCGCCGCCGAGAGTTGGTCGCCGCTGCGGGCCGGCAAAAGCTCCTGCGTGCGCTTGAGCGCCTCGTCGTCGTTCGGCGCGTAATTGCGCACCGGCACGTGGACGGTAGCCTCCGGCGCAGAGGCCCCGGGCCGGTACGCGTAGCAAACCAAGATCGGGCGCCCGTCGTAAGGGCCGCTGCCCCCCGTGAGCCGCGACAGCCAGCTGGTGGCCGTGCCGGGGCGGATGTTCGAGCTGCCGCGCACCAGCGCTTCCACTCCAGTCGCGTCGGTCGCGCTCAGGTAAAGTTTGACGCGAGCTTTCTTCTTCTCCGCGAGGTCCACGGATAAGTAAGGCATGCGCGTGGTGTCCTGGAGTCGGCTCTCGATGAAGTCCCAGGCTCCCGCGACCCCGAGCGTGCCGAGCGCCGCGCGAGTGAGCTCTCGGGACGCGTTCACGCCGCGCACCTCCGGGTTGACGTAGGCCTTGAACATCGGGCTTTGCCCTCGGCGTAGGACCGCGGCATGCCACAAGGAAAAGCGCGGCTCGTAGTCGGCGGTTGGCTCGAATATCCCTGCGATTCGGTCGAAGTCGGTGCCGTCACAGTCGCCGCTCCCCCGGAGCATTTGCTGGAACGCGACGCCCGCCTGCCAGCTCGTCCTGCAAGTAGGCTCGGGGGTTGCGAGCTGTGACTCGAACAAGAGGCGTAGCTCCGGCTCATCGCGCTCGAAGCCGATAGAGAACTCGAACGGGGTACCGTCGTCCGTGATGTCGTTGTCCCAAGGAGGCGCGGCAGAAAGCGACGCTTCGGGCCAGCTGCTGCTCACCAGCTGGAACAATGCACTCGCAGCGTCCCTCTCGAGCGGCGGCAGGGCTAGTGCGTCGCACAAGTATCGTAATCGCTCCGCGCCATACTCGGCGAGCGACGGTAAGAGCGCGGGCCCGAGCTCACGAGCGGTCTTCACGATGACGCTCCCTTTCCTGCGAAAACGAGGAGGAGGACCGCCAAAAGCGCGGGCCGGCAGCGGAGGAGTTCGTCAATCATATCGGTTGCGAGACGAGCGTCAAACATTCGCATGTTCAAGTACACTCTGGGGAGTTACGAGCGTCCTGCTCAGTGTGGGCGTAAGTGTAAGGAAACGAGCGCTGGCGAGGTGCGCGCGCCATAGAGCCGTATGCGCGCTGGCAACGGTCATATATCCCAAGGGTTAATAGCCAGGAGTCCGCCGTGCCATGCCACGACGCCTGGCGCCCGGTCTCGCGCGCTCGCGCGCCGCTTCTAACCCCTGAGTCTGCTCGAGCCGCCCCCGAGCGCCCCCCTGCTCCGCACGCTTCCTAGTGCTCGCGAGGCCGTGGTGGAAGCTCTGCCGCGCTCGCTTTCGACAAACTACTAGGCGCGCGGAACCGCCTGGCGAGCGTCAACGTGACGCGCGACTCCGCGACCGCGACACGGAGCCGAAAATTACAGGCTCGCCGAGGCGGCTTGCCTCAACAACCCGCGGGGAAGATACCGGGGCCCGGCGCGAGAATGTTGCGCGGGTCGAACTGCTCTTTCGCGCGCTCGAAGGCGCGCCACTCCCGGCCGTAGTGACGCCGCCAATCCCCGGGCGTGAAGTCCAGCGTCCCGATCGGGTAGCGGGTGCCCCCGAGCGAGCGGGCGTGGTCGAACCACTCGTTGTTGCGCGCGCGCTTGTTGGCCGCGAAATCCGCGTCGTACCCGGGCTCGTCTCGAGCGGTGAGCACGTCGAACAGGTAAACGAGCTCTTCTTCCGGTAGTCGGAAGAGGGGACGGGTAATGGTGCTGGTGAGCAGCGGGAAGATCAGCACGAAGCCGAACGAGCCGACGTCGTCCGCTTGAAAGCTCGTGACGACCTCGTCCACGTGCGCCCCGAGCCCGCTGTCCGGCAAGAACGCGTCGTACCAAGGATGCATGTTGCGATCGAACCGGTCGATGCTGCGCAGAAAGGCGATGAAGTTGTCGACCGTGAGCTGGAAGTCCAAATACGGAATGTCGTTCGTGCTCAGCGTACCGGGGATGTAGGAGAGGTCGCGGGTCAGGTGGGCGGTGTTGGGCGTCGTGGACGCGTCGTGGAAGGACGCGATATTGAGCAACCAAACGAACGCGCCCGTCGCGGGGTCGGTCACGCCCTGCGCGTACACGCTGTCCAGCTCCTTGCGGTACACGAGCGTGCGCAGGTCGTTCTGCAGCGAGTGAACGTCCGGATAGACCATCGTCGAGTTCAGGACGAGCGGCTTGGCTGGAACGAGCTTCACCTTGGCGCGCACGATGATGCCGCACTGGCCTTGCCCGGCGAGCACATGATCGAACAAGTCCGGGTTCTTGCTCTCCGAGCAGACTTTGATCTTGCCTTTGCCGGTCACGACCGTGAGCTCCAGGACGTGCTGGATTTGCACTCCCTTGTCGTAAGCCATGCCGCTGATTCCGCCCATCGACAGCGTGCCGCCGATGGATAGTGCGATGAAGCCCGTCAGCACGGGAGGCGTCTGGGCCGGAAGCGAGGCCTCGAGGAGCTGGCGCCAGGTGCAGCCGCCATCCAAGACCGCGAAGCCATTGCCGATGTGGTGAATCACCTGCAGAGAGCTCATGTCGATCACGAGACCGGCACGCGCCTGGGCTTGACCGTGCGTGGCGTGCCCCTGCCCTCGCGCCGCGACGACGATGTCGCGCTCCGCGCAGAACTTCACCATCTTGGCGATGTCTTCGATCGAGCCAGGGCGAAGCACGGCCTTTGGCTTGTTGAAGATGATGTTGCCGAGATCCGTCTCTTTGGCCGCGCGCGAAGCAGCGTCCGTTAGCAGCACGCCTTCGAGCCGCGGAACGCGATCGAAGGTACCGTGACCGCCGCCCTCTTCCGTCACCCAAGCGCGTGCGTCCCGGCTGTATCCGAGGATGACGGACGCCGCACCCACCACCTTCAGAAAATCACGCCGATCGATTTGCTTGGTCACGCCGACACCTCCGGAGCCTCGAAATGCGACAACATCTCGTCAGGGAGATTCAACGTAGACTGAATAAATGTCCCTCTTCAAGACGCTTGATACGCGGCCTCGAAGTTCGGTGTGGGTAGGCGCGCTCGTTGACTACATTCGTCACCGAACGCCCACAGAGTAGCTAAAACGAGCGCTGAGCGCCTACGCGTCGATAGCCGAGCCGACTCCGCTCACTCCGGCACGTCGGGCACGATGGTTCCGCAGTCCACGAATTCGAGGTTCGTGTCCGCACGAAAGTTGGACTCCGACGTGTGGCGCTCGGCATGAAACATGTCGAACGAGTAAACGTTGCCGGTCTCGATCCCGACGTCCGCAGCGACCTCATCCACTTCGAGGCGCGCGTCCTGCGCTCCGTGCACGCCACCGAGATCCACCACGAGCTGCCCGTTGATGAAGATCCATACGTCGTCGTCGCCGGTGAAATTGAAAACCTCTCCGCCGCTGTAGCGGAACCGAGTGTGGATCTCGGTCGTGAAGTGAAAGTTACGGCCGTCCTGACCTTCTTCGAAGCCGGCGCCGTCGAGCGGAAAGAACGCGTTGCTCTGGAAGCTCGTGTTGCCACCGCTGGGAGCGAAGAACACCTCGAGCACGTACGGCTCGTTGCGCGTGCCGTTGCGGTACCACTCGTTGAACGACTCAGGCCCAGACACGGTTTGCGTCTCGGCGGGGTGAGCGAACACGGGCTTGCGATCGGCGCCGAGAGCCGTTTCGACGAGCCCCTTTTCGGCCGCCACCGTGCGTTCGAAGTCGGGGTGCTCGGGGGTGAAGTCCCGCACCACCGCCAAGATGGTCGTGCCGCATCCTTCCGCGTCGTCGGACGGAGCGCCGCCAGCGCTGCCCTCGTCGGAAGTGATGCGCTCGCCGAGGCGGTAGCCGCCGACCTGTCATTGGTGAAGCCCGGCGGCACCGTGCCGGGTGTGGGACCGGGGCCACCCCCGTTGTCACCGCCGGCGCCGGTCGCGCTCGTCCCGGCCACGGGTTCTAGGCTGAAGGATCCCGCGACCGCAGTGGAGCCCCCTCGCCCGGCGCTCCCCTCCACCACGCTTCCGTCATCCTTGCTGTCACTGCACGCCGCCAAAGCCAACAGCACGAGGCCTCCCACCGTCAGCGTGACCACTTCTTTCGGCGCCATGACTGGAATGTACCTCGTCTCTGACGACCGGACAGGCGTACGCGAGGACCGAAACGCGGACAATTGTCCGGACGTGTGTCCGCCTCACGTTGTTCGTTGCGTGGCTGCGCAGTGACGGATTCAGTGGACTGCGCGGATGAACCAGCGACGAGGAGCGGCGGTCCGTGCGGCGCATCCGTCAGCCTCGGTCTGCCTTTGCGCCCGACGCGCTCGAGCCCTCACAAAACTTCATCCCCGGCGCCTTGACGATGTGGCAGATATATCTATAGCTATATCTAACGACATATCGCGAGACATATCGAAAGCCGCTTCAGAGCGATTAAGCCGCTGACTTTATTGGAGAAGATGAAGATGTATCGAGATTCCGCCTGCGGGCCGGAGCAGTTTTGGTGGATGAGCCGCGGCGGCTGGAGCGCCGGGGCGGCAGGCGGTCGTGGCGGTCCGGGTGGTGGGCGTGGTGGCCGTCCATGGTGGGCAGACGCCATGGGTGAGCCTCCGCCCCGCGCCGAACGCGGTGGCGTGCGCTACCTCGTGCTCGAAGCGATCGCCGATCAGCCCCGCCACGGCTACGAAATCATCCAGCATATCGAGCAACGCGCAGGCGGCTCATACCGACCGAGCCCCGGGGTCATTTACCCCACCCTGCAGATGCTCGAAGAGCTTCAGCACGCGCGCGTCGTCGAGCAGGACGGGAAGAAGGTCTACGGAATCACGGAGACCGGCAAGGCCGACCTCGAGACGAACCGCAACAGCGTGGACGAGTTTTATGCGCGATTCACCGAGGACCAGCCTTGGGAATCATACGCAGAAGACTTCGCGGAGCTGATGAAGCGAGTGGGTCGTCTCATGCAGACGTTCCGCAAAGGTGCGCATCGCGGGCGCATGTCGCCGACGACCATGCGCGCCATCCGCGTCGCGCTGGACGAGGCTCTCCGCAAAATCGAAGACGTGTTGAACGGCCCTCAGCGCTGAGGGCACGAACTTTGCCACTAGGTTTATCGAAGGCTCCGGTCGAAGGGCCCGAGCACAGGTGTTACTCATGAGTTCCTCCAACGACGACGTGGCGTTCTACATCGCCGAAGCCAAGCGAGCTCCTCGCCTCGAAAGAGAAGAGGAAATAGCCCTGGCCCTGCGCTGGAAAGAGGGCAATCGGGCCGCTGGCGACGCCCTGGCGCGCGCCAATCTGCGGCACGTGGTGGCGGTCGCCATGAAATACCGGCGCTACGGCGTGCCGGTGAGTGAGCTGATCGCGGAAGGAAACTTCGGTGTCGTGCACGCGCTCGGCAAGTTCGAGCCGGAGCGCGGAATTCGCTTCGTGACTTACGCCGCGCATTGGGTGCGTGCGTACATTCTGGACCACGTGATCAAATCGTGGAGCATGGTCGGCGGCGGCTCCGGGCCACTCCGCTCGCGTCTCTTCTTCAAGCTGCGCCGGGAGCGCGTGCGCGCCGTCAACCTGATGGGTGAAGGCGAGGCCGCGGACCGCTACGTCGCGGAGCGGGTGGGCGTGACGCCGGAAGAGCTGAGCAAGCTGGTGCAACGCCTGGAGGCGCGAGACGTCTCGCTAGACGTGAAGGTCTTAGACGACTCGCCCGTGCGGCTGGTGGACTTGCTGCCCGCGCCGGACGACCAGGAGCGCAGCCTGTTCGAGCACCAAGTGGGTGGCAGCATGCGCTCGGCCGTGGAGCGAGCGGTCTCGGAGTTGGATCCGCGCGAGCGCTACATCGCCGAGCACCGCCTCATGGCCGATCCTTCGGACGAGCTGTCGCTCGCGGAGATCGGTCGCAGCCTGGGCGTGTCCCGCGAGCGCGCGCGTCAGCTGGAAGCGCGCACGAAGCGCAAGCTGCGAAGTCGAATTCCGGCGCTCGGCAGCGCGGTGGTCACGGAGTGGATCGCGAACTCGGTCGAGCACGCGCCCGCCGCCTGAGTATCGCGAGGAGTCGGGCGATCTCGACCTGATCGCCCCGGCCGAGGCATTAGGCCGCTAAGAAAGCAGCTCTCGCCGCGCACTATGGCTGGAACGGCGCGTGCAGTCCGGCTGGCATGAGCTGGCGCACCCTCGTGACGATCGTCAAACAGACGGCGTCCGATTGGGTCGACGACGGCGCCTCTCGCCTCGCGGCGTCGCTCGCTTTCTATACGCTGCTTTCGATGGCGCCCCTCGTCATCATCACCATCGCGGTGGCGGGCGTGGTGCTCGGCCCCGAAGCGGCGCGAGGTCAGATTGCCGACGAGCTGAGCCGCGTGGTCGGCCGGGACGCCGCGCGCGGCCTGCAGGCCGTCGTGGCGAGCGCGCAATCACCTGCTTCTGGCACGATCGGCACCATCATCGGTGTCATCACGTTGTTCGTTGGCGCCTCGGGCGTTTTTGGCGAGCTGCAGTACGCGCTCAACGCAATCTGGGAAGTGCGAGCCAAGCCCGGACGCGGCATCCTCGGGGAGGTCAAGGATCGCTTCTCCTCCTTCACCATGGTGCTCGGTGTAGCGTTTCTGCTGCTGGTTTCGCTCTTGCTGAGCACCGTGCTCAGCGCGGTGGGCCATTCGTTCACGCCGTTACTGCCGGGCGGCGAGTTGGTCTGGCAGATCTGCAATTTCGTTTTCTCGTTCGCGATGATCACCGGCCTTTTCGGGCTGATCTTCAAGTACGTGCCAGACGTAGAAATCGCCTGGCGAGACGTCTGGGCCGGGGCCGCCGTCACCGCTCTGTTGTTCACGATCGGTAAGTCTTTACTCGGAATTTACTTGGGCAAAGCTTCGATCGGCTCGTCTTACGGCGCCGCGGGCTCGTTGGTCGTCCTCGTCGTTTGGGTCTACTACTCGGCGCAAATCCTGTTCTTGGGGGCCGAGTTCACGCAGGTGCAGGCCAAGCTGCGTGGCCGGAGCATCCGGCCGTCACGCAAAGCGGTCGCGTTTCGCCGCGGCTCGGACTTGAGCGAGCCGCGGGAGCAACATTGAGCGGCCTCGGTCTGGTCGGACGGCAGCTTTTCGTGCTGAGCTTTGCGGCGCGGCGTACCCGCAGTGCGCGCCCACTCGGGGCGCGGAGGAGCTCTTCATGAAGTACAAGCGGTTGGGTAGCGCAGGGGTCAAGGTATCGGAGCTGTGCCTCGGCGGAATGACCTTCGGCGAGGCGGACGAGAAGTCGTTCATGCACAAGCTGGGTAGTGACGAGGAGACGGCTTGGCGCGTGATGAGCCGCGCGCTGGAGCTCGGGGTCAATTTCATCGACACCGCGGACGTCTACGGCCAAGACGGATTGAGCGAGCGCGTCATCGGCAATTGGTTCGAGCGAGAAAAGACGCGCGACCAAGTGGTGCTGGCGACGAAGTTTCGTTTCACCATGGGCGAAGGACCGAACCGCAGCGGCGCCTCGCGCTACCGCATCGTTCGCTGCGTGGAGGAAAGCTTGCGGCGCTTGAAGACGGACCGCATCGACCTCTACCAGATTCACATGCAAGACGTGGAGACGCCGGAGGAAGAAACGCTCCGCGCACTGGACGACTTGGTCCGAAGCGGCAAGGTGCTCTACCTGGGTTGCTCCAACTACGCGGCGTACCGGCTGATGAACGCTCTGTGGCTCGCGAAGACCTCGCATCTTACGCCGTTCGTCACGCTGCAGGCGGAGTACAGCTTGGTCGTCCGGGAGCTGGAGCGCGAGCACGTGCCGCTCTGTCGCGACATGGGGCTTGGCGTGCTGCCGTGGTCGCCGCTCGCAGGCGGATTCTTGAGCGGCAAGTACGAGCGGTCCCAGCAACCGGCGACTGGGACGCGCCTCGGCGAGAAGCAGGAGCGATTGGCGCGGTTCGATAACGACCGCTCGTGGCGCGCTCTCGGCGTCGCCAAAGAGATCGCGGCCGAGCTGTCGACATCGCCCGCGGCGGTGTCGCTCGCGTGGCTGCTGAGCAAACCGCAAGTCACCTCCGCCATCTTCGGGGCCCGCACCTTGGACCAGCTCGAAAGCAACGTGAAGGCCACGGAGCTTTCACTGAGCGCGGAACAGATCAAGCGCCTGGACGACGCCTCTGCGCTGGAGCTCGGCTACCCCTACGGCTTCATGAATAATGTTCAAGGGCGCTGGTGAGGTTGAAGCGATCCCGAGGTCGCTCCGTCCAACCGCTAGCCGCGTCATGGGGCGACCTGTAACGACGCCCTTGATTATCAGCGCGGAGGTAGCGATATGCCTCAATCGGCTCGCGTCGCTTGCTTCTGCTGTACGGGCTTCTTAGAAACCGCTTTGGAGGAGATTCATGCGCCTACGCTTTTTAGTTCCGATGCTCGGCTTGGTGAGTTGCTCGTTCTTGGCTGTGGCCTGCACGACGGAGGACCCAGGCGAGACGCCGGGTGACGGCGGCGCGGGTGGCTCTGGCGCGAAGCCGAGCGAAGGCGGCGCGGGTGAAGGTGGTGCGGGCGCGACCCCCGGCGGCGCCGGAGACGTCGGCGTCGGCGGCGACTGCGCCACGGAAGGCACCGGCACGCTCATCATCGAGGTCAGCGGCTTGCCGGACGGCGTGGCGCCCGACATCGACGTCACGGGTCCGACAGAGCTGAACTTCACGGGAGCCGACGAGGTGCCGGGCGTGGACGCGGGCGAGTACACGGTCACGGCGGATCGCGTCTTCGACGAAGATCCGATCGTCCGCACCGTGTTCGAGGCGACCGTGACGACGCCGTCGCTGTGCCTGGCGGACGGCGGCAGCAGCACCGTCAAGGTGACGTACGCAGCGATCCCGACGAGCAACAAGCTGTGGATGCCAACGGGGATGGACGACGAGGGCGCGGCGTTCACTTCCGAAGATCTCGCCGCCAGCGGTACGAAGGCAGCGTCCGTCAGCATTGACGGCGGCATCGGTAAGTCGGTCGCCTTCGATCGGGACGGTAACTTGTGGACGCTGGGCCCTACGCTCGACTTCCCCCACGTGCTCCGGTTCCCGGCGGCTTCGCTCGGCACTTCCGGCAAAAAGGAGCCGGACGTCTCCTTCAATATCGACCCGGAAGTGGTCGAATGCCTACCCGCAATGCGCACGCTGGCCTTCGACGCGAGCGGTAACCTTTGGCTCAGCGCGTGCGCCGACCAGATTCTGAGGGTCCCCGCCGCAGAGCTGACCGGCGTGGACGGCACGAAGACGCCTGACGTTCTGATTGCCCTAACCGTGAGCAACGAGGGGCTCGCGTTCGACACGGCCGGAAACCTGTGGGTCGGCGGCGGCCCAGCGCTTCTGCGCTACGACGCGAGCCGACTCGACGAGTCGTATGGGGGAGAGCCGGACCTAGAGCTCACCGTCGCCGACAAGGTCTCGGGCCTCAAGGCGGACTTCGTGACGTTCGACAAGGCCGGCAACGCCTGGGGCACGGACTTCGCCGCCAACGGGGTGTTCCAAATTCCCGCCGCTGACCTGGAAGGGACCGGCAAGAAGGCCGTAACGGCGAACGTGTCGATCGTTATCGACGTCCTGGCGCTGCTGCACCAGCCGGCTTTCGACGAGAGCAATGGCCTGTGGTTGGGCTTGGATGACGGTAGCATCGGGCGCCTGAGCGCGGAGCAGCTCGGCGCGGACAGCACCGGCATCACGCCTTCCGTCGTCATCAAGAGCTCGAGCGTGGGCGCGCAGCTCCCGATCGCTCTGTTCCCCGCCCCGCAAGGCTTGCCGCTGTATCATTCTATCCCCGAAGAGTGAGCGCGACTGCTCGTCCGCCAGCGCGCGCCGTGAGGTGAGCGCTGGCGGATCAGAGCACGCTTATTTGAGCCGGCCGTCCAGCGAGATGGCCGAGCAGGCCAGCATGGAGGCTTCGCGCAAGAGGTGCAGGACGCTGTCACGATCCGCGCAGTTCGGTACGCGGTCCAGAATGACTTGCGCGAAGTCCTTGGCCGCGGTGTGAATGGCCTCGTAGCTCTGCAGCTTCTCGGGCGTCGCGGAGTGATGCGAAAACACGTAGTCGGGGTTGAAGTCGCTCATCGGTGCTCCTGGTGAGGTGACCCCTTAATTTGATAGCCCATTTACGCCCATCCCGAGGGCCGGTTGCAGAGCGCCGCCGCTTACGCGAGGCTCCGCCCGTCATGGCGAAAGTGGTCGCGTTCACGGACGGGGGATGCAGAGGCAACCCAGGCGTCGGAGCCTGGGCGTTCGTACTGGTAGACGTCACGACCCGCAAGGCGCTGGAGGGCGCAGGCGGTGAGCAGCAGACGACGAACAACCGTATGGAAATGGGGGCTGCGATCGCGGCGCTGGAAGCCGTAAAGAAGCTCGACACGGAGATGCTGATCGTGACCGACAGCAAGTACCTGATCGGCTGCTGCACCCAGTGGATGGCCGGGTGGAAGAAGAACGGCTGGAAGCGCAAAGGCGATCCGCTCAAGAACCTGGACTTGCTGCAGAAGCTCGACGAGCTGCTCACCGGGCGCAAAGTCGACTTCCGCTGGGTCGCCGGTCACTCTGGCCACGTCGGTAACGAGCACGTCGACCGCCTCGGCAACGAAGCGATGGATCGGCTGGAGCAAGGCTTGCCCGCAGCTCACGAGCGCCGCTTCGACTGGGCGGGGCCTTTGGCGTAGATAGCCCAAGCAGAAAACCCGCGACCTGGCAGCAAACGCTAACTTGCAGAAAACTGCCGACTGCCGAACGCACTGCCAACTGCCAACTGCTAACTCCGAGCTCAGCTCCAAGAGGCAACGGCGCGATGAGGCCGCGATAGCCGCGACCGCAGGTCTTGCACGCGCAAGCTCAAGCTGCCCAGCGTGCCGGCGGCGCCATAGATGAGGTTCAGCTCGAGGCGGTCGAGCTCGAAGTCGAGTCCACGAAGAGCGCACAGGTGGGCCAATACTTGGCCTTCGAGGAGCGCCCCGGCGGATTCGTGAGCGAGGAGGGCCGCGAGCTCGGAGAGCGACTGCTCATCGTGCTCGACGAGAAGTGGGTTCAGGGAGAGCTCGCCAGCGAGGGCCGGAATCATCGAGGCTTCTCGGTAGAGCGAGCGACCGAGCACGGGCTCCGACTCCTTGCTGAGCCAAGCGCCGATGCGGCGCGCGAGGTCTCGCACCACTTCTTGTGAGGTGAGCGGAAGCTCGTCCAGCGCCGGGTTGGCGAGCAGCACGGAGAGCTCCGCGCCCGCCACCTCCAGCGCCCAGCTCAGCCGCGCGCGATGCTCGCCAGCGGAGATGAGCCCTCCGCGGAAGGCGCTAAACATTTGGCGGAGCTGGAGCAAGCTCCCAAGCTCGCGCGTGTCGAGCGCCATGGGTCCTTCGGGGGTCGCGCTCCCCTGCTTGGCCATCGCTTCCGCCATGACGATGAGGGCGCGATGCAGCTTGCAACGAGCCTGGTTCAGCGTGCGCGCCCGCTCGACTCGTAGGAGACCGACCTGCGCAATGGAAGAGCGCACCTCTGCGATTGCGAGCTCCGCAGCGTAGCAAGCGTCGGCGAGCACCTCTTCGTCAGTGTCCATGGCCTCCAGCAACGTCACCGCGCGCTGGCTGAAGATGCGCAGCGCTCGCTCGGCGGCGTCCAAGCTCGCGCTCGGAGTCTCGATGCCTATACCAATTTCCGCCACCGCCCAGCGCAGGTGCACGAGGCGCCCGGTGGGCTCGAAAGACCAGGATTTGGGAGCAAGGACCGATACCGGGCGACGCGACATGGGAGGGTGCATCGCAAGCCTTGGGCCAGGCCAATTCCTCAATGAATTCGCGAGCGGTCGCGCGTCCTTCGCCTCGAAGTGGAACAGACCGCACACTGCCGAGTACCGACTTGAGACGGTAGCCGTTATTCGAGTTTACCCGGCGCAAGTCCGTAATTCGTCTCCGCCGCAATCGGCTTGCCGGCGAGAAACGCCTCCATCACGGGAACGAGCTCGTTCTCGAAGGCCTCTCCGCCCCAGAAGTGCACCAGGCGCGCGCCGCGGTCGAACAAGAACGAAGCCGGCAACATGCCGGGCCAGCGCGGGTTGATGCCTTGCTTGAAGTCCGCGACGCTGCCGGACACGAGGTAGCTGCGAAGCGTGATGTGGTTGTCCTTGAGGTAGGAGACGGCCTTGGCCTCGTCCTTCTCTTCGTCCACGGAAACGAGCACGATTTCCACTCCCTGCGGCTTCAGGTTCGCGGCGAGTGCCTGCAGCATCGGCAGCTCGCGACGACAGGGCCCGCACCACGACGCCCAAGCGTTGACGAGCGTGGCCTTCTTGCCGCTGCCACGGATCGACGCCAGGAGCTGCTCGGACGTCGTACGGGTCAGTCCCGGCTGCGCGCGCGGCCCCTCGGGTTCGATAGCCTCCATGGTGGCAGGTTCGCTCACTCCCGGGGCCGTAGCGGCCGCCGAGGCTTCGGCCGCCGCGGTGACCGAAGCCGCCGCCGCTGCGGCGGCGCTGGGGCGGCTCCGCTCGGCAGAAGGCCCGGCCTCCCTGCAACCCAGGGCCAAACTCAGCACCGTGAAGGCTGCGGTCGCGCGCGGAACGGAACACAATTTGTTCATTGAAATCAGTGCCTTACGAGAGCCAGCCCCGAGCCCCGATGGATCCCGGTCAATAGAATTGCTACCGCGCTCTCCGTGAGCACTCAAAACAAACTCTTCGTCGAAGACCTCAACCTCTCGGGCAAGCGCGTCATCGTGCGCGTCGACTTCAACGTGCCGCTCAAAGACGGCGTGGTGGAGAGCGACAAGCGTTTGAAGGAGTCGCTGCCGACCATCAAGTACCTGCGCGAAAAGGGCGCCAAGACCATTCTGATGAGCCACCTGGGTCGTCCGGATGGCAAGCGTGTCCCGGATCAGAGCCTCGCGCCCGTCGCCAAGGCCCTCGCCGCGCTGCTCGGCACGGATGTGAAGTTCGCCGAGGACTGCGTGGGCGAGCCCGCCAAGGCCGCGGTCGCCGCGCTCAAGGACGGCGACGTGCTGCTGCTCGAGAACCTCCGCTTTCACGCTGCCGAAGAGGCGAATGACCCCGCCTTCGCCAAGCAGCTGGCGGAGCTCGCGGACGTGTACGTCAACGACGCGTTCGGCAGCGCTCACCGCGCGCACGCCTCGACGGAAGGCATCGTGAAGTTCGTCTCGCAGGCGGCTTCGGGCTACCTGATGAAGAAGGAGCTGGACTATCTGGGCTCCGCGCTCGGCGACCCGAAGCGCCCGTTCGTCGCCATCATCGGCGGCTCGAAGGTGTCGTCCAAGATCGACGTGATTCAGAGCTTGCTGCCGCGCGTCGACTACCTGCTGCTCGGGGGCGGCATGACGTACACGTTCCTCAAGGCGCAGGGTAAAGAGATTGGCACCTCGCTCGTCGAGAACGACAAGATCGAGTTCGCGAAGAAGCTGCTCGCCGAGGCCGGTGACAAGCTCGTGCTGGGCGAAGATTTCGTCGTGACCGACAAGCTGGACTTCAAGGCCCGCACCGTCGGCGCCACCAAGATCGTGAGCAGGGACGAGATCCCGGCGGGCTGGGAGGGCGTCGACATCGGCCCGAAGACCATCGCCAAGTTCGAGGAGATTTTGCTCAAGGCCAAGACCGTGTGCTGGAACGGCCCGGTCGGCGTGTTCGAGATCGACGCCACCGCTAAAGGCACCCTGGCCGTGGCAGAAGCGCTCGCCCGGGCTACCGAGGCCGGCGCCACCACCGTGATTGGCGGCGGCGACAGCGCCTCGGCCGTGAAGAAGGCTGGCGTCGCCAACAAGGTGAGCCATGTTTCGACCGGCGGCGGCGCCTCCTTGGAGTTCCTGGAAGGCAAAGTACTGCCGGGCGTCGCGGCGCTGACCAACAAGTAAGCGAGAGCATGACCCTAACCGATCCCCGCGAAGCCACCGCGCCGTCTTTCTTGAGTGGGACGGCCAAGATGCTGAACGACGCGCGCGACACGTCAGTCGTGTGGCTGATGCTGCAGTGCGCGTTCGTCGCGGGGGTCGGGGTCTCGCTGTTCTTCTGGCCTTACGCGTACGGCCTGAACGTCTGGTACGTGGCGCCGTTCTACTGGGCGCTCGTCATGGGAGCGGTGATGGACCGCTTCACGCTCATGCTGCACTTCACGTCGCATCGGCAGTTGTTCAACAAGGACTACAAGACGCTCAACCATGTCATCCCGTGGTTGCTCGGTCCTTTTTTTGGGCAGACGCCGAACACGTACTTTGCCCACCACATGGGCATGCACCACCGTGAAGAGAACCTCCCCGAGGACTTGAGCTCCACGATGCGCTTCACGCGGAGCCGGTTCTCGCACTGGCTACGCTACTACTTGCGGTTCCTCTTCATCGGTCTGCCGGAGCTGACGCTCTACTTCTACAAGCGCAAGAACTGGAAGCTGTTCGGCCGCATCCTCCAGGGAGAGGGCGTTTATTGGTCGATCGTCGGGCTCGGCCTTTGGCTCCGGCCGGAAGCGGCGCTCACCGTGTTCGTGATTCCGCTCGTCCTGATCCGTACCCTCATGATGATGGGCAACTGGACCCAGCACAGCTTCATCAGCCAAGAGCGCCCGCAGGACCCGTTTCAGTCCAGCATCACCTGCATCAACACCCGCTACAACCGCCGCTGTTTCAACGACGGTTACCATATTCTGCACCACATCAAGCCGCGCGCTCACTGGACCGAGCACCCGGTGGAGTTCGAGAAGAACATCGCCGAGTACGGGCGCAACGACGCGATCGTGTTCGACGGCGTGGACTACTTCCCGATTTGGCTGAACATGATGCTCGGTCGCTGGGGCTTTCTCGCGGACAAGATGGTGCAGCTCCCGGGCGCGCCCGTGCGCACCAAGGAGGAGAAGATCGCCTTCTTGAAGAGCCGCGTGCAACCCTTCCCCACCGCAGAAAAGACGACGGAAGCCGCCGCCGCCCAGACCGCGGCCTAGCTCAAGCCGCGTCCGCTTTTTCCAAGCGGCTGAAGATCGCGTCCGAAAGGTCGCGCAGCATCTCGCTCTGGCGACGAATCTCTCGGTGCTCGAAGCGGCCCGCGAAACGCGCGAACGCTCGGTAGCCTTTGGCCAGCTCGTGCTCGTCTTCGAGCTGCTTACACACTTCGATGCTCCGAACGTAGTAGCCGACGATGCGCTGCTCGGCGTTGGCCTTGCTGGTCGCCGCCGCAACGTCCGCCATCGTGCGGAGCGTGGCCGCGAGCCTTTGCGGGCAGCGCAGGCGCCGAGCAAGGCGGAGCGCGGAAGCGGCGTGCTTGCGCGCGTCGTCCAGGCGCCGGCGTTTGAGCGAGAGCTTCGCGAGCCCGCGCCTCGCTTCGGCCAGCTCCAGGAGTGACCCCGCGTCTTGCGCGAGCTGAGCGCCGCGGGTCAAGAGCTCCTCCGCCCGATCCAGGTCGTCGCAGCGCAGCTCGCAGATTCCGAGCCGTACGAGGCTCTGCGCCGACCGGTGCCGGTCCTGGGCCGAGAACGCGAGCTCGGCGGCGCGCCGGTACAAGCTCCGCGCTTCTTGCAAATCGTGCCGGTGCGTCGCCAGGTGCGCGCGCACGAGCTCCGCGTCGCACTTGGCCGCGGCGTCCGCGCCGCGCTCGCAAATCTCCCTGACGATGCCGGCCGCGCGCTGGGACGTCGCCGCCCGGCCCTCGTCGTTCCACACCAGCGCGAGGCCAGAGAGGCTCACCGCCATGCCTTGCTCGTCGCGCGCTGCCTTGTGCGTCTTCAGCGCTGCGCGCAACAGCGGCAACGCCTGCGTGCGGTCGCCTAGCAGCCACAGCACCATCCCCAGGTCGTCTTGGGTGCTCGCCATCTCCTGAGCGTCTCGCCCCGCTTCGGAGGCCCGCAGGGCTCGCTCGAGCGAACGACGCGCCAGCAAGAGCTCGCCCGCTTCGCGGTGGAGGCGTCCCAGACGATGCAGCGCGATGCCGCGCTTGGCGTGCAGGTTTAGGCGCTTCGCGAGCTCCGCCATTTGGGTGAAGGCGCCACGCGCCTCGCCGCGACGCCCGAGCTGACCGAGCAACGTGCCGAAGTCACACAGCGCATCCACCCGCATCCGGTTGTCCTGCTCACCGAGCTCTTCCAGAGCTTGCTCGAAGTATCCCGCCGCCTTGAGCCCGGCCCCTTCGTTGCAGGCGACGCGCGCCGCGCAGAGGAGGGTGAACGCGGCGCGGTACCCAGAGCCGGACCGGGCGAGGTGGCGCGCCAAGAGCACCACCAGCTCCGAGCTCGCCCCTAAAGAGCGCTCGTGCGGCGACAACCAGTCGGCAATCACGCGGTGCAAGGCGCGCCGGCGACTCGGATTGACGGCGCGCTCGAAGCACTCGCGCTCGCTGCCGTCGCGGAACACCAGCTCCACCTCTCCCTCGATGCGCGAATCTGGCATGCGCAGCAGGTGGCCGTCACGCTCCAGCCGGCCGAGGGCCAGCTCGATTTGCTCCGGCGACGCCTCCGCGTGCCCCGGAGAGCAGATCGGCAGGAGCGCCGGCCACATCCCGGCCCAAAAGACGCTGCCGACGACCGACGCTGCTTCCAGAAGCGCTTGCTCCAGCTCCGGCAGGCCAGAGACGCGCACCTCCATCGCCACCTTGAGGCGAGGAGAAGAAGCGATGTCCGGCAAGCGGGCACCGTCGAACTCGCAGCCGTCCACGTCAATCGACGCCTGCAGCGCACCGTAGGCCCACAGCTCGCGCACCAGCTCCTGGATCAAACCAGGGTTGCCGAGGCCGGACTCGAGCATGTACCGCTCGAAGGCGTCCGCGCCGCGCGTGCACGGTCCGACGACCTGCCTGAGCATGGCCCGCACCTCGTCGGCCTGCAGCGGGGTGAGCTCGATGGGTTCGTACTGAGCGGAGCCGGTTTGTCCGAAGTGCTCGTTGCGGCGAAAGAAGTCCGGGTGGCCGCTGCAAAGCAGGAGCGTCCCCGGCTGCAAGTCATCGGTCAGCGCCAGCAGCGTGCCGAGCGATTCGCGATCCATGTGGTGCAGGTCCTCGATCACCAAGCACAGCGGCGCTCGGCGGCTGTCCGCCGCGAACAGCTCGCAAATGAGCGACTGGAGCGCGAGCTCGGCGTGGAACGACTGCTGCGAAAGCACACGGGTCAGCGGAGTCTGCTCGAAGTGTGCTCCGACGAGCGTACCCAGGAAGTAGCACACGTCTTCGACCCGGTCGTCGCCGAGCAGCTCACGCACGCGGCGCAGCAAGCAGTCGCGCTTGAACGCGGCGCTCTTCTGGTTCAATCCGAAGCGCGTCGAAAGCAGTCGCGCGATGGTCGCGTTGGGGCCGTCGCCAGGCTGGGCCGCGACGCTCACGACCCTTCCTTCGAAGCCGGACGCCTCCGCCACCATGAGCGTGTCCTCCAGGAGCCTCGTCTTGCCCGCCCCCGCGACTCCCGCAATGCTGGCGACGACGGCCGCGTTTTCGCGCGTCACGGCGTCGATGGCGTGCAGCAGTCGTACGCTCTCCAGCTCGCGACCGACCAAGCGCGGCTTGCCATCAATCGTAAGAGAAGAGGCGAGATGAGCGAGGCCCCAGGTGCCCAAGTACGTGAAGGCAAGCACCTCGGGTCCCGGCTTGGGGGCGGCCGCGATCAAACGGGCGACGCTATCGGCGGTGAACGGCATCTCTGCTTCGAGCATGCCCGGCGAGATTGCAGGGAGCGTGCCGTCCTCCCTTTTCGCTTTTTTAGCCGCTGTCGTTGATGCAGTGCAGCCCGCTGCACCAAGATGGTGCAAAGGCGTGCACCACCTAGTGGGTCGCGCGCACGGTCACGAGCGTCGGCGCGCCGGCTCTGATTTCCACCTGCATCGACTGCACGTCACCGTTCACCCCCCGCAGCGTGAGCGAATGCTGACCGACGCTCAGCCGGAAGCGCCCCGGCGCGTGTCCAATTATTTGGCCATTCTCCAGCACGTCGCCGGCGCCGCCGGTGATGAACAGGTCGCCGACGGGCCGGAACGACACTCCGGTCGCCGGGGTCGCGGAGACCGCCGCGGAGGCGACTGCCGTCACTGCCGGGGCGCGGCCCGGCTTCTTCTGCGTACTGGGCCGCTCCGTTGCGAGCGCGTCGATGGGGATTGCGTCGATCGTCACGGGCGCATCGGGCGTCGCCAGGGAGTGTGAGGGCGCAGTCTCCGCCAGCACGGGCGCGAGCTTCGGAGTCGTGATCGCCGTCTGCGGTGGGGAAATCTCGTCACCCCGGTCGCGCAGCACCACCGAGGCCACCCCCGAAGCCAACAACAGCGCGCTGCCGATGACGGCCAGAATGCGCCCGTGGTTCCCGTCGAGCAGCAGCGAGCGCGTCGAAGTCTGCTCCTCGACCAGCTCCAAGTGGGGCTTGGACGGAGCCGCTGGCCGCGCCGCAACTGGCTCGTCCGTAGCGAGTGGGATCGTGCCACTCGCGGCGGGAGCTCGATCATCACGCGGCTTGGCCAAAATGGCGCCCAGGCTCGCGTCGATCTGCGCCGCCGACACGCCGAGCGGGTATTCGGCCGTGGGTGGCATGCTCGAGGTGGGGCGCGGGCTGACGTCACGCGCGGCCATGAAAACGTAGCTCGCGGGGACCGGGCCCGCTGCGGGCGGCACGGACGGAATGCGCACGACCGTCTCGTCGGCGGTAGCCGCGCTCACTTGCGCCGCCAGCTCCCCCAGCGCCTGAAGGCGCTCCATGCCCTGCGGAAACACGGAGCTCATCCAATCCGCGACGTCCATGGCCGGGAACTGATCGCCGATAGCGTTCAGAAAGCGCTCGAGATCGCGGGCAAAATCACGCGCGGTCCGGTAACGCTTGTTCACGTCGCGCTCGAGCGCGCGCAGGACGATGCGGTCCAGCTCCGGCGGCACCGTCGCCCGGAATGCCGACGGAGGCTGCACCACCCGCGACATCACGGAAGCCAGCGTCTCGCCTTCGCTCGAGCCGAGGAACAAGCGACGCCCGGCGAGGAGCTCCCAGAGCGTCACCCCCAAGCCCCAGATGTCGACGCGTTGATCGACGGGTCCTTCGCTCAGCTGCTCGGGTGCCACATAAGACAGCTTGCCCTTGAGCTTTTGCCCCTGGGTGTGGTGTAGCCGGCGACGCGCGTGCGCAATGCCGAAATCCGTCACGCGCACCGTGCCGTCGTACAGCACGAAGAGGTTCTGTGGGGTGACGTCGCGGTGCACGATCTCGAGCGGTTTTCCGCGATCGTCCCGCAGCGTGTGCGCCGCGAACAGGCCCTCCGCGAAGTTGGCGAGGAGACGCGCGGCCAGCGCGGGAAAGCGGGGATCGTCGCCGAGGTCCGGGCTCCGCGCGAGCCGCCGCGTGATCGCGGACAACGGCTCGCCGCGCAGGAACTCCATCGCGATGTAGTGGCTTTGCTGCGAGCGACCAAAAGAGAACACGCTGCACACGAACGGGTGGCTGATACACGCGGCGATGCGCGCCTCGTCCGCGAACATGTCCGTGAAGGAGCGCTCGTTGGCGAGGTGCGGGTGAATGCGCTTGACCGCGCAGAGCTTCTCGAAGCCTTCTACCGAGCGGTACAGCGCCAAATGCACGGACGCCATGCCGCCCGACGCGAGCTCGCACACGATTTGGTACGGACCGAGACGCGTATTGTCGACGACCTTGTACGTCGAGATCTTCGCGGACTCGTCCGGCGACAAGGTGTCCGCGATCGGCATCTTGGCGGAGCGTTGCTCTTCTTGCCCCTTGGCCAACAGCGAACGAGGCGTCAGCTCCACCTGATGAAGATTGTCGGTCGGTGCGCGTGCTCCGCGGTTGGCCATGCTTCTTTCTTCACCCCGTGCCGGTTCCCTTCGGACGGGGCGTACTGGTACCACTACGCCCATCCCCACCAAAGCTTGAGTCCGGCAAGGGAGCTTGTCTAATTCAAGCAGGCCGCGTGCCACTCCCGCGCCTGGACACACATGTCTCGCGTCCGCTTACTTGATGTCGTGCTCGCGCAACTTGTAGAACAAGGCGCGGCGACTCACTCCTAGAATCCGAGCCGCGAGCGCGCGGTTGCCGGCCGCTTTTCTGAGAGCTTTTTCAAGCGCTTGGCGCTCCGCGCGGTGCAAGGCCGCGTCGAGCGAGATAACGCTGGACTCGACCCCCTGGTCGCTCCCCCCCGAGAGGCCCAGCGCCCGTTCTTGCTCCAGCCGAACATCCTTCTCCGAGACATCCGTCCCGTCCGACAGCACCACGAGACGCTCCACGAAGTTTTGCAGCTCGCGCACGTTGCCACGCCAAGGCGCCTGGACGACACGCGCCAGCGCTTCTGGCGTGAGCTCAACTTGGCGACCGGTCTGCGCGTTGGTCTGTCGACAGAAGTGGCGAGCCAAGGGCTCGATGTCTTCCCGACGCTCTCGCAGCGGCGGCAGATCCAGCCGCACTACGTTCAAACGATAGTACAAATCTTCGCGGAACACTCCGCGCCGCACCATCTGCTCCAAGTTGCGATGAGTGGCGGTAACGAAGCGCACGTCCGCGTCGAGCGTTCGGGTACCGCCGAGGCGCTCGTACTGACGGTCCTGCAGCAGGCGCAGGAGCTTGACCTGCACGGACATGGAAATTTCGCCAATTTCGTCGAGAAACAGAGTGCCGCGCTCCGCGAGCTCCACGCGCCCCGGCTTGCGGGCATGCGCACCCGTGAACGCGCCGCGTTCATAGCCGAACAGCTCTGACTCCAAGATTTGCTCGGGCAACGCCGCGCAGTGCACCTTGACGAGGGGCCCCCCCGCGCGCCCGCTGAGCTCGTGCAAGCGCCGCGCGACGACTTCTTTGCCGGTACCGCTCTCACCGCGAATCATCACGGTGGCCTCGCTGGGGGCGACGCGGTCGAGGAGGGTCATCACCGAGCGCATCGCGCCGGAGCGGACGGGCACCTCTTTCAAAGACGGCAGCGGGGTGGTCGGCGGGCGCGCCTGCGACTGACGAGCCGCGCGGAGCGCGCGCTGAATGGTGTCCAGCGTGCTGTCCTCTTCGAAGGGTCGGGAGATGTAGTCGAAGGCGTTACTGCCGAGCTCACTTCCAGTGCCCGGCTGGGGCTCGCCTTCCAACAGCGCGACAATGGCCAGCTCGGGCGTGAGCTCGTTCAAGCGCCCCATCAGACCCGACTTCTGTCTCGAGTCGGGATCGCCGCCGGTTATCACCACGTCGAACTCACCCTGCTCCAAGCAGGTCAGCGCTTGCGCGGGGGTGGGGGCCCGAACGAAGCCGATGCGCGCTCGCTGCAAAGTCTCCGCGAGCGCCCGCGCCGCCGGCGTGTCCGGCGTTGCGAGGAGCACCGGGCGGTCTTCGACTGGCGGTGACTCCGAGGCCTTGGGGGGTGGGCTAGGTGAAGGCATGAGTCGGGCGCGGACCGACACAGGGCCGCGATCCCCGAGTGCACGCCGGTGCGCGCCTCCAGTGCAACGGCGTGCACTCCCCCTCACCTAAGCCCAGTGCGAACGATTGCCCCGACCTGCGAAAGCCGCGATGAAACCGGGCTGCCTTTTCGTACAGAAGGCGCTGACGGTGGGGGCATGAGCCTTGCTGAAGCTGACTTCGATTCACGCGACTTCAAGGGAGCAAAGATGAACGGTTTTGGTTTTCGTCTGCCGGTGATGTGCTTGATTGGGATGGGCCTCGTGAGTTGCAGCGCCGCCGGCGAGCAGGCCGCGGCGAGCGCGGGCGGATCCGAGCCAACGCTGGAGCTCGACGCGGGAGGCCAGATGTCGAGCGAAGGCAAGGGCAACACGCCAAATTCAGGTGGTTCCGACGGATCGGCTACCGACGATCCGGAAATGATGGGCGGAGACGGCGATGACGGCGATCACGGCGAGATTCCCGGCGGCCACTGCGATTGCGCCTTCGAGCTTCCCGGCATCCACATCCAGCACGGCGACGACGGTATCTCCGTCAGCGTCGAGCTCCCGAACCAAGGCCTCGTCGTCATCGAAACGAAGAATGGCGACGTCACGACGTCCAAAAGCGGCGTGGACATCGACGGTGACGTCACGATCGACCTAGGCGCGGACACAGGCCTGCCGCTCGCAGACGCCAAGCTGCACGTCGGGCTTTCCGCCATTGGCGGCCCTACGATTTCGGGCCAGGCCAACATGGCGGGCTCGCTCCTGAAAGGCACCGGCTGCGGTTGCGACGGCTCCCTCCTGCCAGTCGCCGTCTCGTTGAGTGTCGACGCAGCCGTCGAGCTGCTGGACCGTGATGCTCTCGTCGCGATCCGTCTCGGCCTCGACCTGCCGAAAGTGAATCTCGACAGCTCCGCCCTTCCCGCGGCCGGGGCGGACGTCATGGCCCTCGTCGACGCCAAGGTGGACATTCTCACCGACGGCTGCAGCAAGCTGCTGGAGATCAACGCCCAAGTGGGCGCGGGCACGGACGTGTGGACGTCGCTCGTCCCCCTGATGGCGACCGGCGGGCTCGGCGCGACCGCCAAGGTACTGAACGGCTCGCTCGTGAGCATCTCGCTCGACGGCGACGTGAAACTCATTGGTAGCGCGCTGAAGTCGGGCACGACGTCGCTGCTGTCCGTCACTCTCCCGGACGCCCTGGTCACGCTCGACCGCGAAGGCGCGAGCGTGTCCGCCGAAGCGACCGTGTCGCTGCATCCGGGTTTGTCCCTCACCGGTGAAGCGCTGGTCACCGGCGAGTTCACCGAACAGGATTGGTCGCTCAACGTTTGCGGCGCCGTGATGACGCGTCTCCTCGGAGGTGCAAGCGTCGGCAACTGCGTGGACATCGGCAAGGACGGCGTGGACCCATGTCGACTGCCGGCGAACTAAAGCTCGACGTGTGAAGTGAAATTCTGAGCCCGCGCCCGCTGACCCTCGTTGGTCGGCGCGCGGGAGGGAGACGGCGATGCGATTATCAACAGGGGTGGTAGTGGTGCTCCGATTGACGCTACTTGGCGTTCTTTCGGGAGGGTGCGTGACCGAGTCCGAAAAGCCGGCTGCCGCCCAACAAGCGTTGTTGGGCGCCTGCTCCAAGGACTCTCAGTGCGAGGACGGCAACCCTTGCACTCAGAACGCGTGCGCGGTGGGGCTTTGCCTCCCTGCGCTGCCGGTGCTCGGTTGCTGCTACGAGGGCGACTGCACCTCGAGCGGAGACGGGGCCGTGGCGCCTCTCATTGAGCTTCCGCCATCGGCCTGCTCCACCAACGAAGAGTGCGAAGACCGTCACCCGTGCACTCAGAACCTGTGCGTCGTGGGCGCGTGTGCGGCTCTTCCCGTGTTCGGCTGCTGCCTCGACGGCGATTGCAGCGTTGGCTTAGGGGGCAGTAGCGCCGGTGGCAGCGGCACCAACGGAGGCACCACCAACGGAGGCACCACCAACGGAGGCACCACCAACGGAGCCGCCGCCAACGGAGCCGCCGCCAACGGAGCCGCCGCTGACGCTGGCGCGGCGGCGGGCGGCGACGGGCCGTCCCTAGCTGGCAGCGCAGGTCTGGGCGGGAGCTCGGGCATGGGCGCCGTGGGCGCAACCGATGCAGGAGCTGCCGGGGACGAATCAGGCTTGGCGGGCACGGCGGCCTCGAACGCACAATCCGACTATCGCCTTCAAGGCGGCGGCTGCACGGTAGGCTCAGCGCCTCGGAGTGCTTCGTACGTGAGCATCATCGCGGCCCTCGCGACGGCGGCCGGTTGGCTTCGTCGACGTCACCGGCCGCGCTCCGCGGCTGCGTCGTTGCGACACAGCTAGGCGCCGACGAGGCGGCCGCGCCGCGACATTTTTCGTCGTTCGGCCCCACCGGCCGCCTTGTTTCGAGTTCGGCCAGAAAACCGAGCCAATCTCGTCGCTCTCAGAATCCTCAAGATTTCCAACGGTTAACGCCCCCTAAACGAAAGTTTCCGGAGTCTTCCGATCAGTATGGAGTCTCGACGTTTTTTGGAAACATTGCCGAAAAATAGGCGCGGGTAGGTCCATCTGCGCCGCGCGGACCCAAAAGGCCCCTCTCCCGACGGCCCCTGAAGCCCTCCACGGCAACCCCAAGAAACTAAGCAGAGGAAGACCACAGTCATGACTGGAATCAGCGTTCGCAGGAAAGCCGTCGCAGAAATCGCGAGCCAGGCCGTTGCTCCTTTCGTCACCATCCCCGAGTCGCCCGACGAGCTGTACGGCAGCAACGTGTTCAGTCTCGCGGAGATGAAGGCGAAGCTGCCCAAGGACGTGTTTCGCTCCCTGAAGAAGACGATCGAAAAGGGTGAGCCGTTGAATCCCGCCGTGGCCGAGACGGTCGCTTCGGCGATGCGCGAGTGGGCGATGGGCAAGGGCGCCACCCACTACGCTCACCTCTTTTACCCGCTCACCAGCGCGACGGCCGAGAAGCACGACTCATTCATCACGCCGGACGGCGAGGGCGGCGCGGTCAGTGAGTTCTCGGGCAAGCTGCTCATTCAGGGTGAGCCGGACGCCTCGAGCTTCCCGAACGGCGGCATTCGTCAGACGTCCGAGGCTCGCGGCTACACCGCGTGGGACGTGACGAGCCCGGCCTTCGTCATCGATTCGACGCTTTATATCCCCACCGCGTTCGTGTCGTGGACGGGCGAGGCGCTCGACAAGAAGACCCCGCTGCTCCGCTCGCAGCAGGCCCTCAACCGCCAAGCGACGCGCATCCTCAAGCTCTTCGGGCACGAGGAAATCGCGAACGTCGTCGCGTACGCCGGTCCCGAGCAGGAGTACTTCCTGGTCGACCGCCGCTTCTTCATGTCGCGCCCGGACCTGCTGAGCGCGGGACGCACGCTGTTCGGCGCGAAGCCGCCGCGCGGTCAAGAGTTCGAGGACCTGTACTTCGGTCAGATCCCCGAGCGCGTCATCGCGTACATGGTGGACCTGGAGCGGGAGCTGCTGAAGCTCGGCATCCCGGCCAAGACGCGCCACAACGAGGTCGCTCCGGGCCAGTTCGAGATCGCGCCGGTGTTCGAGAGCGCCAACATGGCCGCCGACCACCAGCAGATGTCGATGGTGATGATGCGCAAGCTCGCCATCCGCCACGGCTTCGAGTGTTTGACCCACGAGAAGCCCTTCGCGGGCGTCAACGGCTCAGGCAAGCACGTCAACTTCTCGTTCGGCAACTCGACCCAGGGCAACATGCTCGACCCGGGTGACACGCCCCACGAAAACGCGCAGTTCCTCGTGTTTTGCGCCGGCGTCATCCGCGCCGTCCACAAGCACGGTGGCCTGCTCCGCGCGGCGATCGCCTCGGCCCAGAACGATCACCGTCTCGGCGCGAACGAAGCTCCGCCCGCCATCATCTCGGTTTTCTTGGGCGAGCAGCTCTCGGACGTGTTCGACCAGCTCAAGGCTGGCGGCGCCAAGAACTCCAAGAGCAAGGGCGTCATGGAGATCGGCGTGGACACTCTGCCCAAGCTGCCGAAGGACGCGGGCGACCGTAACCGCACGAGCCCCTTCGCCTTCACGGGCAATCGGTTCGAGTTCCGCGCCGTAGGCGGCGGCCAGTCCATCGCGGGCCCCCTGATCGCGCTGCAGACCGCGATCGCCGAGGCGCTCGACTACATCGCCGGCAAGCTCGAAGCCTCCATCGGCTCTGGCAAGACTCTCAACATGTCGATTCAGACGCTGCTCACCGAGCTCGCCAACGAGCACGCGGCGGTGGTCTTCAACGGTAACGGCTACTCGGAAGAGTGGCACCAAGAGGCCGAAAAGCGCGGCCTGCCGAACCTGAAGACGACGGTAGACGCGCTGCCGCAGTTGAACACGCCCGAGACGATCAAGCTGTTCGACAAGTACAACGTGCTCACGCCGCGTGAGCTCAAGAGCCGCCACGACATCTACCTGGAGACGTACGTCAAGCAGGTGCTGGTCGAGGCAAAGCTGGTGGTGAAGATGGGCAAGACCATCATCCTCCCCGCCGCTATCCGCTACCAGGCGGAGCTCGGCGCCGCGGCTGGGTCCTCGAACGCGGCCAAGCGTCTCCTCGGCGACGTGTCGGGTTACGCCGACAAGCTCGACTCGGGACTCGTCAGCCTGGAAAAGGCGCTGACGCACGAGTCCTCGGACGTCGCGGCCGAAGCCAAGCACCTCAAGGAAGAGGTCCTGCCGCTCATGCTCACGGTGCGTGGCGCGGCCGACGCCCTGGAAGGCCTGATCGCGGACGACCTCTGGCCGCTGCCGACCTACCAAGAGATGCTGTTCATGCGCTGAGCGACCAGCAGAGTTAGACAACGCGAACGCCCCCACGGAAACGTGCGGGGCGTTTGCTTTTTGTGGTGTGTGCCATTTGGCCTCACTGACGCGCGAGCCCCTCAATGCAAGCTTCAGCGCGTCATCCGCTCGTGAACGATCCTTCGCCTCCGTCTCCTCCGTCCAGCCGCCGCGGCGCAGCCCTCGCGCGCCGCTTCGGTCTCATCGCAGCGAGCCTGGCCGGGGCCATTGGCTGCGCGTGGCTCTCGCTCTGGCTCTACGGCACCCCGGAGGCGCGCGCCTTCGCCTCCAGCCGCGGCAAGACCAACACCAGCCTCTCCATCGTACTGCTTGCGGTGGGGTACGCCATGTTGTCGCTGCGACCGACCCCGGGCCGACGTCGCGTGGCCGCGGTGACGATCACGGCTGGGGGTGTGCTCGGCGGCTTGACCTGTTTCGAGTACGCGAGCGGTCTGGATCTGGGCATCGACCAACTGCTAGCGCGCGACGTTTGGTCCGCGGAGTCAGCGCGCTACCCGAACCGCATGTCGCCAACCGCGGCCGCGTGCTTCGTGCTCCTGGGGATATGCCCCTGGCTCATCAAGCGGTCCAACAAGCTCATCGCTTCGCTAGGACAGACCTGCGCCGTTATGACGCTCGGCGTGTGCGGCGTCGCGCTGGTGGGCTACCTCTACTCGGCCGCGATCCTCTACCAGCCACTGCGGTATTTGCGCTTGTCGCCGTACACGGCGCTCGCGAACTTACTGCTCGTTGCCTCCGCTTTCGCCCTTCGACCGGACGTGGGCATTGGCCGAGTGATCACGAGCACGTCGGTCGGGGGCTACCTCGCGCGTCGCCTGCTTCCGATCACGCTGCTCCTGCCGGTCGTCGTCGGTTGGCTGCTGCTGGACCGCGACCACCACTCCGTCCTGTCACCGGCCGAAAGCCATGCCCTCTTGGCCACCGCCGTCGCGTTGGTGATGGCGCCGACGGTGCTGTTCCTCGCGCTCTCGCTGGATCGACTCGAAAAAGATCGCTTGGAGGCGGAGGAATTTTTGCGCAGCACGGCGGAGCTGACGAGCGCGCTCGCTCGCGCCCGCAGCGTGGGAGACGTGGTGGAGGCCACGATGGATTTGGGGCTGCCCGCGCTCAAAGCCCGCGCCGGCTGGTTCCTGCGCGTTTCCGACGACGGCAAAGAGCTGCAGGCGTTGGCCTCTCGAGGCTACCCAGAAGAGGTGGCGCACGCCTACCAGCGGTTCTCAGTGGACGCCAACTTGCCCGCCGCGATCGCGGTCAAGAAACGAGAGCCATTGTTTCTCGGCACCACGGAAGAGCGCGACCGCGCGTTTCCGTCCCTCTCCTCCTTCACCGTGCACGGAAGCTGGGCCGCGCTGCCGCTCGAAGGCAGTCGCGGCGTCCTCGGCTCGATCGCGCTGAGCTTCGCGGTCGGCCAGCGCTTCGACAAGGCGACGCGGTCCCGCGCGCGGCAGCTCGCGTGGCAGTGCGCGCAGGCCCTGGACCGCGCACTGCTATTCGACTCGGAGCAGCTGGCACGCCAGCGCGCCGAAGCCGCCAGCCGCGCGAAGGACGAGTTTCTGGCCATGCTCGGGCACGAGCTCCGAAACCCCCTGTCCCCCATCCTGACCTCACTTCATCTCATGGAGCTGCGGGAACCGAGCCGCTCCGTCAAAGAACGAGAGGTCATCAAACGGCAGGTGAGCCACATGGTCCGTTTGGTAGACGACTTGCTGGACGTCTCTCGGATCGCCAGTGGCCGCGTGGAGTTGAAAAAGGAGGTCGTGGAGCTGTCGGTGGTGACCAGCGCCGCGCTCGAGCTCACGATGCCGCTCTTCGAGCAGAGACAGCACCGGCTCGTGGTCGACGTGCCGGAGGAAGGCCTAGCCGTCGAGGTGGACCGCGGGCGGATGGTCCAAGTCATCGCCAACCTGCTCAACAACTCCGCCAAGTACACCGGCGTTGGCGGGGAGGTGGAGCTGCGCGCCAAGCGCCAGGGCGAGCGCGTGCACGTCCGCGTGAGCGACAACGGCGTCGGCATCGCGGTCGAGCTCCTCGGCAGCGTGTTCGACCTGTTCGTGCAGGGCGCGCGAACGCTCGATCGCTCCGAGGGCGGGCTCGGCCTCGGCTTGTCGCTCGTGAAGAGCTTGGTCGAGCTGCACGGGGGAGAAGTCTTCGCGAAGAGCGATGGGCCCGGACGCGGCAGCGAATTTTCCGTCACTTTGCCGCTCGCTCCGCCGGGGCCGCTCCACGTCGGCCCGCGCCCGAGCCGCATCTCGCCCGTGCCCAACCGCAGCCAGCGCATTCTGCTCGTGGACGACAACCGTGACGCCGCGGATTCGACGGCGCAAGTGCTGCGCGAGGTCGGTCACGAGGTGCGGGTAGCCTACGACGGCCCGACCGCTCTGGATCTCTCGAAGGAGCAAGCGCCGAGCCTGGCCCTGCTCGACATCGGCCTTCCCGTGATGGACGGCTACGAGCTGGCGCGTCGCCTGCGAGAGCAACAGCCGAGCGCGTCGCTGAAGCTCATCGCTCTGACGGGCTACGGCCAAAAGGCAGACCGCGAGCGCTCGCAGCAAGCCGGGTTCGACGCGCACTTGGTCAAGCCGGTGGGCATGGAGGAGCTGCTCGCGCTGGTATCCAAGCTAGGCGCGGAGCAGACCCGCGCCTAAGGCGCGGAGGCTACGAAGCGACGCTCGAGGAGCTCCACGAACGCCCTCACTTTGGGCGACAAGTTCCGAGCGCTGGGGTACACGACGTGCCAAGCCGTGGGCTCCGGCAAGAAGGCGTCCAGCAGGCTGGTGAGCTTGCCGCGCGTCGTCGCTTGGAGCGCGAAATAGTCGGGCAGCCGCGCGACCCCGTGGCCGCTCGCGGCTAAGTCGCGCAAGAGAAGGAAGCTATTGGCCGCTGCGTGCACGCGCACCTGCACCGGCACGAGCTTCCGCTTCTCCCGGAAGCTCCAGACCGTGGGCGCGGTTTGGGCGGACATGATCAAGCAGTCGTGATCGGCGAGCTCGCGGGGGTGACGCGGCGTTCCACGACGGCTCAGGTACTCGGAGCTGGCGTAGAGCCGAATGCGGCCTGGCGCGCCGATCTTCTTCGCGACGAGCGTAGAGTCCGCCAGCGCGCCGGCGCGGATCGCGACATCGAAGCCTTCCTCGACCAGATCCACGCGTCGATCCGTGAGCTCGACGTCGAGCTTCACGTCGGGGAACGCGCGCAGGTACTCGCTGAGGACGGGCCCGAGCAGGGTTTGCCCGCCTTCGCGGGTCATCGTGATGCGGAGGCGGCCCGATGGTTTGGCGCTCTGTTCCTCCACGGCGCGCTCCGCTTCGAGCAAGGAGTCGAGCGCGGGCGCGACGCGCACGTGGTAGGCCCGGCCTGCGTCCGTCAATCGGAGGCTGCGCGTCGTGCGCTCGAGGAGGCGCGCTCCCAGCGCGTCTTCCAGCTCGGCTACCTTGCGGCTCACGGTCGACTTCGGAATCCCCAGCGCCTCCGCCGCCGCGCGAAAGCTTTTGAGCTCGACGACCTTGGAGAAGGCGCTGACTGCGTTCAAATCTGGGACGGCCATTGTGCCTCTGGTGGGACAGTCTTTCTATTTTACGCGTATTGTCCAGCACGGCTGCGCGCCCTAATTCATTGGTGTTCCCCCGTTGGAGAAACCCATGACTAGAACCCTTCTCATCACTGGCGCCACCGGCGCCGTATCGAGCGCCCTCATCCACGCCCTTGCGGGTGCGGGCGGCGTGACGCTGCGCGCCCTGGTGCGCGATCCCAACAAGGCGGCGCCTCTGCGGACCCGGGGCCTCCAAGTCGTGCTCGGTGACTTGGACGAGCCCGAGTCGCTCGCGGCCGCCTTCGAGGGAGTGAACGACTTGTGGCTCCTCAACAGCGTGAGCCCGCGCCAGCCCGAAAACAGCATGAACGCGCTGTGGGCGGCGAAGCACGCCGGCGTCGAGCGTGTGGTGCGCCTCTCCGCGATCGGCGCCAGCCATGACGCTCCGACTCGCAACGGGCGCTTGCACGCGCTCTCCGACGCGGAGCTCATGAGCTCGGGCTTGAAGTGGACGATCCTGCGCCCGCACTTCTACTTGCAGAACCTGCTGATGGCGGCGCCGGCCATCGCGGCGCAAGGCAACCTCTATTGGGACATGGGCACGGGAAAGCTGGGCATGATCGATACGCGGGACGTCGGCGAGGTTGCGGCCAAGCTCCTATTGAGCGATCCCGACTCACACCACGGCAAGATCTACACCCCCACCGGACCGGCCTCGGTATCGCTGGAAGAAGCAGCCAGCGAGCTGTCCCAGGGGTTGGGTAAGCCCGTTCGTTACGTCCCGGTGCCGCACGACGCCGCCCGGCAGAGCATGCTGGAGTCCGGGATGCCGCCGTGGGTGGTCGGGTTGCTCGGCGAGTACTCGCGGGCTTACGCCAACGACTGGGGCAACTTCACGACGACCCATCTACCGGATCTGCTCGGCCGCCCTGCGCGCTCGGTGCGGGAGTTCGCGGCGGACCACCGCAGCGCCTTCGCCTAACCAATCTTGGACTGCTCGCCGATCTCGTCCAGGAACTTGTCGGGCCGCTTGAACAGCTCGTCGATTCGCTTCCGTGAGAGCTCCGCAAGCGGCCCCGGCTGCGGCCCGAGCGCGCACTGCAGCAGCACCGCTTCCTTGAGCATGGGCACTACGTCGTTACGGCAGCGCTTCTCGAACTCGGCGCCGTCCAGCTGGTCTTTACGCGCGGTCGCCTCGAAGTCGATGAGGATGCATTCGAGCGGCGAGTTGCACACGATGAGGTTGTGCAGCTCCATGTCGCCATGAGCGATGCCCGCGTCCTGCAGCTTCACGAGCGAGTCGTACGCTTCGTGGAGGAGCCGCCAAAGCCCCGCCGCGCTCGCGAGAGGAAGCTTCTGCGCCAAGGGCAGGTTCTTTTCTTCGGGCTCGGCCCCGAACGGCGAGAGGCGATTGTACGGCTGCCCCGGCAGGAAGCAGCTTCGAAAGATTTGGTGGGTGGCGCCGATGGCAGGAGGAATATCCAGAATTTCGGCGACCTCGTTCTGTCGGTCGCGCTCCTCACGCGGATCGCCGTGCAGGCGCCCCGGGTAGTACGTCTTGCGAAAGTGCAGCGGGTACTGGGCCGCCAGCGGGTAGGTGGCGCGCGTCTCCTCCCCCGCAATCACGATATCCGCGGAAACGAGCGGCATACCGTTGGCTTCACGCTTCATGATCGTGCGAACGACGAAGTCTTGGCGCGGCGCTTTCTTGATCCACACGGCGTACTCGGCCCCGACCCGCACCGAGTGGCGCGGAGAGACCGGGATGAGCTTGTCTTCGTCGTCCACTCAGCCACGCTGGCGAGGATTACCGTAAAGGGCAAGCGTCTTTCACGTGGCGCGGCGCTTTGTGGCTTGGGTTTCCAGCAGCTTTCGGGTAGGCGAGCGACATGGCACGCCTCAAAGGTCGCCGCATCGTGCTCACGGGCGCGTCGCGCGGTGTAGGTCGAGAAACGGTTCGTCTGTTCACCGCCGAGGGCGCCGAGATCATCGGCGTGGCGCGTGACGCGGCGCGGCTCCAGCAGCTCGCGAGCGAGTTCCCCGGCTTCCAGCCGGTGGTCGGAGACATCACGGACCGCGGGCTCGGCGCGCGCCTCGCCGAAGCGGTGACCGCGCGCTGGGGCGCGTTGGATCTGCTCATCAACAACGCCGCCATTCAAGAGTACAACGCCGGCTTCCACGCCGAGCCCGTGGACGCGCTGGAGCGCAACATCACGACCAACGTGCTATCCGCGCACTGGCTCACCAATGCGCTCTTGCACTTGCTCGAGCGCGGCGCGGAGCCGCGCATCATCAACGTGAGCTCCGGCGCCGGCAAGCTGTCCGCCGTGCGCGACGAAGCCAACATGCCCGCCTACCGCCTCAGCAAGCTGCTGCTGAACGGCCTCACGCTGTCGTACGCGGGCGACTTGAAGGGCAAGGTCGCCGTCAACTCGCTGGACCCCGGTTGGCTGAAGACGGACCTCGGCGGCCCCAACGCCCCCGGTGAGCCGCCGGACGGCGCCGTGCGCATGCTGGAGCTCGCCACCAAACCGTTCTCGGTGACGGGCGGCTTCTGGTACGGCGCCGAGCCCATCGACTTCTGAGCGCGACGAGAGCACGGGGCGCGATGTAGCTGACGACGAGCTTGGACGAACGGCGCGAGCGGGCGTTCGTAAAGACTCTTCACTTTTCGCGTTGCGCTCGCGCTGACTTCATTTGACGGAGCTGCAGTCTGCTCGAGAAATCCCGCTGAAAAAGCTTTCTGTGCAGGTAGCGCGGAACGCAGAAGTGCTATAGCAGCCGAACCGCGAGTGGAACCGGTTTCATGCAAATGGGATCGATTCCACAAACGCTTCCAAGCGGCAGTCCGAGCGGAACAAGGGCTCGGCCAAGAGGCATATTCATGCGCAAAAACTCCATCTCCGCCCTGCACCTCGGTTCCGGATTGCTCGTCGCTACGCTGCTGTACTCCGCGTGCTCCACGCGCCCCAGCGGCGTGAACGTGACGCCGGGCGGCACAGCGGGAACGTCAGCGGCGACCGCCGGCTCCGGTGCCATACCCGGTGGTATGGGCGGCAGTACGGGCGTCCCCGGCACCGGCGGCTCGGCAAACGGAACGGCGGGTGGCCTCGGAACCGCCGGCACCACGCCGATCATGGAGAACGACGCGACTTGCATGGTGTCTCCCAAGCAGACGGCGAACGTGCTCAAGCCGGTGGATCCCCGCACTTCCAACCTCGTGCAGCAGCTGACGCGAGACGAGAAGCTCGCGATGCTGAGCGGCGGCCAGCGCCTCGCCAGCGACTGGTGGACCATCGACTTCAACGCCACTGGCGCGGAGAAGATCGGCCTGAAGGACATGCCGATGCGCGACGGTCCGCGCGGCGTGCACCAGCTCAACAACTCCAAGTCGACCACCTTCGCGGTGGCCGAGGCGCGCGCGGCCGCGTTCGACGTGAACCTGGAGTATCGCGTTGGCGAGGTAATTGCCGCCGAAATGAAGGCGTTCAAGTACGACGTCATGCTCGCGCCGACGATGAACGTGCTGCGTCACCCCGGCTGGGGCCGCGCTCAAGAAACTTACGGCGAAGACCCGGTCCTCGTCGGCAAGATGGCCTCCGCCTTCGTGCGCGGCATGCAGGAAAAGAAGATGATGGCGTGTCCCAAGCACTTCGCCGTCAACAACACCGAAAATAACCGCGGGGACGGCGCCGACGAGCCCAACGTGAACATGGTCGTGGACCCGCAGACCCTGCGCGAAAACTACCTGCGCCACTTCCAAATGGTCATCGAAGAGGCGGACCCGGCCTGCATCATGGCGGCGTACAACCGCGTCAACGGCCTGCGCTGTACCCAAAACCCGGAGCTCATCACCAAGATCGTGCGCGACGAGTGGCAGTGGACGGGCATGATGGTCTCCGACTGGTGGGCGACCGTTGCCAATCAGGGCAACACGTCCATCTTGGCCGGCCTCGACTTGGAGATGCCGGACAACAACGCCTTCAAGGCGATCGACACCACGGTGCCCGGCACGCGTATCGACGAGGCCGCGACCCGCATCGTGAACGCACGCCTGAAGTTCGCTCACGACACGGACGCGTACAAGAACGCGCCCGAGAACGTCGCCATCATCAACGAGCAGACGCACAAAGACCTCGCCAAGGAGACGGCCCTCAAAGGCGCCGTCCTGCTCAAGAACGATAATTTGCTCCCGCTCGGCGCGATGGCGACAGCGGCCGGTATGGGCAAAGCCGACGCCAAGAGCATCGTCGTGCTCGGCCCGGATGCGATGAAGCCGAATACGGACGTGAACACGGCCGGCGTAGCTTCCGGCCTCGGTGATCGCGGCAGCAGCGCGACCAACCCGCCTTACGCGGTCTCTTTCTTCGACGGCTTGAAGGCCGCGGGGGACGCCAAGGGAGTGGCCGTCACGACGAACGCCAGCGCATCGGCGGCCAACACCGCCGACATCGCCATCATCCCGGTGACGATGGCGTGGGAGGACGAGGGCGAAGGTTACGACGTCGGGCAAGATCGCGCCGACCTCACGTTGAGCGGCCAGCATCCGAAGCATTGGGGCGCCACCAAGCCGGCCGCCTTCATCGCGCAAGCGGTCGCGGCCAACCCGAACACCATCGTGGTGCTCGCCGTCGGCAGCGCGATCGTGATGGAAGACTGGTACGCGGGACCGAAGGCGATCGTGCAAACGTTCTACCCGGGTCAAGAGGGCGGCAACGCCCTCGCGAGCTTGGTGTTCGGTGACACCAACTTCTCCGGCAAGCTGCCCTTCACGGTGGCCATGAATCCCGCCGACTACCCGCCCTTCCAGAACACCACCGGTGAAGACGCGATGGTGGACTACTTCCACGGGTACCGAAAGTTCGAGAAGGAAGCGAAGATGCCGCGCTTCTGGTTCGGCTTCGGGATGAGCTACACCAACTACACCTACGGCGACGTGAAGGTGCTGTGCACTACCGGTATCGCTCCGGACGGTGCGCTCAACGTGGAGATTCCGGTGACCAACGCCGGAAAGATGGCTGGCGACGAGATCGTGCAGCTCTACATCGGCTACCCGATGACGGCGCAGCGCCGCCCCGCCAAGGAGCTCAAGGCCTTCGCGCGCGTGACGCTCGCTCCGGGCCAGACGCAGAACGTGCAGTTCAGGGTCCCGGCACGTGACATGGCCTACTGGGGCGCCACCGGGTGGACGGTGGAAAAGGGCCCGCACAGCGTGCTCATCGGACCTAGCGCGGACCCGACGAAGTTGAAGAGCGCGCCCTTCACCATCAACTGATCCCGAACGAGTCAAGAACGTGAAACTGTCTTCAGCGCGTGGTCTTCGTGTATTCGGCTTGAGTTTCGCGTGGGGCATGGCTTGTCTCGCCCTCGCTCCCGTGGCCGTGGCCCAGGACGGCGACGGCGCCGCTTCCGCGGCCCAAAACGCGGATATGGATGAGCCTTCGACCGAGGAGCAAGCTCCGAAGCCTGCTCCCCCGCCGGAGACGCGCGATCAAGCCGCCAAGGCCGCCTCCCCCACCGCGCCCGCCGCGGCGACGGAGGCGGCGCCGCTGGAAGACTACGCGCTCGAGCACCGCAACGACTTCGTGCGCCCTGCGCCCTCCAGCACCCTCGAATGGCACGGCGGTCTCGAGGCAGACGGCGGGTATGCGAGCTACACGTTCGAGCGCGACGCCCGCCCTCAAGGCTTCTACGACACGCGTGGTCGTTTCGTCGTCGGCCCCACCGTCCAGTACGACTTCGGCGAGAATAAAGCCTGGTTCGTCCGCGCGCGCGGCGAGCTCGTCGCGTGGATGCGCGAGTACGGCTCGTATCAAATCAACGCGGACGACGTGTACGGCCAGTTCGGCGTGAAGGGGAAATGGGACATCAAGGTCGGCCGCTTCCGTACTTGGCGCGTCTACCACAAGGGGTACGGCTTCGACCTCTACACGCTGGAAGACCGAGGCGCGTGCCGCATCTCGACCGCGGTGACCGGAAGCTGCTCGCTGGAGACCGGCGGGGGCGCATTCGGCCCCTACACCTACGAGGTCAACCACCTGTACGACCGCGAGCCGGCAGGTCGCGCCGCGCTGCACGTCTACCCGACGAAATGGTCTGGCATCGAGCTAGCGACCGGCATCGGTAACAACGGCGCCAACAACACGCTCGCCGGCCGCGGCGCGGCCATGATCCACTTCGAGTTCTTGCGGGTCTCCGCGGCGGCCGAGTACCGCACCTCCAAGCCCGCGCAGGAGAAGGCCTACACGGATCCGACCACGTCTCAGCTCGTGGCGTGCCCGAACTGCGGCGTGTCGCGCTCCTACGGCGTGGGCGGCAGCGTGGAGGTGACGGTCAAGCCGGTAGCCGTCGCGCTGAACGCGGCGCAGAGCCATGAACGACAGTACACGGCCACCAACGGCACGCTCGATCAAGACGCGACCAACAAGCGCACCAGCCTGGGCGGTTACGTCGAGCTGGACGCAGGCTCCCTGATCATGGACCGGAGCCTCATCGCAGGGTTCGGTATGAACCGGACGGAGGTCGTGGACGACATCACAAACTTCGAGCAGCATTACCAGAGCGCGGCCTACCTGCTCTACCCGCTCGGGTTCAACGCCGCGTCCGTGAAGCTCGTCTTCAGCCAAGCAACGCTGGACATCCAGTCCGCGAAGGGCGCGGGCATCGCGGAGACGCTGCCGCTCGGCACCATGCGCGCCGTGCGGCTCCGCCTGACTTACCCGTTCTGAGGGTCTCACCGCGGGGAGCCGAATCCGCTGGTGCAGAGCTGAGCTCGTCAAAAGTCTTTCGGCGTGCACGGCGAAGCGAGCTCGACCGTAAAGCCGGGTGGCGGCGACTCGGCCACCTCGCGCGCTTCGTCCGCAAACTGCTGGCTCGGTAAGGTGAGGCTTTCCACCGGCTCCCCCGCTTCTTCGAACAGCAGGTGGAGGTCGTCACGCGTGAGCGTGATTGTCACGCGGAGCTCGTCTTCTACGACGTAGCGGGCTTTGAGCTGGCTGCCGAGCAGCACCGGCACGTAGTGGCAGCGATTGACGCGCTCCACGCCGGTGGTGTCGTTCGTCATGATCAGCGCGACCGTGTCGGCGTTGACGTACTGCGTGCCGTCGCAACCCAGTGCGGCCAGCGCCGAGCCAAGGAGGAGGAGCTTGGTCTTCATGGAAACACCACCATGCGGAGGCCTATCGAGAGCCAGGCGTGAAAAGACTTCGCGTCGATGTCGCCGGAGAACGTGACGTCTTCCCGTATCTCCGTGCGCGTGTGCAAGTAGCGACCGACGGAGAAGACGCCGTAGGGCCCGAGGCCAAAGCCCTTCTTGGGGCGAAAGTCCAAGCCGCCCGAGAGCCGCGCGACGTCCAACCCGCGCGCGGTCGTGCTCTCGCGGTAGCGGCCCGCGTCGGAAATGGTCTGATTGCCGCTCGTCATGCCGAAGCCGTAGCCGAGCCAGCCGTTCATGCTCTCCGCAGCCGCAAAGCTGTACCGCGCCTCGATACCGGCGTGCACGGTCGTGGAGCTGCAAGACACGTCGTCGCCGACGTCGTTGCCGGCCTCGCAGCGAGCAGACGTTCGCGAATCGCTCCCTTCGTAGCCGACACCGAGGCTCACGTACGCGCCAAGGTACAGTTGGTCGATTACCTTGGCGCCGAGCCCGAGCTCCAAGGGTACCCATTGCCACCCGTAACGGCCGCTGAGCGAGTCCCGCCGGCCGGCGGTCGCGTCGCCGAGCGGAACCGCGAAAGCGCTGAGTGGCACGAAGTGCATTTGAAAGCCGGTGCGAGCGGGCGGCACGGCCGAGGGGCGTGCCGGCACGACCGCAGCGTTCGTGGTTGCGGGCGGCGGCGGTGTGGGCGCTACGGGAGCGATGACGACCGGTGGCGCCGGAGTCGGTACTGACGCGGCAGCGGTGGCAGTCGGCGCGCTCGGCGGGGGCTGGCCGGTGAACGCGCGGGGATCAGGCTGATTCGTAGGCGTGCCCGGCGCAGATGGCGCAGGCACAGCCGCGGGCTGCGCGCTGGCGACGAGGGGTACGAGCCAAGCACTCCAGACGACACGAAAGCGCATCCGTTCGACCTCCGCCCGCGCACGGCGCGCGGGCAACCCCTCATCTTAAACCCGCACCGCCAAAGGGAGGCAAGCGCGAATTTTCCGACCTTTACGACTTCTTGATGCGCGGCTCCGCGCTCTTGATCAGTTCTTGACGCGCCGGGCTCTAGCTTTTGCCGAGAGGAGCTTGCTCCTGGCAGCGAAAATATCATGACTGACATCGTCTCCCTGGCCGCGCTGTTCGGGTTCTTCGCCGTGGCCATTGCCTACACCCACGCCTGCGAAAAGCTGCGCGGAGGCCGACAATGACCGACACGCTTTGGCTCGGCGGCGCAACGCTGCTGCTTGGCGCCTACCTACTGTACGCGCTGCTCGCGCCGGAGAGGTTCTGATTCATGACGACCTTCGCCGCGCTGCAGCTCGTCCTCTTCTTCGCGCTTCTTCTACTTTCGACGAAGCCGCTCGGCGCCCACATGGCGCGCGTGTTCGAAGGAGAGCGCACGTTCCTACACCGCGCTCTCGGTTGCCTCGAGCGAGGAGCGTACCGAGCGTTGGGCGTCGACCCGACCGAAGAGATGAAATGGACGGCGTACTCGACCGCGCTCCTCCTCTTTTCGCTCGTCTCCGTGCTGTTCAGCTACGCGGCCCTACGCCTTCAAGGCCTATTGCCGCTGAATCCGCAGCACTTCGGGGCGGAGCAAATGCCTCCAGACTTGGCGTTCAATACGTCTGTCTCGTTCATGACGAACACGAATTGGCAGAGCTATTCGCCGGAAGTAACGCTCTCCCACTTTTCGAACATGGTGGGTCTTTCGATTCACAACTGGGCGTCTGCCGCGGTAGGCCTTTCAATTGCAGTTGCGGTGACTCGCGGCTTCTCCCGACGCAGCACCGACGGCATCGGCAACTTCTGGGCGGACTGCGTACGCGGGACCATTTACGTGTTCCTGCCTCTCTCCTTGCTCGGCGCCGTCGTCTTCTTGGCTTGCGGGGTGCCCCAGAGCTTCGATGCGTACCGCGCCGTGACGACGGTAGAAGGCGCCCAGCAAACGCTTGCGCTCGGCCCGGTCGCCTCGCAAGAAATCATCAAACAGCTCGGCACGAACGGGGGCGGGTTCTTCAACGCCAACTCCGCCCATCCATTCGAGAACCCGAGCCCTGTATCCAACTTCTTCACGCTGCTCCTCATCTGGTGCATCCCCGCCGCGGTCACCCACACCTTCGGGAGGATGGTCAAAAACACCAAGCAGGGCTGGGCCCTGTTCGGCGCGATGGCGGCGCTGGCCGTTGTCGGCGCCGTTATCTGCACCAGCGCCGAGCAAGCGGGCACATCGCACCTCCGCCAAGCCCACATTCAGACGGCCGCGACCGCGCACCAACCGGGCGGCAACATGGAGGGCAAGGAGGTCCGCTTCGGCATCGCCGGCTCCGCCTTGTTCGCGACCGTAACCACGGGCGCTTCATGCGGCGCCGTCAATTCGATGCACGACAGCTTCACGCCCATCGGTGGATTGGTGCCGCTCTTCAACATGCTCACGGGCGAGGTCGTCTTCGGGGGTGTGGGTGCGGGCTTGTATGGAATGCTGATGTTCGCGGTTCTCGCCGTGTTCATCGCAGGCTTGATGGTCGGTCGAACTCCGGAGTACGTCGGCAAAAAGATCGAGAAGTTCGAGGTTCAAATGGCGATGCTGGCAACGCTGGTGCTCGCGGCGAGCGTGCTCGGTGGAGCCGCGCTCTCGAGCACGCTGGACTTGCCCAAGGACGGTTTATGGGCCGCGCTCAACACGTGGCCAGGCAGCGCCTACGGCGGAGTGGACACCGTGTACGGCGGGACCACCGGTAACCTCAACAACACCGGTCCCCACGGCTTCAGCGAAATCTTCTACGCGTACGCTTCCGCCACCGCCAACAACGGCTCTGCCTTCGCGGGCATCACCGCCAACACGCCTTGGTACAACGCCACGCTGGGCCTCGCGATGCTGGTCGGTCGCTTCCTCATGATCGTGCCGCTCTTGGCCATGGCCGGTGCGCTGGCACAGAAGGGCCACGTTCCCGCCTCTTCCGGCACTTTCCCAACGGACAATGCCACTTTCAGCGGCCTGCTCATCGGCGTCGTGCTGATCGTCGGCGCCCTCACCTACTTTCCGGGCCTCGCGCTCGGCCCCATCGTCGAGCACTTTCAGATGAGCTCGCACGTCACCCACTGACGCCAGATGCCAATGTCCATTCGCAAGCCCGAGCCTCCTCCGCCCTCTGCCACGCGCCCCAAGAATGCGCCGCGGGCCCTACTCGACCGCATCCTCATCGAGCGGGCGGTGAAGGAAGCGTTCCTCAAGCTAGATTCACGACTCGTCGCTAAAAACCCGGTCATGTTCGTGGTGCAAATGGGGAGCGTCGTCACTACCTATTTCTGGATTCGCGGGCTCGTCACGCACGCGCCAGACACTCGGTTCGTGGGTCAAGTCAGCCTCTGGCTCTGGTTTACGGTGCTGTTCGCCAACTTCGCGGAAGCGATGGCCGAAGGCCGAGGAAAAGCCCAAGCGGACACGCTGCGCAAGACCAAGACCCAGACCACCGCCCGCCGATTGGTGGAAGGCCGCGAAGAGCGCGTGCCCGCCCCCGAGCTAGCCAAGGGCGATCTCTTCGTGTGCGAGGTCGGAGACGTGGTCGCGGCCGACGGCGAAATCGTGGAGGGCGTCGCGAGCGTAGACGAGTCCGCGATCACCGGCGAATCCGCACCCGTGATCCGGGAGAGTGGCGGTGATCGCAGCGCCGTGACGGGTGGCACCAAGGTGCTCTCCGATCGCATCGTGGTGCGCGTCACCCAAGACCCGGGCGGGAGCTTTTTGGACCGCATGATCGCCCTCGTTGAAGGCGCCAAGCGCCAAAGAACGCCGAACGAAATTGCGCTCTCCATCCTCCTCGCCGGCCTCACGATCGTGTTTCTGCTCGCGACCGTGACCCTGCTACCGTTCGCCCAGCTCGCGGCCGGCAGCAGCCGCGCGGCGCCCACGGTCACGGTCTTGGTGGCGCTCCTCGTCTGCCTCATTCCAACGACGATCGGCGGCCTACTGAGCGCGATTGGCATCGCCGGCATGGACCGCGTGATGCAGCACAACGTGCTGGCGATGAGCGGCAAGGCGGTGGAAGCCGCGGGCGACGTGAACACGCTACTGCTGGACAAGACCGGGACCATCACGCTCGGCAACCGTCAGGCGACGCAGTTCTTTGCCGCGAGCGGGGTGGAGTTGCAGGAGCTCGCCAAAGCCGCCCAGCTCGCTTCGCTTTCGGACGAAACGCCCGAAGGCCGAAGCATTCTGGTGCTGGTCGGGGAGAACCACGGATTGCCGGCGCGTCAGCTGTCGGAGCTGCGCGACGCCCGGTTCGTCCCATTCACCGCGCACACACGGATGAGCGGCGTCGACGCGGACGGGATGCAGATTCGCAAGGGCGCGGCGGACAGCGTGAGGCGCTTCGTAGAAGAGCGCGGCGGAGCCTTTCCTAGCGACCTCCAAGGAATCATCGAGCGTATCGCACGAGAAGGCGGCACGCCGCTCGTGGTCGCGGACGGTCGCCGCACGCTCGGTGTGGTCCAACTGAAGGACGTCGTCAAAAGTGGCATGAAGCAGCGCTTCGCCCAGCTGCGCCTGATGGGAATCAAAACCGTGATGGTCACCGGGGACAATCCGCTGACTGCCGCCGCCATCGCCGCGGAAGCGGGGGTAGACGACTTCATCGCCGAAGCCACGCCGGAGATGAAGCTCTCCTACATCCGCAAAGAGCAAGCCGGCGGTCGGCTCGTGGCGATGACGGGGGACGGCACCAACGACGCGCCCGCGCTGGCGCAAGCGGACGTGGGTGTCGCGATGAACACCGGCACCCAAGCCGCAAAAGAAGCCGGCAACATGGTGGACCTAGACTCCGACCCCACGAAGCTCATCGAGGTCGTGGAGATCGGCAAACAAATGCTGATGACGCGCGGCGCGCTCACGACCTTCAGCATCGCGAACGACGTGGCCAAATACTTCGCGATCATCCCGGCCATGTTCTTCGCGACTTATCCTGCGCTCGGGAAGCTCAACTTCATGCAGCTCGGCAATCCTCAGTCCGCGGTGCTATCGGCCGTGATCTTCAACGCGCTCATCATCATCGCGCTGATTCCGCTGTCGCTCCGCGGCATCGCTTACCGACCGACGAACGCCGTGGCCACAGTGCGGCGCAACTTGCTGATTTACGGCCTCGGCGGCGTACTCGCACCTTTTCCCGCCATTTGGCTCATCGATCGAATGCTCATCGCGGTGAGGCTTGCATGACCTGGAAACGACTCCGTCCCGCGCTCGTGCTGACCACGTTCTTCGTCGTCGTGACAGGGCTCGCCTTTCCGGCCCTGGTCTGGCTCATCGGACGAATAGCGTTTCCGGATCGCGCCTCGGGAAGCCTGATTACGGACGCGCGAGGTCACGTGGTGGGCTCGAGGTTGATCGGACAAAGCTTCACGAAGCCCGAATACTTCCACCCTCGTCCCTCCGCCGCCGGCGCCGGCTACGACGCCGCCAATTCCAGCGGTACGAATCTTGGGCCGACGAGCGACAAGCTCATCAATGGCATCGAAGACGACCCTGCTACGAGGGACGTGGACGAGACATACGAGGGCTTTCGTGACCTCGCCGCGCAGTACCGCCGAGAAAACGGCCTGTTCGCCGACGCCCTGGTTCCGGCAGACGCCGCGACGCGTTCTGCGAGCGGATTGGATCCGGATATCAGCCCCGCCAACGCGCAACTGCAGGTAGCGCGCGTGGCCAGCGCGCGGGGGCTCAGCGCCGAGCGCGTGCAGCATTTGGTCCGTAACGCCACGAGCGAGCGTTGGCTGAGAGTGGTCGGCGAGCCACGCGTCAACGTGCTGGAGCTGAACCTTGCGCTGGACGCCACGAAATAACGTAGAGTTTTCGACGTGACGGAGCGCCCAAACCCCGACGACTTGCTGCGCCGAGTCACTCGGGAAGCGGCTCGGGAGCGCCGCGGCAAGCTCACCGTTTTCTTCGGCGCGGCGCCCGGCGTGGGGAAGACCTACGCCATGCTGGAGGTGGCCCGCGCCGAAATGGAGCGCGAAAAGCGGGACGTCGTCGTCGGCATCGTCGAGACGCATGGCCGCTACGAAACCGGCGCGCAGCTTCTCGGCCTACCACTGCTGCCGCGACGTAAGCTCCGCCACCGGGGGGTGAACGTGGAGGAGCTAGACCTCGACGCCGCCCTTTCACGCCGCCCCCAGCTGCTCTTGGTCGACGAGCTGGCGCACACCAACGCCGAAGGTTCCCGACATCCGAAGCGTTGGCAAGACGTGGAAGAGCTGCTGGACGCCGGTATCGACGTGCTTTCGACCATGAACGTGCAGCATGTCGAAAGCTTGAACGACGTGGTCGCGCAGATCACGGGCGTGCGCGTTCGGGAAACGGTGCCGGACTCCGTGCTGGCGCGCGCCTACGAGCTCAAGCTCGTCGACCTGCCCCCGGACGACTTGCTCGAACGACTGCGGGACGGCAAGGTCTACCTCGGCGCTCAAGCGGAGCGGGCGATCGACAATTTCTTCAAGAAGGGCAACCTCATCGCCCTGCGCGAGCTGTCGCTCCGCCACACGGCCGAGCGCGTGGACGCGCAGATGCGCGAATACCGCCAAGCACAGGGCATCGAGCAGACTTGGGCCATCACGGACCAGCTGCTCGTCGCGGTGAGTCCGAGCCCTTATTCGGCCCGGTTGGTGCGCGCGGCTCGGCGCATGGCAGGCTCGCTCCATGCGCGCTGGTTCGCGGTTCACGTGGAGCGACCGAGCGCGCGGGCCCTGCCCGAAAGCGTCGCCACTCGGCTGGCGCAGAATCTGAGCCTCGCCGAGCAGCTGGGCGCGGAAGTGGTGACGCTCAGCGGGGACGACACCACCCGCGCGCTGCTGGATTTCGCGCGTGAGCACGACATCACCAAGCTCATCGTCGGCAAGCCGGTCGCGCGGCGGTTGCTGGATCATCTTCGGCCTTCCTTGGTAGATCGCTTGCTGCGCCAGAGCGGCGATATCGACGTGTACGTCACGGCTGGCGATCCAGGCGAGGTCGAGCCGGGGCTCGAAGCGAGGTCAGCGCCGAGCGCGCCGCATCTGCCGAGCTACGCCGCGGCGGTGCTGGTGCCGAGCGTGGCTACGGGGCTGAGCCTCGCCCTCTTCGGCCGTGACCAGCTGCCGGACGTAGTGATGGTGTACCTGCTGGGCATCATGCTCACGGCGAGTCGCTTGGGGTTTGGCACCTCGCTGCTCTCCGCGCTCGTGAGCGTCGTTCTTTTCGACTTCTTTCTCGTCCCTCCGTTCTACACGTTGGCCGTCGCCGATCTCCGGCATGCCACGACCTTCGTGGTGATGTTGGTGGTAGCGGCAGTGATCAGCGGGCTCACCCAACGCGTCCGCAACCAAGCCGCTGCCGCGCAAGAGCGTGAGCTGCGCACGGCCGCGCTCTACGCGCTGACGCGAGAGCTAGCGGGCGCGGCGAGCTTCGAGAGCGTCGTTCAGGCCGCCGCGCGTCAAATGGAGAAGGTCTTTCAGGCGCGCGTGTCCGTCTTCGCCCCCGACCCGGCGGGCACGTTACGACGCCGCTACGCGTCGCCCCGCGTGGGGGCTCCGTCCGAGCGAGAGCTGAGCATCAGCGAGTGGGTGTGGAGCAACGGCCGCGAAGCAGGGCTCGGCACCAACACGCTCCCGAGCGGCAACGCTCTCTATCTCCCGCTGCTCGCATCCGGCGGACGTGTGGGCGTGCTCGGGCTCGAACCGACCGATCCAGTGCGGGTTCGCGAGCTGCACCAACGCCGGCAAGTGGACGCCTTCGCAGCTCAGATGGGGCTGGCGATGGAGCGCGCAGAGCTCGGCGTCGCCGCGGAGCGCGCGCGGCGCGAGGTGGAGGCCGAGCAGCTGCGCAGCTCACTGCTCAGCTCCGTGTCTCACGACTTGCGCACCCCGCTCGCGGTGATCACCGGCGCGACGGGCACTGTGCTCCAAGCCGGACCGAGAATGCCAGAGGGTACCCGCCAGGAGCTCCTCGGAACCGTGCTGGACGAAGCGGAGCGGCTCAATCGGCTCATTCGCAACTTGCTCGACATGACGCGGCTCGAGTCCGGGGCCGTCAAGCTGAAGAAGGAGTGGCTGCCGCTGGAAGAGCTGATCGGCGGCGCGCTCAGTCGTTTGGAGTCGCGCCTCGGCTCGCGCGAGGTGGAAGTCCGATTACCGGACGACGCTCCTCTCGTCCCCTGCGACGAGCTGTTGGTCGAGCAGCTCCTTATCAACCTCGTTGAAAATGCCCTAAAATACAGCGAAGGCGCGATCGAGATCGAGGCGACGTTCGCGCCCCACGAAGCCTGCGTGGAGGTGAACGATCGCGGCCCTGGCATCGCCGAGGGCGAGGCCGAGCGCATCTTCGAGAAGTTTCATCGCTCCGCGCAAGGAGGTAGCCGCGAAGGGGTGGGTCTGGGTCTTTCCATTTGCCGGGCCATCGTCGGCGCACACGGCGGGCACATCACGGCACGCAGCCGCGATGGCGGGGGCGCCAGCTTCCGGTTTACACTCCCGCTCGAAGGCACGCCGCCATCCCCGCCGCGAGCCGAGCTCGACCGGGACGCCGCGGCCCCGACCCCATGAGCGAGCCCACGCCCACCGTGCTGGTGATCGAAGACGAGGCGCAAATGCGCCGGTTTTTGCGCGCTTCGTTGACCGGCAACGGCTACCAAGTGTTCGAAGCGGCGACGGGAGAGGAAGGACTCACCCAAGCCGCCCAGCGCAACCCAGACTTGGTCCTTTTAGACCTGGGCCTTCCGGACCAAGACGGGTTGAAGGTGACCGAGCGACTGCGCGAGTGGGCCAAGATGCCGATAATCGTGATCTCCGCGCGCGGCAAAGAGGAAGACAAGATCAACGCGTTGGACGCCGGAGCAGACGACTACTTGACCAAGCCGTTCGGGATTGGGGAGCTGCTCGCGCGCCTGCGCGTCGCTCTCCGCCACGCGGTGCGCACGGCGTCAGGAGCGAGCGAATTTCGCTTCGGCGAGGTGAAGGTCGACCTCACGCGCCGACAGGTCCTCAAGGGCGATACGGAGGTGCACCTCACCCCCATCGAGTACAAGCTCCTCACCACGCTCATCAAGTACGAAGGCAAGGTGATCACGCACCGGCAGTTGCTCAAAGAAGTGTGGGGCCCCGGCTCGGCTGAGCAGACGCAGTACTTGCGCGTCTACATGGGGCAGCTGCGTCACAAGCTGGAGCACAACCCCAGCCGCCCGCAGTTTTTGACCACGGAGCCTGGGGTCGGCTATCGGCTCAAGACGCCGGAGTGAGGAGCTCCGGCGTCCGCATGCCCGTCTACTGCCCGCCGACGATTCCCCCGGAGCCCGGCATCGCCGCCAAGAGCTGCATGCCCTTGGGGACGATGCTCACCTCCAGTCGATTGGACTGCAGCAAGCTCTGCGTCTCCAGCAGCTCGAACAACGCCCCGGAGATCACGGCGTCTCTCGAGATCTCCGCGAGCGCTGCGCCGACGATCTGGGGGCGCGTGGCGGCGGCGCGCGCAAACTCGACCGCGGCGGAGCGCTCCGCGGTGGAGCGAATGACGTTCACACGGTTGGCGCCGTCCTGCTGAATCGAGGAGGTGACCTGGCGCAGCCGGTTCACGACCTTCTGCTCGATTTGCTGAATCATGCCGACGTCGCGGAAGTGCACCTTACGAATGTAGGTGCTCCCCAGCATGTAACCCCACTGGCGCGACTTGTCCGACACCTCCTCGCGCACCACGTTGCTCATCGGATGGCGGTTTTCGAGCATGTCCGATAATTTCATGTTCGAGAGGCAGCGGACGGTCGCGTTGGAGACGTTGGCCCGCAGCGAGCCTACCGGATCCGTATTTTTGTACAGGTACGCGATGGGGTCGCTCACGAACATCTCGCACCAAACGCCGATACCCATCGGAGCGCCCTCCTCCGAGTTGACCGGTTGGCTGCGCAAGTAAACTTGGTCCAGCCGGAGGTCCACCGTGCGCTTACGGCCGAAGATGGGCACCAGCGCCGCGAACGGCCCCATCGTGAGCCACGGGAAGTGAATGCCTGGCTCGTTGATGGTGAGCCGCACCTTCCCGAACAGCTCGAACACCACACACTCGCGCTCTCGCACGACGACGTAGATGCTGAAGACGCGGACCCAGAACAAGAAGAACGGCATGGCTACGAAGCTGCCGAAGAACGCGATGGCAAATGCGATGAGAAAGTTCATCACTTCACCGCTTCCTGCCCGAGGAGCACGACTTGGCGCGAGCGCTTGAGGAGCGCAAGCTTGATGTTGCGCACGTACGCCTCGAGCGCGCCTGGGCCGTTTTCGCGCAGCTGCCGGAGCTGCGCGGCGAGCTGGACGAGCGGCTCGACTTCTGCCTGCGCGTTGAGGGTCTCGATCTCCACCGCGCGGCGGGACTGGACGATCTTCTGGTCTGCGGCCGCCTGCGCCAAGCTGATTTCGCTCGAGACGTGGTTGTGGGCGGTGTTGATGGCGGCCAGGGCCGAGTCCACCTCCGGTGGCGGATCGATGCCAGTGATGAGCGCGGTGTCCAGGCTGATGCCGTAGCGCGCGGACGCCGACGCGCAGTGGTCGTCCATGCGGTCGTTCAAGTCGCGCAGGTTCTTGCGCAAATCGTTGATGGAGATGCCCTGAACCGCGTCCGCGGGATCGGGGATGCCGGCGTTGGGTAGCGGCTGCGTCTCCGGCGGCGCCTCGAAATTGGCGATGCGATCGCGCAGCACGGAGATGAAGTAGCCCATGATGTGCGCGACCGGGTTCTTCACGCCGAACAAGTAAGCGTACAAATTGCGCTCGGCGATGGTGAAGCGCAGCTGACCAGTGAGACCGGTATTGAGCTGGTCCTTGGTAACGGCTTCGAGCATCCGCCCGCCCTGGTTGGCGTTACCGTCCTCCGGGTCATACGCGATCGACACCGTCACCGTCGCGATGGACACTTTGTGAACGCGCTGCCAAGGCAGCTTCCAGTAGAAACCGGGGCCGACCACGCGCACCTGGGGGTAGCGGTAACGCTCTCGCTCGTCCGAGCGCAGCGTCTCGGAAATCGGGTCTTCGAGCGTCGTAGCTTGCCCGATGCGCTGAGCGCGCCCGAACGTGGTGATCACCGCGCGCTCGTTCGGCCCTATCGTGTAGAAGCCGAACAAGCCGTAGCGGGTGAAAAACCAGACGATGAACCCCAGCGGCAACGCGATCAGCACCTCAGCCATGCGGCGGAGCGTAGCCGAAGCGCGCGCGCGGGAGCCATAGGTTTGGCCTATTGGCTTAGTGGAGCTTCACGTCCGACGCCGAATACACGCAATACTTGCCGTCCGCGCCGGTGCCGAGCGACTTCGGCTCGTCGCCCGTATCGTTGCCGTCGTAGCGCTCACAGATTTTCATCGGCGCGGTGGCGAAGATGCTCGTGAACTTCGCGCTGTCTTCGTACTTCTCGTTCACGCCCGCGAGCACGCCCTTGGTGCCGTTGGCGAGAATGGTATCGAACTCGGATTTACGCTGGTACTGGTCGCCACAGTTTCCACACGAGCGGTACAGCTTGCCGAAGTCCTCCACGAGGAAGTTCTTCACGTAGACGGTGCCGCCGCCGTTGTGTTGAATCACCTTGTCGGTCGCCTTCTTCGCGCCGCTGTTGGAGATACGATACACGTTCGAGCTGCTGCCGCCCGAGAGGGTGATTGCGTCTTCGCCCACGTCCTCCCACCACACGTTCTCAATCGTGCAGCTGCCCTCGCAGTGAATGCCGTCGGCGGCCGGCGCGCCGATGATGACGTTCTTCAGGGTACCGCCGGCTTTCACCACGAACAGCGGCTCCTGACCTTCGCCTTGCCCGGTGCCGCCCAGGTCACCGCTACCGATGAAGCGAGCGAGCTTGCCGTCGAAGTCCGAAACCTCTTTGGTGGTCGAGAGCTTTTGGTCCGCGCCCACCGGCGTCGGGAACTTGAAGCCGGGGAGCGAGCCGTTGTTGCCAGCGGAGCCCCCATTCGTCGTGCCGCTGCTGCCGGTCCCCCCTTGGGGCGAGCCCGTGCCTCCACTCGCGGATCCGGCGGTGACGATCGGGCCGCCACCCGCCATGCCGGGCGCGCCGCCGGTAGCCGGACCAGCGCCCGTCGAGCTTCCACTCGCCGGGCTGCCCGCGACACCCAACGAACCGCCGACACCTGCGGTCGTGGAAGCGGTGCCGCCCACGGGGCCTCCCTGGTCGTCTTCGGTGCCGCCCGAGCAAGCCGCCACAACGCCGAGAACCCAAAAGAGAGGAAGGTATTGACGCATGTTTTTTCGCGTCGGCCTCAAGGGGCTCGAGCGCGTCCTGGGCTAATGCGACACAGCGCCGCTTCGATCACGGAGCGCTCCGTTTTCACTCGATTGGGCGAAGCATGACCACCGAATATCCGATGGCGGGTTTGCGGCCGCGGTTCAGGTAAGAGTGGCGCTGGTCGCCGCGGAACACCACCACGTCCCCCTCTTCCATGTCGAAAGACTCGCCCGAAGCGACGAGCTGCAGCTCGCCGCTCTCGCACGTGAGGTATTCGCGCGTGCCCGCGGTGTGAGGCACGCCCACCATGCGCGCCCCAGCCGGCAGCTCCAGCCGCTCGATCTGCATGCCCGGCACCTTGTCCGGCAAGAGTGTGCTCACGCGCACAGTACCCCGAAGCCGCTCGGGCAGGCTGCCGCGCTTGAAGATTTTTGCAGACGCTCTCGGCTCCGCGACGATCTCCTCGAGGGACACCTGGAAAGCCATCGCCACCGCGTGCAGTACCGCGAGCGTGGGGTTGCCGTCGCCCGACTCCAGGTTGGCCCAGGTAGCGCGGGGCAAACCGGACAGCTTGGCCATTTGCTGCTGCGTGAAGCCGCGCGCCTGGCGGAGCTCCCGAATGTTCCGTCCTAGCCGGCCAGATAGCTCCTCGCTCATGCTTTGGCATTCTGCCAACGCATTGGCAGGTTTGCCAACACTCTAGCAAACGGCCGCCATGCTCCCCCCATGAGCAATGACATACTGGTCTTTTCGGGAGTATCCGCGTTGGTGACGGGAGCCAGCCGCGGCCTCGGTAAGGCGCTCGCCCTCCAACTCGCGGCCGCGGGCGCGCGGGTCGTGCTGGTCGCGCGCTCAGCGGCCGAGCTGTCGAGCGTCGCGGAGGCGATCAGGGCCCAGGGCGGTGAAGCGCACGCGCTGCCCGCGGACGTTTCGCGCAAGGAGGACACGTACGCCATTGCCGGGGCGGCGGCCGCCCTCGTCGGCCCGGTGGACCTATTGATCCACAACGCGAGCGCTTTGGGTCCAACGCCGCTACGCCTATTGCTCGACACCGACTGCGAAGATTTGCAGTCGGTTTTGGAGACCAACGTGGTCGGCCCCTTCCGTCTGAGCAAGGCCGTGGGCGGCTCGATGGCGCTGCGCAAGACGGGGACCATCCTGCACGTGAGCTCGGACGCGAGCGTCAACGCGTACGAGCGTTGGGGCGCGTACTCGGTTTCGAAAGCCGCGCTCGACCACTTGTCCCGCATTTGGGCCGCCGAGCTCGAGGAACGCGGCGTGCGCGTGCTGTCGGTGGATCCGGGCGAGATGGCGACCATGATGCACCAGCAAGCCGTGCCGGACGCAGATCCGAGCACGCTTTCGTCCCCGAGTGACGTGGCCTCTCGAATCCTTCGTATGCTCGCCGATCCGAGCGTAAAAACGGGTCGTCGCGTGGAAGCGCAGAGCTGGAGGGAGGCGTCATGAGCGCTCGTCTATCGCTGCCCATCGCGCCCGCGCGCGCCCCCCGGCAAGGATTTCAGCGGGAACGCCTCCTGGTCATCGACCCGCTCACCCGCCGCGTAGGCGACTACATGATCGCCGAGCTGCCCCGCTTGCTAGGCTCCGGGGACGTGCTGGTCGTCAATGACGCGGCCACGCTGCCCGCATCCCTGCGCGTGGACGACGAGCTGGAGCTGCGGCTGGTCGCGGCGCACGACGACGGGGCTTACGAAGCCGTGGCCCTCGGCGCGGGTGACGACCGGGTACCAACGGAAGAGCGCGGAGCTCCCCGTCGCCTTCACGAAGGGCAGCGGCTGCGCTTCGATGACGACCTGGCGGCGCGGGTCCTGCACGTGGACGCCGACGAGCCGCGGCTCGTGCGGATTCGTTTCGACAGCCGCGATGCGGCGCTGCTTTCGAGCTTGTATCGCCACGGCAAGCCCATTCAATACGCCTACCTGAGCGGGGCCCTTTCGCTCTGGGATATCCAGAACCGCTACGCCTCGCGTCCCTGGGCTTTCGAGATGCCCTCTGCGGGACGGCCGCTCACGTTCGAGGCACTGTTCGAGCTGGAACGGCGCGGGGCAACCGTGAGCTATGTCACGCACGCGGCAGGCGTCTCGTCCACCGGCAGTGCCGCGCTCGACGCCCGATTGCCGCTCGCCGAGCGTTACGAAATTCCCGAGGCGACCGCAGAGTCCGTGCGGCGCGCCCACCGCGCCGGCGGACGCGTCGTCGCCGCGGGCACCAGCGTCGTGCGGGCCTTGGAGGCTGGCGCCGAACCCACAGCCGCCCTGCAAGCGGGCGCAGGAGAGACCACGCTGCGGCTCGGCCCAAGCTACGAGCCGCGAGTGGTGGATGGGCTGCTCACTGGCCTGCACGAGCCGGGAACCAGCCACTTCGAGCTTTTGGAGGCGTTCGCGCCGCGACCGCTGCTGCTCCGCGCGGTCGAGCATGCCGCCAGGACCGGCTACTTGCAGCATGAGCTGGGTGACTCGTGCCTGATCCTGGCGGGTGCCTTGATGGAGGGCCTCCCCTCTTAGGTTCAGAGCGCGGGCGTTGCAGGGGCCGCCGGCGCTTGCGCCGGCGGAGCCTTGCCGTCCGGGCCGCCCCGGAAGTGTCGGCCATGCTCACCGCGCATCGGCTTGAGCTTGCCCGCCTCGAACGCGGTCTTCAGCTCCTCGGCGGTCAGCTTCTGGTCGCCATTGGCGTCGGCCACGCTGAGCTTGGCCCAGTGCTCGCCGACCTCGGACTGGTCGAGCGTGCCGTCGTGGTTTGCGTCCTTCTTGTCGAAGCGCTCTTTGGCGCGCTCCATGAATTTGGCTTGATGCGCGGCTTGCTTGGCCTTGAAGTGCGTCTCGAGCTCGGCCTTGCTGACGACGCTATCTCCGCTGGTGTCGATATCCCCGATGCGCTCTTGCATGCGCTCCGGGAGCTCCGCGGCTTCGAGTTGGCCGTTCTTGTTGGCGTCGAAGCGCTCGATCATCTTGTCGGGCGAAGGGGGGCCAAAGCGATGCTCACCCCGTGGGCCTCGCCGGTCGCCGCGCGCGCCGGGGCGACCGTCGCGCATTGCCTCAGGGGCGGGCGTGCCTTGGGCTTCTTGGGTGAGGGCCGCGCCCTGGGTCTGGTCAGCCGGCTCCACCTCGGAGCCGCCACAAGCCACCAGGCCCAAGCTCGAAAGCAAAACGGCGAAAGTAGTGGTAGTGAGGATGGTCGATGTCTTCATGGTCTGTCGTGCTCCAGTCAGCGGGTGCGACGCCGCCCGGTCGCGGAGCCCTACTGAGCTCACCTCCGTTTTTTTCGTCCGTAGGGGTCCCGCCCGCCTCGGCGTCCAACCCGATTGAGTGATCCAATTACGGAGAATCATTGGACAATCTGACAGAGGCCGTGACGCGCGTCCGTACGGGAGACGCGGCGGCTTTTCAACAGGTCGTCGACGCCACCAGTGCTCGCCTCGTCAGGCTGGCCGCTAGGATGCTGGGCAACGTCGTGGACGCGGAGGACGTCGTGCAGGAAGCGTACGTGAAGGCATACCGATCGCTGACGACAGGCGAGTTCGACGGACGGGCCAACGTCTCCACCTGGCTCTATCGCATCGTCACGAATCAGGCGATAGACGCGATGCGCAGCCGCGCGCGCCGCCCCAAGCCGACGGACACGGCGGACGAATCGACTTCGGATCTGGCGTCGGCCGAGCAAAAGATGGCGCTCGCCGAGCTGTCGGATTGGATGAGCGACTTGCCCGCGGACCAGCGCGCAGCCTTGGTGCTGAAGGCCGTAGAAGGCATGACGTCTCCGGAGATCGCGGAAATTTTGCAGTGTAGCGAGGGCGCGGTCGAGCAACGGCTGGTACGAGCCCGCGCGGCGCTGCGCAAGAGGAGCGAAGGCCAATGAGCCATGAAGAAGACATCGACGAAAAGCTTGCCCGCCTGGCCGGCGCGACCGCGAGCGTAGGGCCGCGTGCGAATTTCTCGAGCCGAGTCATGCAGCGCATCGGTGAGGAGCAGCTCGGGACCTTGTACGCGCTGCGCACCCCCGCAAGGCGCTTCCTACCACTAGGAATGCTGGCCGCGGCCATGGCCCTGTTCTGGGCTGTCTCGGTGGACAACCAGGTCAGCGAGGCGCTGGCTTCGAGCGACGACATGGAGCTCGTTTGGTAATGAGCCCGAAGCTCAAGGTTTACGGCGTCGTGCTCGGTATCTTCGTGCTCGGCGCGGGCGCGGGTGGAGCCGCCGGTTACGCGGTGGCCAGCAAGCGGCTAGCGGAAGCGCTCAGCGACGAGCGACCGGCGCAGGGTGACGCGCGACGGGCGGTCGCGGCCATCTCGCGCGAGCTGGATTTGAGCCGCGAGCAGCGGCAAAAAGTGCGCGACATCATGGAGCGCCACCGCGGCGAGAACCGCGAGCTGATGCGGGCCATGGTCGAAAAGTGTGGTGACGACTTGCAAGGCCTGCGAAAGCGCGTAGACGCCGAAATCAAACAAGTGCTCGATCCGGAGCAGCAGAAGCGCTTCGACGAGCTCACGGCAAGGCGTGGCAAGCTGTTCCCGCTCGGCGGCGCCGGTCCGCGGCGTCACAAGGGAGACTGACGCAACCGTTCGTCAGTGCTACGGCCCGCCATGCGTTCGCTCCTATTCGGCTCGCTCCTGTGGCTCGCGGCGTGCGGCGCGGCCGCACCCAGCGCCGCTCCGTCGAGTGCAAAAGCCGCCGCCATGCCCCGCGCGAGCGGAGCTGACAGCCCCGCCGCTTCGAACGGCCTCGCCCCCCTCCCCGAAGCCTCACAGGCGTTCGCGGCCGCACGCGTCACCGGCACGATGGCGTTGTTCGACAGCAAGGACGGCGTAGTCGCGTGCAGCGACGCCGAGCGCTGCGAGACCGCCGTCACGCCCGCCTCCACGTTCAAGATTCCTCACAGCATGATCGCACTCGAAACGGGAGTCGTCGAAGGTCCCGACACGATTTTGCCGTGGGACAAGCAGCAATATTGGAACGAGGCCTGGAATTCCGACCTCTCGCTGCGCGACGCCTTCCGCTTCTCGTGCTTGCCTTGCTACCGCGCGATCGCGCGCAAGGTGGGGGAAGCGGCCGAGCACGAGTGGCTGCACAAGCTGAGCTACGGCAACGAGAGCACCGGCGGCGGAGCGGACAGGTTCTGGCTGGACGCGGGGCTGCTCATTTCGCCTCTCCAGCAAATCGACTTCTTGCGTCGCTTCGACGGGGGCAAGCTGCCCATCTCGGAACGCACCGCGGATTTGGTACGCGACATCATGACGCTGGACGTGACCGAGTCGTACGTCCTTCGCGGCAAGACTGGCACGACTCTGCCTCCGGAAGAGTCCAAGCTCGTGGCTTGGTTCGTGGGTTGGCTGGAGGTAGGCGAGCGCCGAGTGTACTTCGCGACCCTCATCGACGGTACGACGCCGGGCGTCGACCCGATGCAGGTCCGTCGCCCGCTGACCGAGAGCGTGCTGCGCAGCCGCGGCTTGATGTAGCCGCCCTCGCCGCCCTGCTGGGCGGCGTCGAACAAACAAAAGCTCGGCCTCCCCCCTTGCACCTGTAAGGAGGCGAGCGAGGCCGCGTTGAGAGCCATCGAGCTTGCAGCCCTTCGGAGGGAAATGGCCACTCATCGCAATCTTTTAGGCATTTTGATGCTCACGGTCGCAGCCTCGGGAGGCTGCCGGAATGCGGAGCCATCCGCGAGCGCGAGTCGGGCGACGACGCCCGTGAGCCCGGGTCCGGGAGGCCCCGCCCACGCCGGAGCCGCGGCTTCGGGCTCCAAGGAGCAGATGCCCGCCACCGCGCGCAAGGTGATCCGCAGCGCAGAGCTGCGAATGGAGGTGGCTTCCCCGAGCGACGCGGAAGCGAAGGTGAGCGAGCTGGTGGAGCGGCTCGGGGGCTACGTCGCGAGCTCGGAGCATCAGGCGGTTTCGGGAGCGGAGCGACGTGCCGTCTTTTCGCTGCGCGTGCCTTCGGCGCGCCTGGAGGAGGCGCTGCGGGAGCTCAAGAAGCTCAGCGTCGGTCCGCAAGACGAGAAGATCGGCAGCGATGACGTGACGGACGAGTACATCGACGTCGGCGCGCGCGTCGCCAATCAGATCGCGCTCGAGAAGCAGCTCGTGCAGATACTCGGGCAGGCGACCAACGTGGACCAAGCCATCAAGGTGCACCACGAGCTTTCGAGCGTGCGCACGGAGATCGATCGCTTGCAGGGTCGGCTCCGCTTCTTGGAGACCGAGTCGGCGCTGGCCAAGGTCACCCTCACGCTCCTTCCCCAACCGCAGGTGCTGGCAACGGCCCCCGCCACGTTTTGGGATCAGCTCCGCGATGCGACGTGGCAGTCCGTTCAAAACGCACGCGCCATCGCGCTCGGGGCCGTTCTTCTTGCGGTGCAGGTTGCGGGCGTGCTCGTTCCACTGGCGGCGCTGCTCGCAGGGCCGCTGACGCTTCTGCTGTGGTGGCGCCGGCGTCGCTACCAAAGGCTCGTGGCGTAACCGCACGTAAACGCCGCCGCACAGCGCCCTTGTGGGAGACGGTGGCGACGGATACTGTCATGGTGTGACACTTCGCGGAAAAACCTTGTTCATCACCGGCGCGAGCCGCGGTATCGGCAAAGCCATCGCGCTCCGCGCGGCTCGGGACGGCGCGAACGTCGCCGTGGTCGGCAAGACCGAAACCGCTCATCCCAAGCTACCCGGCACGGTGGCGGAGTCGGTGCGCGAGATCGAAGCCGCGGGCGGCAAAGCGCTTGCGTGCGTCGCGGACGTGCGGTTCGAGGAGCAGATGGCCGCGGCGGTGGAGGCGACGGTGCAAGCGTTCGGCGGCATCGACATCCTCGTCAACAACGCCAGCGCCATCAGCCTGACCGGCACGGAGAGCACGGACCTCAAGCGCTTCGACCTGATGTTCGGCGTCAACACGCGCGGCACGTTCTTGTGCTCGAAGCTGTGCGCTCCGCACCTGCGCCGCGCCGCTAACCCACACATTTTGATGCTTTCTCCTCCGCTCACCCACGAGGCGCGCTGGTTTGCACCGCACTTGGCCTACAGCATCGCGAAGTACGGCATGAGCTTGTGCGTGCTCGGGCTGGCCGAAGAGCTGAAGAAGGACGGCATCGCCGTGAACGCGCTCTGGCCGCGCACCGTGATCCGCACCGCGGCGGTGCAGAACCTCTTGGGAGGGAACTCCACCATGGCGCGCGCCCGTAACCCGGAAATCGTCGCGGACGCAGCCCACGTCGTGCTCACCTCGCCCAGCCGCGATCTCACGGGGCAGTTCCTCATCGACGAGGCGGTGCTACGCGGCGCGGGCATGACTGACTTCAGCCAATATGCGGACGTGCCCGACTCCGAGCTCTTGCCGGATTTCTTCGTCTAAAGCGTGGCGAGGAGCCGCGCTAAGTACTCCGCGGCGGCGGGGTCGCCTTCGTGTGGCGCCCACGGCGCGAGCTGTTTGTCAGTGGCCGCGTCGTACGGTCCCGCCTTCACTTCGAAGCACACCGCCGTCTCCGTGAGGGCCGCGACGGTGTGCCAAAGGCCGGGCGCCAAGTCGATGCCGAGCAAGCCGTCTCGACCGAGGATGTGCCGCTCGGTGACGGTGCCGACGTCGTCGAACACGAACAGGGCGAGCTCACCGCGGAGCATCACGAAGCTCTCCGGCTTGGGCACCAGCAGGTGCCGGTGCGGCGCCGCGTAGCTGCCGCGCGTCCACGCGTTGAGGAAGCGATGCAGGCTTGCGGCGAGGTCGGGATGAAAGTTGTGGTTGATGCGCCCGCGCGGCGACCCCGCAGCGCGCGAGAGCGTCGCGTCGAGCAGCGCTTCGTCGATGAGCTGAACTGGCCCGGCCATGAGCCTAGCCTAGCTAAATGAACCCCAGCCGTCGCTTTCGATCCAACTCGTAGCCAGGGAACAGCGGCGACGCGTCCGACATGCCGAGGTGCCGTTCGCACGCCTCCGCGAGCACGTCCCGGAAATCCGTCGTCACCGGGACGTCGCGCGACTCGAACAAGTGCTCGGGCTCGAGGCCTGGGAAGGAGCCGAGCACACGGCCACCCTGCACCTTGCCGCCAAGCAGCAGCATGGCGTTGCCGTGCCCGTGGTCCGTGCCGCCGGTGCCGTTCTCGCGCGCGGTACGCCCGAACTCGCTCATGACCACGACGAGCACGCGCTCGAAAGCGGGGCCCAGATCGGCGCGGAATGCGGCCAGCGCCTGCGCGAGCCGCTCCAGCTGCTGGGGCAGCTCACCGCGCTCGGAGCTGCCTTGGTACCGGTGAGTGTCCCAGCCGCCCAGATCGATCCACGCTGTTTCCAGGCCGACGTCGGCCTTGATGAGCTTTGCCACGTCCTGGAAATCTTGAGCTTCGCGCGGGTATTTGCCGCCCTTCTTCTGCTCCGAGAGCACCCGAGCGACGAGCGCGCTGGCGCCCAGCGCTCGCTTGCCGGCGCGCTCCGCGAGCCGCTGCTCTTCGCCTTCGTACAGGCGAGTGAAGCCGCGAGACAGGACGGGCTGAAGCTCTCCGCGCACCCCCAAGCGAAACTCCTTCAAGCTTTCGGTTACCAGCGCATCGCGGTAGCCGCGCAGCGAGAGTGGCGCGCGGGACGACAGCGCGAGCGCGCGCAGCATGTTCTCGTTCGGCTCGGGACGGCTGGCGAGGTAGCGACCCAGCCAGCCGTGAACCGCCGAGCGATTGCCGACGGCCCCGGTCTGCATGTAGTCCTGCGCTTCGAAATGAGACCGCGTCGGATGCGGGGAGCCGACGGCGTGCACGACCGCGAGCTCTTTGGCGTCGAACGCGGCTTTGAGCGGCATGAGCCTTGGGTTGAAGCCGAAACGCCCGTCCAAGTCGATCGCGCCACCGGTTTTGTCCGGCGGCGGCACGGCGATGGAGGGACGCAGTTTGTAGTATTCGGGCTCCGCGTGCGGCACGACGATGTTCAGACCGTCGGCGGCTCCTCGTAGGAAGACGCACAGGAGCACGGGACGGCCCGAAACGGGCTCCGCTGCGAAGCTCCTATTTCCGTGAAGCAAGACGCTGGTGGAAGCCAGCAAAGTGCCGCCGAGCAGCGCGCGACGCGACAGGTAAGAGCGACTCATTGGCGTTGAAACTCCGGGCTACCGAGGATGAGAGCGACGGCAGCGGCGCGACGCTGCTCGGGCTCGGAGAGCGTGCTCACTTCTTCCTGCACGAGGCGCAGCGTGCGCGAGCTCTCCGGCAAGCCGAGCACGGAGGAGCCGAAGCGGGCCAGCGACGCGGTGAGCTCCGGGCCGAGCGGCAACGTCTCCTCCCAAGGCACGGAAAGGCCGCGCAACTGCCCCGCCCCCAAGTCGCTGGCGAACTTGAGGCGCGCGAGCATGCCGCCGCCACTTGCCCACTCCGGCTCGCTGTCGGGGTAGCCGGTCGGCACGCGCTCTTGGAGGAGGGGCTCCCCCAAGCGTTCCAAGGTTTTGGAGAGCACCAAGCTGCCATCCGGGTGCGCGCCGAGCGCTCGCGCCGCGCTGGCCACGAGCTCCAGCGGTGTCTTCAGTTTCACGCCGCGCGCCGCCGGGCTCCAGAAGCTCGCGTCTTCGCTGATCGCGCGGACCACGGCTCGAATGTCGCCTTCTGTTTGGGTGTAGGCCCGCGAGGCGGCGTGCACGCACGACGCTGGCGGTTCGTCCGCCACGAAGCGGATGCATAGCCGCCGCGCCACGTGCCGAGCCGTGGACGGATGGCGAGCGAGCAGCTCCAGCAATCGGCGCCCTTCTGATTCGCCCTCGCCTGCGGGAAACACCTCGCCGAGAGCCTTCTTTTCGCCGCGGTCGTGCGCGGATTTGCGAAACACGAATTGGAAGTCGCCTTCGCCTTCGCTGAGGCGCACCACGCTCCACCCCGTGAGGATGCGCGCCACGCTCTGTACGTCTTCTTGCGTGTAGCCGCCGTCCACGCCCAGGGTGTGCAGCTCCAAGAGCTCGCGCGCGTAGTTCTCGTTCAAGCCGCGGCGCGCCTTGCCTTGGCGCACCTTCCGACTCTCTTTGCGGCTTTGCGCGTTGTCCAGGTAAAGCAGCATCGCCGGGTGACGCGCGGTCGCGAGCAGCAAGTCCGAAAACTTGCCGAGCGCGTGCGGACGAATGGCGCGCTCGAGGTAGTCGCCCTCGAACAGCCGCACGAAGCCTTTACCGGCAAACACGTTGAAATGGTTCGCCCAGAAGTCGGTCATCACCGCTTCCAGCTGCCGCCGGCTCAAGATGTCACGCGTGAGCTCTGCCGTAGCCAGCCGTTGCAGGTGCTCCTTGAAGTACGGGCGCGTCTCGCGGCGCAGCTCACGATCGGTACGCGCGCTCTCTTCCCAGTCTTCGCCCAGCCAGTCCTCGACCAGTTGTTTCGGGGGCGCGTAGGCAGCGCGGTGCGGAACGAGCGCGGCTTCGAGCAGCGGGCTCTCTTCCGGCCCTGCGAGCTGCGCCGCAAGCCAACGGGCGTGCCCCATCCGCGCCACGCGTTCCACCTCTCCGGGGCGCGGGCCGAAACTGAAGCGGCCCAGCACGTGGCGCGCTTCGGCGAGCGCCTCGGCGCTGGGCGGCGCGTCCACGATGGTCGTCGAACGAACTGCTTTGGGCGGCGCTGGTACGACCGCAGCCGGCGTGACGGCCAGGTGAGGCCTAGGTGACGGCGCCGCCGAGCACGCCGCGAGGCCCGCAGCCGAAAGCGTAGCGAAAAGCCGCGACCAACGCATCGGCCGAAGTATGACGCCGCGGAGGGCGAGGAGAAAGGGTTCCGGATGAAGCATTGGTAGCCGCCAGCACGGTGGCGTCCTATGGACGCGCTGTCGGGCAACGCCCTACGGAAAAACAAGGAGACTTATGTCAATTTCCCAAGCATCGGCGACGTGGAACGGCACCCTGAAAGAGGGCAACGGCGGCGTTAAGGGCACTGGGTTCGAGGCGAATTTCACGTTCGGCTCGCGCTTCGAAGGCAACGGCAAGGGCACCAACCCGGAGGAGCTCATCGGGGCCGCTCACGCCGGCTGCTTCTCGATGTTCCTGGCGGCTCAGCTGACCGAGCTCGGTAAGCCGCCGACCAGCATCAATACGACCGCGGCCGTGACGCTCGGCGCCGGCCCGACCGTGACCAAGATCGAGCTTACCGTCGAGGCGGTGGTGCCAGGCTTGGACCAGGGGCAGTTCGACGAGAAGATCGCGTTCACCAAAGCCAACTGCCCGATTTCGAAGGCTCTGGCCGCGGTACCAGACGTCAGCGTCAACGCGACGCTGAAGGGCTGAGCGACGCCGGCGCGCGCGGGCCGTTCACGAGGCGGCCCGCAGCGCTCCTTCCAGCAGCTCGCCCACATTCCCGTCCACGCGCAGCGACGACAGCTCGTGCGCCCGCGTCTTGCCCCGATTGACGACGGCGATCGGAATTCCGAGGCGCGCCGCCGCGCGGGCGAAGCGGAACCCGGAAAATACCATCAGCGAAGAGCCGACGATGACGAGCGCGCGCGCCGACTCCAGCGCCGCCATGGACGTTTGCACGCGCGGCGC